>CALAMB010000279.1 GCA_937925645.1 uncultured Acidobacteriota bacterium
AGCGAATGCTGACTGAGTGCGAAACCGCCGATCAGGTACCCCAGGCCGAACAGGACGCCGCCGGTGACGGCCAGCTTGGTGGGGCCAAACCTGGCCAGGTTGATGCCGCCCCAGGCGGCGGCCAGGCCCAGAAAGCAGATGGCGAGATTGAACGCCCACATCACCTGGGAGTTGCTCCAGCTATAGGTGTTGACGAGCGGTTTCTGGAAGAAGCTCCAGGCATAGACGGTGCCCAGCAGGACCATCAGCAGCGTGCCCATGATGGCCACCAGCCAGCGGTTGGGAGTCGGTGCGGTTGTATTCAAGCTATTTCCCTCACAGCAGAGATTGTTTTGGCATTCCATCATCGCATCGGTATTCGGAGCGTGTTATTTTATGAGAATCACGCCCGGGACACAAGCGGATTCGTGTAATATTATACTGTTCATGTAAAGGACATCTGGTGGCGGCCCGGTGGCGATGCTACCATTCACGTGGAGGTCCGCACCATTGGACGAGCGCGAGATTATCCGATATCAGGCCAAAGGCGTTGAAGTGCTGCGTGACCCGCTGGTCGAGGAAGCGCGGGTGAGTATCTGGGTCAACGGCGCGGAGGCGGCCAGCCTGATGGCCCTGCCGGCGGAACTCGAGGAGCTGGCGCTCGGCTTTTTATATTGCGAGTGCTACTTCGATGATCCGGCCACCGTCCGGGAAGTCACGGTCAACCCCCGCCTGCACGCCGTCTCCGTCACCCTGGCCGGTCCGGCCCGGATGGAAACCCCGGACGCCGTCCGCACGTTCACCACCGGCTGCGGACGGAGCGTGTCGCGCGTGTCGCCCCTCTGGTCCGCCTGCTTCCCGGTGCTCCACACGGCGGCCACCCACCCGGTCGCCGAGATCCTGGCCGCGGTGGGGCGGCTGGTCGGCAGTTCGCCGCTGTTCCGCGACACCGGCTGCGTGCACACCGCCGGGCTCTGGCAGGCGGGGGATTTCCGGCGGATTTGCGACGACATCGGGCGGCACAACGCGGCAGACAAGGTCATCGGCCACGCCCTCCGGAATCGCTGGCCCGTCGGCGACGACGCCATGCTCGTGAGCACCGGCCGGCTGAGCAGCGACATCGTCATGAAGACCATCCGCGCCGGAATCCCGCTGCTCGTGTCCCGGTCGGCGCCCACCAGCGGCGCCGTCCAGATCGCCGAGGCCCACGGCGTCACCCTGGTGGGATTCGCCCGCGCGGAGCGGTGCAACGTGTACACCCACCCGAACCGGGTCCGCCCGTCATGAACGGCCAGCGGTTGCCCGCCGCCGGACTGGTGCTGGCCGGAGGCGTCAGCCGGCGCATGGGCCGCAGCAAGCTGTGTCTGCCGTGGGACGAGGGCACCCTGCTGACTCGCATCGCCGCTGTCCTGACCCGCACCGTGGCCGAAACCTGGATCGTGGGTTTGCCCGACGCCATCCCGCCACCGGAGCTTCCCGGGGTGCGACTCATCCGCGAAGAGCGCCCCATCGGTCCGTTGGGTGGATTGCGGACGGGCCTGGAGGCGATGACCGCGCCGGCCGGCCTGGTGGTCGCGGCGGACATGCCCTTCATCGGCCCGGAAGCCATCCGACGGCTCTGGCGGCTGGCCGCCGGCGCGGAGGCGACGGTGCTGCGCGCCGCCGACGGCGCCCACCCGCTGTTCGGCGTCTACCGGCGCGGCTGCCTGCCCGCCGTCCAGCGGGCCATCGAACAGGGGCGGCACCGGATGATCAGTTTTTGGGACGCCGTGCCGATCCGCATCATCGACGTGGGCGCCGATCCGTTCTGGACCCGGGCGCTGTTCAACGTCAACACGCCCGCCGATTACCGCCGCGCCCTGCGCCTCCGCGCGGATGGCGCGGCCGGTGAATGACCGTCCGCGGCGGCCGGCGCGGCGACGGCGTCTGCGCGCGAATTGTCATGGAGTGGCGGCGGTGGCTGGCGCGGCTCCGGCGGGCTGGTTGGTCACCAGGCACAGCGGATTGGCGTACATGGCGGGGATCATGTTGCCCAGCCGGCGGGCCCGGATCGACAGGAACGGCCGTTCCGCCAGAACCTGGTACGGAATCCCCGCCCGGTCCAGCACCGCCAGTTTGTCTTTCCGCATCAGGCAATAGATCGTCTCGCGGCGCTGAAAGAAATTGTAGATCTCGCCGTCGTAGAACAGTTCCAGAATGGGCCGGCGGGTGTAATAGCAGAGCGAGGGCAGGGCCGTCGCAAAATACGCCACATAATCGTCGGGCCGGGCGCGCTCGTTGATCATGGCGGCCAGTTGGGGCACCTGCCGGAATTTCTCCAGGGCCGGGATTACCTCGTACGCCAGAAACAGGCAGGACACGTACACCCCGACAATCGGCAAGGCCAGGGCCGCCCGCCACCGGCGGCCGCCCGCCCAGATCCAACCGAGCACCATGATGCCGGTCATGATCAGCAGGGCGATGGTGAGCAGCACGTGGTCGTCGAGGATCTGCCGGCCCACCACGTACGACAGCGCGATGATGCCCACGCCGAACAGAAACGCCGCCCGGAGCGCCCATTTGGCCAATCCCTGCGGCTTGACGGCCCCGGCCAGGCGCTGGCCCAACCACGCCAGCGCGATCGCCGCCGCCGGGTAGGACGGCAGGATGTAGTACTCCTGCTTGTTTTTGGACAGGCTGAAAAACAGGATCGGCGCGGCGATCCAGATCAGGAGCAGCATGAGCCGGGATCTGTCCTGCTCCTTGAGCTGGGGCCAGTGGCGACGCCACAACGCCAGTCCCGCCACGAACAGCAGGCTCCACGGCGCGAAATCGGCCAGGAAGATGGGCAGGTAATAGAACGGCCCCCGCGACGGTCCGAAATCCTCGACGGTGAAGCGGCCGAAATTCTCCACCACCAGCAGGCGGTAGATTGTATCGAAACTCAGCGTGCGGGCCAGGCCGACGTACCAGGGCAGAGCGATCAGCGCGAAGGCGCCCGCGGCCAGGACGACGGCGCGCCAGGGCGCCCGCGGCCATTCGCGGCGCCAGACCAGGTACACGGCGGCGATGATCAGGGGCAGGGCCACCGCCACCGGCCCCTTGTCCATGAAACCCAGGCCGAGACAGATGCCCACCCAGACCAGATCGCGGGTGCGGCGCTCCTCAAGGTAGCGGTGGAAAAAGTAGATCGTGGCCGTGATGGAAAACAACAGCACCATGTCGATGACGCTCCGTCGGCCCATGACAAAGATCCGTGGAGTCAGGGCCGTGATGGCAGCGGCGGCCCAGGCGGCCGTCCGGCTGGCGGTCAGTCGGAACGCCAGTTGCCAGACCACCAGCAGCGTCGCCAGGGCGAAAGCGGCGATGACCATCCGCTGCGACCATACGCTCACGCCGCCCAGGCGGTACGCGATGATCACCAGCCAGTAGGCCAGCGGCGGCTTGTTGAGGCGGGGCTGGTAGTTGAAGGTGGGTACGAGGTGGGTGCCGTGCTCCATCATCTCGCGGGGCGTCTCGACGTAAAACGCCTCGTTGGAATCCCAGATGCTGGAAGTGCCCGCGTGGATCAGGTAGAGGGCCGCCAGCAGCACCGCCAAGGCCAGCGCGACGGGTTTGCGCCCCAGAACATTCTCAATGTGCACGATGCATGTCTCCGTCTGGATCAGGCCGATGGCGATCCGGACCGGCTTACATTCTACCACCGGCTCCGGCTGCGTCACACGCCGCGGGCTAAAAACTGCAGGTCAGCGTCACGCCGCCCCACAGCACATCCGCCTCGCCGTCCCAGTTGATGCCGCGCAACGCCGCCTTGCTCACTTCCGTCAACGGGATTGAATACCCGATCTGGCCGCCCAAGCTGAACCGCTCGTTCAGGGGCACCGACAGGGCGGAGTAGAGCTCCAGGTTGTAGAACTGGGTAAACGCCTCGGCGTCCGCACCGGGCCCCATGACCTTGTGCTGGATGTTGAAGCCCACGTTGGCGCCCGTCGCCAGTTCAACGCCATGAGACAGAGGCCAGACGCGTTCCAGCGTGCCCTGCACGAAGGCGCCGTCCCCCTCGTCGAAATCGTAGTAGACCGTCACCTTGGGCGACACCCACCCATCCCGGCCTACGCTGACAAACACTTCCTGGGTGGACGAGTAATTCGCGATCCAATAGATGATGTAACCGGCTTCCAGTTGCAGTCCCCGCCACGCCCACGCCCGGCCGAACATGAAATCGATTTCGTTGGTATCGCCGCTCGCGGGCTCGAGGTTCGCCCAGACGCCGGCATACCACCCGGACACGTCGACCGACGCCTCGGGCTGCAGCACGACGCCCTCGCTCAGCAGCTGGCCCCGCCAGAAATAGCGGGAATAAAAACCCACCCGGGCTTCGCCCGTCACCTCGGCGGCGCTCGCGGCGCCGACCGCGACGGCGGCGACGATCAGTACGACTCCCAGCCAACGGGGCCCGGGCCCCATCCAGCCTGCCGGGTGTCCGCCCATGTGCACCTCGCTGTCCGGAATGAATGCGCGCAGCATAACATCCCGACCCCGTGCAGGCAAGGGTCATCGCACCCGGCGCGAGACAGAATCGTCCGGCGGCGGCATGAATCCAACATTCCGAAGGAGGAGCGGCGCCATGCGACCATCCGACCGCCCCGGTTCATCCCGTCTCCCGATGATCATCCTCATCGACGGTGACTGCTCGATGTGCCGGAACATGGCCGCCTGGGCACTCCGGCGATCGCCGCGTCGCCGGTTGCGCATCGTGACCCGTCAATCCGCGGCCGGCCGCCGGCTGATCGCGGAACAGCCGGCCGGAGCACTGCCCGCCGACACCGTCGCCTGTCTCGACAACGGCCGGATCCGGCTCCATGCCGACGCCGTCCGGCAGGTCGTCCGCCGGCTGCACCCGCCCTGGTCCTGGCTGGTCGTCCTGACCGCCGTCCCCCGGCCACTGCGCGACGCCGCTTACCGCTGGCTGGCTCGACGGCGCGGCCGCCGGCCGGCGACGACCGACTGCCGGACCTCCGGCCCGCCGTGCGGCAATCCCACCCGCCACTGGTAGCCCTTGCCTTCGCCGGCGCCAATTTCTACAATGCGGTGTCGGAGCTTTCCCAAAACGTACTCCGCCCGGAAGGTGCATTATGCGACACGTCATTATTTTGTCGGCGCTTTCCCGGCCGCGGCGCGGGCCGGCTCTCGCCTGCCTCTGGCTGGCGCTGATGCTGACAGTTGCCGGCGGCAAGGACACTCTCCCCCCGCCCACTTCGGTGCTGGCGGAGCTGACCGCCGCCGCCCGCGCGGTCAAGCCGGCGGAAATCAAGCTCCGCCTGAACCGCGCGGACTCGCTCCTGGACCGCGACGCCACGGTCGATGAACGGGACGACCTGGGCCGCAACGTCCTGCACTGGGCGGTGATCACCGCGAGCACCGCCGGTCGCCGGGCCGAGCAGGAGCGCGGTATCGAGGTCATGGAGCATCTGCTGCGCCATGGCGCGGACCCCAACTGCCGGGACGTGTTCGGGAACACGCCGCTGGATTACGAGGGGTACGCGCCGTACGAGACCATCCAGGACCTGCTGTTGGAAAACGGGGCGGAAGGTCGCGAGACCAACACCATCGCCCAGCGCCTGGCGGAGCAGGTGGCGCAGCTCGAAGCCGCGAGCGCCGCCGGCGACATGGCGCGGCTCCGCGCCCTGTTGGAAGCCGGCATCCCCATCGGGACCAACCTGGACATCCGGCTGACCTCGGCCGTCGGCAGCGCCCGGTCGCGCGCCGGCGACCTGGTCGAAGGCGTCATCTGCGCGCCGGTGACGGTGAACGGACAGACCGTGGTCAGCGCCGGCACCCGCATCCGCGGGACCGTGCTGCGCACCCAGAAGTGCCGCGACGCCTACGACCGGGCCAATCTCATGCTGGATCTGGGCGACCTGATCCTGCCGGACGGCTCGCACCTGGGCCTGACGACCCGGCTGCTGTCGGTGGATAACGCGCGCGAGACGGTCCGCGATGGTCTGATCATCGGCATCGCCTACCCGCACAGCACCGCCAGCCGCATCTCAATGGGATTCCACATGCTCGGCAAGCTGTACCCGGCGGTGGGCTACGCCTTCGACAGCGCCATGTACGCCTTCGGCCGCACGTATCATCGGGAAATCGACTACCCCGCCGGCACCGAGCTCACCGTCCAGGTCCAGCTCCCCGCCCGTTTCAAGCCGCCCGCCGGGGTCACGCCCTGGCCGGAGCTGATGCTCGACGACGCGGCCGCCGCGCAGCTCCGCGACGGCCCCGCCCGCACCGAGTCCGCCGACGGCCGTCCCGGCGACTGCGTCAACATCGCGCTGTTCGGAACCGCCGAACAATTGCAGCAGAGCTTCGAAGCCGCGGGCTGGACTCCGGCGGAAAAAACGGGGATGGTCTCCGGCGCCAAGACGTTTTTCGCCGTCCTGCGACAGAAGGGTTACTCGACGGCGCCGGTGGCCACGTTCCTGATGGGCGGGCGGCCGCCCGACCTGGTGTTTCAGAAACAGCTCAACACCTTCGCCAAGCGGCACCATGTCCGGATCTGGAAGCTGCCGGAACCTGTCAGCGGCGAAACGGCCTGGCTGGCCGCGGCCACCCACGACGTGGGCATCGGGGCGGAGAAGGCCGGCCTGTCCTGGTACCACAAGATCGATCCCCACATCGACCGGGAACGGGACAAGATCGCCGCCGATCTCATGTTCACGGAGCTGCCCCGGGGCGTCTGCTGGCTGGAGCGGCCGGACCTTCCGCGCGCCGCCAGGAACGCCACCGGCGACGACCTGGTCACCGACGGCCGGATGCTGGTGCTCGCCTTCCCGTTCAGTGGGGATGATGCCGGGACCGGGCCGGCCGATTAGTACCGCCGCTCGAAAAACGCCGGTGGCGGAGCCGCGGCGTCGAAGCCGGGCACCCAGCGCGCCACCTGGTCCGCTCCCCGGCTCAGGCGCCGGACGCACCGGGCGTTAAAGTCGGCGAGCAGCCGCCGGGCCTTGTCCGCCTTGCCTTGCCGCGCCAGCGCGTCGGCGCGCCGGCGGATTTCCCGCCACTCCTTCAGCTCCTTTCGTTCCAGCTTGGCCCAGTGGGCGCGGATCCGGCTGATCGCCTGGCCCGATTCCGCCCAGCGCGCCTCCAGGTTCCGCGACACGGCGGCCAGACGCCACCACAGCGACTCCTGCTCGTACGCGCCGCCCGCGCGGGTCAGTTCCGCCGGAAGCCGGTTAGCCAGCGCCGGGAAGAACGGGACGTACGCGTTGAGGCAAGGCAGGTGCAGGCAAGCCCACAGGGTGCCGCCCAAGCCGGCGGCCGCGCCGGGTTGGGAAACGGCGATCATCGAACCCACGGTGCCGCCGTAACAGATGGTGCGCACCGGGGCCCCGTCCAGCAGGGAGCCGGTCATCGCGCAGTGGGGGTCGGCGCCCGGCGTGTGCGGCCGGATGGCGCGTCCGTCGGCGGTGTCGAACGTCCAGTCCTCGAAGTGATCCCGGAGCACGGCGGCGACCCCCTCCACCGTGACCCGCCCCTCGATGAGCCGCATCCGCTCCATGCCCCGGCGGTAGCGCATCTCGTTGTAATGGGTGTTGTCCGGGCCGTGATAGTCCCTGCTGTACGAGAGCCGGAAGCTGAACCGCCCGTTTTCCTCGCGGTACTGCCCCCGGGCGCGGGCGTGCTCGATGAGCTCGCGGCGGCGCAGCCGGAACCGGTCCGAATCGTCGGGCAGGTCGGGGTCGGTGATCTCGAACCGGTTGGCCCGCACGCAGACGCCGTCAGTCACGCGGACGGCCGCCCAGCGGTTGCCGGTGGTCTCGATGATCCAGATCTCGGCGGGATCGGCGACGGTGTAGATTTCGGGGACCCGGCTGTGATGGCGGGCGATGAGCTCGTCCACCAGGTCCACCGCCTCCCGGGCGGTGCGGCAGCGCTCCAGGATCAGGCGGGTGATGTCGTTGTCGTGGAGGGCCGGCCCGTCGAAGGTGTCCCAGGTGTTGCCGTCGTTGTTGGCCACGCTCACCTGGTGGCGGTTCATGCCCATCCCCACACCCCAGCGCCACAGCCGGTCGTCCCGGTTCCGCTCGTCCATGGATTTGAAACCGAGCAGCTGCCAGGTCTGGCGAGCGGCCGCGATGGTGATGAACTGCATCGCCGTCGTGGCGCCCGCGGGGTGTTCCCCGTCCGGCTGAAAGTGGAGGATCTGGCCGGAGTTGACGGGGTAATCGCGGTTCTTGCCCAGGATGGTCACGCCGTCGCGGGTGGCGCGCCCGGTGGCGCCCACCATGGTGCAGTCGGCGGCCGGGATCTGGATCGCGAGCAGAGCCGCCGCCAGGAGGATCGAGCCGACAGTCGTCCATACGGTTCTGCGCTTCATGGTTCCGCCTAAGGATGGATTGGCTGGCGGCGGCGGCGCGGCGGCGGCGCGTCACGCGGAACCGCCCGCCGCGGGATCTCGTCCGGGTCAATAGCCGTACGCCGACACCACCGCCTCGGGGCCGATGTCGTTGCCGTTCTGATCGATGTGGGCAAAATTGAAATTGTTTCCGTTCGTGAGCTTGATATGGAACGCCCGGTACATGCCGATGGGCAACCGGTTGGTCTTGAATTCCTTGATGGCCGAGCGCGGCACCTCGAAGTCATCCGTGCGGCCGTCGATGGAGCGGATCGTTCGATAGACCACCCGGTCGGGGAAGATGGACAGGTAGCCGACGCAGAACAGCGTGAAGTCGCCGCTGTGGTCGTGGCCCACGAGGAACGTCTGCGCCTCGCTCATGGCGGCGGCCTGCTGCTCCGCGTTCTCCAGGTTGCTCATCAGTTGCCGGTAATCGCCGTTACCGGGAAAAAACTGCATCAGCAGCCGGCAGAGGCGCTTGGCGGACGCCAGATCGCCCGAGTCGATCTGCGACTGCAACTGGCCGTGGACCACGGAGACGGCGTCCTGCTGCAGCTGCAGGGCATACGCGTGGCCGGGATCGCGCCGGAGGATCTCCCCGGTGAGTTGCAGCACGTTGTTCCCGGGCGGTTCGATGAATCGTCCCTCGGAATACGCCTGGTAGGCCTGGGTGGACAACGCCTGCAGCGGATCTTCCACGGGCGCTTGTCCGCCCGATCCGGAATGATCGCCCTTGGTTGCCCATTTGCCGGAATCGGGCGGCTCCTCCGCCGGCGGCGGAGTCGGCGGCGCCGGCTGCGGCTTGGAATCTTTCCGCCCCTTGTCCGGCTGCGTCGCGCCACCGGGGAGCACGGGGAGCGTGAGCGTGCCGGCCGGCTGGCTCGATGACGGGCTGGCGGCCGGCAGGGACGCGGGGGGCGCCACCGGCGGGGCCTGGGTGCCGCTGGAGCCGCCGCCGGCCACCGGGGTCGCGGCGGTCGGCGTCCTGGGCGACGGCTTGAGCAACACCGCCAGCACCACGATCGTCAGCGTCACGAGGATCAATCCGGCGGCGGCAATGCCGCCGATGATCAGCATTTTCTTTTTGGCGACGTCCGGCCGCGCGGCGGCGTATCCGGTACCCGGCCGTGAGTCAAAAACGGTGGCGCCGGGCATCTGGACGCCCTGGGTGCCGGACGGGTACGCCTGGGTGCCCCCGGCATACGCCTGCGTCCCGGCGGGGTAGGCCTGGGTGCCCGGCGGACAGGCTTGCGTTCCGGAAGCGTACGCCTGGGTGCCCGGCGGCGGGGGCGGTGTCCCCGCCGGACGCAGCGGCGCCGCGCCCGTGGCGGCATAGGCGGCGGTGGCGCGGGGTGGCGGCGCCGTGCGGAGGGCCTCCTGCAGCGCCGCGCCCAGCGCCTGCGAGAAATCCTCGACGGTCTGGTAGCGGGCGCGCGGGTCCTTTTCCAGGGCGTGCAGGACCACCCGGTCGAACACCTTAGGCAACTGCGGCAGCACTTTGGAGGGCGCGGGCGGCGGCGTCCGCACGTGGGCCTGCATGATCTCGAAATCGGTGCTCCCCCGGAACGGCACCGTCCCGGTGAGCAGTTCGAAGAGCGTGATGCCCAGCGCGTAGATGTCGCACCGGAAGTCGGTCTCCTTCCCCTGGATCTGCTCCGGCGACATGTAGTACAGGGTGCCCACCTGCAGGCCGGTCTGGGTGAGCCGCGACTGGCCCATCACCCGGGCGATGCCGAAGTCCATGACCTTGACGATGCCCTGCCGGTTCACGATCATGTTCGACGGCTTGATGTCCCGGTGCAGGATGCCCATCCGATGGGCCTGGCTCAGGCCGAACAGCGCCTGCTGGAAAAGCGGCACGGCTTCGTGGAAGGGGATCGCTCCCCGCTGGCGGATCATCTGCTCCAGGTTCATCCCCTCGATGTATTCCATCACCATGTACAACTGGTCCTGATGGCGGAAAAAATTGTAGAGGGTGCACACGTTGGGGTGGTTGAGCTGGGCCTGGGTCTTGGCCTCCGCGAGGAACCGCTGGATCAGGCTGGCCTCCTGGGACAGCTCCTTCGACAGGACCTTGATGGCGACGATACGGTCGAGGTTGATGTCCACCGCCTTGAAGACCGTGCCCATGCCGCCCTGGCCGATTTTTTCAAGGATCTTATAGTGGTCGATGACTTGGCCGATCATGAGACGCCCCCGATCACAATTTTCGGAATTTCACGTAGACGCTGCCGATGCGGATCAGATCCTCGTCCGCCAGCAGATGGCGGGGCGACGGCCGGGCGCCGTTGTTGACGAACACGGCTCCGTCCACCCCCTCGAGGTACAGGCCGTCCCGCTCTTTGACCACCCGCCCGTGGCACGGCGCCACCCCCGCCGCATCGAGCCGCAACCCGGCGCCGGGGTCTGAGCCGATCACCACCTGCTCGCGGTCGAGACGCACGTCCTGAAACTTGGCCGGGCCGTTCATGACCACCAGCCAGCCCAGCAGGGGGAGACCGCCGGACGGGCGTCCGGGGGGCGGCGTGAGCGGCCGTGTGGGCGTCGCGTCGAAGGACACGCCATCCGCCACCGTCGCGCCCGGCGGCGTCCGGTAATGCGCCGTATAGCCATCCACCACCGTCGCCCGCAGCGGCGAACCGGGGCCGAGTTCGGTCGGGCCCGCGGCCGGAACGGGAGGCGGGGTGGAGCTGCCGAGCGGTTTCTGCACGCCGTCTTCGGTGCGGGCGCAGTACGGACACTCGGTCATCCACTCTTCCATCGGATGTCCGTGCGCACAGAATTTCAACATCGCTCCGCTCCGGTGCCGCGTCCGCGCCCCGGGTCACTCCACCCGGAAGATGGCCGCCTGCTTGCTGCCCAGGATGATCCGGTCGCCGCTCTTGACGAAGTTCTGCTGGACCCGCGGGCTGTTGACGTCGTTGATGAACGTCCCGTTCGTGGACCCGCGGTCCTCCAGCAGGAGGCCTTTGGGACTGGGGGTGAGCAGCGCGTGCACCTTGGACACGTGGTCGTCCGGGACCACCACCGTGCACTGGGACGCGTCGCGGCCGAACACCAGCCCCTTGGACGGGATCTCCGTCACCTTGCCGGCGCCGGGACCTTTCTCGCAGACCACCCGGCCGAAGCTGCCCACCTGCTGGCGCTGCGCCTGGATGTCGACCACGGTGGCCTTCATCTCCGGGACGCCGGCGGCCGGCCGCGGCGCCGCCGGGGCGCCTTTCTTGCCGCGCGCCGCCAGGATCACCACCGCGCCGACGATGACCACCAGCAGCAGGGCGCCTCCCACGACCGCCAGGATCGTGCCGTACCGGCTGAAGAAGGTGGGCGGATGGGCGGTGAGCCACTCCTGGCTCTTCACCTGGATCCGCTTGGCATCCGGCTGGTTGGGCATCAGGCGGAGGATCTCGTCGCACTTGACGACCGCCGCCTCGTAGTCCTCGTCGAAGTAGAAGTCCAGCGCCTGTTGCCACAGACCGTCGAGCAGCCCGCGCTTCGACTGGATGCCGGCGGCGCTGATGAATTCCTTGGCCGTATTGATGGGAACGGCGAAATTGAAGCCCTGGATGGGGATGGCGCTCTGGGCGCCCGTGGGGGCCAGGCTGATGAACGTGGCGATGCCGATGACCTCGCCCCGTTCGTTGAATACCGGGCCGCCCGAATTGCCCCACGTGACCGGGGCGTCAAACTGGATCACCGGCGTGCCCTTGACGTCCAGCTTCAGGCTGGACACATGGCCCGAGGTGATGGAGGCCTCCAGCATGGAGGACTGGCTCAGGTAATCGTGCTGGCTGACCACGCCGGGGTAGCCGGCGGGGAACACCGCCGCCTG
>CALAMB010000280.1 GCA_937925645.1 uncultured Acidobacteriota bacterium
GCCGGAAGGTCATGCTGATGATGGACTCGGTCACCCGCTTCGCCCGCGCCCAGCGCGAGGTGGGCCTGGCCTGCGGCGAGCCGCCGGCGCGCGCCGGCTACACTCCCTCGGTCTTCTCCGAGCTGCCCAAGCTGCTGGAGCGGGCCGGCAACTCCGACAAGGGGTCCATCACCGCGTTCTACACCATCCTCGTCGAGGGCGACGACATGAACGAGCCGGTGGCCGACGAGGTGCGCTCCATCCTGGACGGGCACATCATCCTGTCCCGCGACCTGGCCTCGCGCGGCCACTACCCGGCGATCAACGTCTCGCTCAGCGTCAGCCGCGTGATGACCGCGGTGGTCCCGCCCGAGCACCGGCAGGCGGCCATCAAGCTGCGCGAGGTGCTGGCCACTTACGAAAAGGAAAAGGACCTGATCATGATCGGCGCCTACCAGAAGGGCAGCGACGCGCGCGTGGATTTCGCCATCGACAAGATCGAAGCGGTCAACACCTTTCTGAAGCAGCGCATTGATGAAAAGATGGGCTTCGAGGAGACGGTCACCAAACTGAAGGAACTCTTCTGATCATGGCCCAGAAGCCGAAGTACCGCCTCCAGCCCGTGCTGGACCAGAAGGAAAAGGCCAAGTCCGACGCCGAAAAAGCGCTGGCCCGGGCGCACCAGGCGCTGGCCGAGGAGGAGCGGAAGCAGCGGGAACTGGAGGAGCAGAAGACGCGGCTGCTGGCCCGGATCGACGACACCCGCCAGAAGCGGGACCAGAAGGCGATGGAGGGCGAGCTGACCGTTCAGGAGTCCCAGCAGTACAAGACGTACATCCAGGGGCTCCACGAACAACGCAAGGAGCTGGACGTCCGGATCTACAAACAGACCAAGGCGGTGGAACGCGCGGCGGAGGCGGTGGCAAAAACCAAGGCCGAGCTCATCCGCTGCGCCAAGGAATTCGAGGCCATGAACAAGCACAAGGAAGGGTGGCTGCAGCAGCTCAAGATCGAGGAGCAGAAGAAGGAACAGAAACTGATGGAAGAGATCGGGATGATCCAGTTCATGAAACGGAGAGGTGACAACCAATGACCACCGACAAGATCTCTTCCACCTCGGGCGGCGCGCCGGTCGATCCGTCAACCGCCGCGGACGCCGCGCCCGTCTCGGAACGCAAGGATTCGCCGTCCGCCTTCGACAAGGTCATGGACAAGCAGGATCGCGAGCGGGACGACCGGGACGACGTCCGCAAGGGCGCCGTCCGGACGCGCCCCAAGGACGCGGCGGCCGACAAGGACGCCCCGCTGCGCGAGTTTCCCGTGTACCACCACCTGCGCGCCCGGACCATCGAGCCGCCGGCCGGCGGCGATCTCCGCGCGGAATCGGCGCTGCCGCGGAAGGTCATCGACGAGGTGGTCCAGGCCGTGCGGGTGGGCGTCAACCGGGCCGGCGACAAGGAACTCCAGTTCGACCTGAAATCCACCGTCCTGGACGGCATGACCATCCGGGTGAGCATTCATGACAACAAGGTCGTGACCATCCTGGAAGCCGCGAGCCGGGACGTGCGTGACAAGCTGGAGGCCCACGTGGGCGAACTCATGCACACCCTGACCCAGAAGGGCCTGCAGGTGGCCACCGTGGAAGTGCAGTACAAGGAACCGCCCAAGCAACAGGGCCAGCAACAGTCCCACCAGCAGCAGCAACAGCAGCCGGAAGAGGACGAGACCGAAGACTGGACGGATATTTAAAAAACCAGGCGGCACCTATGACCAGCCGACTTCAATTGATCTCCGCTTCGGGTACACGTGCGACGCCCTACCGGTTTCAGGACCTCCCGGTCGCGCCGGGAGCCGGGTCGGGCAATATCCAGCAGCTGGTCGGGCTGTGGTGGCCGCTGCTGTCGGGCAAGCGCCTGGAGCACACCGTCGTCGAACTGTTTCGGCGCTACTGCAAGGTGAAGGAGAGCCAGTCGCCGCTGCTGGTGGTCAAGAAGGGCGGCCCGGGGCCGAAAGAGATCCCGGTGGAAGGCGCCGTGTTCACCATCGGCCGAAAAAAGGACAACCATCTGGTCCTCGGTGAAACCGGCGTCTCCGGCGTGCACGCCCAGATCCACAAGCGCGGCGACCGCTGGGAGATCGTGGATCCGGGCAGCGTCAACGGCACCATCGTCAACACCCAGCGTCTGGTCAAGGACACGGCCGCCACGCTGCAGAGCGGTGACGTTATCGCCATCATGGGCACCGAGATGGTGTTCAAGCTCCAGGATCCCGAACTGCGGCCGCCGCAGGTGGCGTTCGCCTTCCGCGGGTTTGAGACCACGCTCAACCTGCCGCCGGAGACGATCACCCTGACCAACGCCCGGATCGGCTTGCACGGGTGCGCCCAATTTGCGGATCTGCTGCTGCCCACCCGTCAGGTGCGCCTGTGGCTGGAATCCCTCGTCGGGCTGAGATACAGCGAGGAGAGCGTGCAGGAGGCGCTCAGCGACGTCGAGAAAGGGTTGGCCGAGTTTCTCCTGCTCAAGCTGCTGCAACTGGTGCACCGCCACACCGTGTCCGGAAGCCGCGAGGCGTTTTACCTGGCCGCCCTCGATTCCCCGCTGCAGTCCCTGACGCCCTCGGCCGAGGCCGTGGTCGCCCATTTCACCATCCGGTTTGAGGACACCGAGGGAGACATCTGGCTGCGGATCCCGGATGGCGTGATCCGGTTCTGGTCGGAGCACGGCCGGGAGGCCGGGCCGGGGCCGGTCGAACCGGACGCCGCCTACTGGCTGGACCGCCTCGACGGCTGGGAGTGGCTGTCCGTACCGCTGGCCGTGCTGGCGGGCGGCGTCAGCCTGTCGCTCAACGAGATGATGTCACTGGAACCGGGCGACATCATCCTGATGCCCGAAGGCGCGCCGGCCGGCGACCCCGAGGCGGGCCTGACCGGCCCGGTCCGGCTGGAGTTGCGCACCGGCACGACCCTCACCGGCGCCGGCGTCCTCCGGTTCGCCGACGGCCGCTATGCGCTCGAATTTCAGCATTTCACACGCCGACATGCGGAGGCCATAATGTCCGACAACCCGCCCGCCAACCCGCCCGAGACCCCGCCGGTCAAGCCGACGGAGACTCCCGGCGAGCTGCTGACCGACCTGTCGCTGAGCCTCGAAGTGGAGCTGGACCGCGTCACGATGAAACTGGCGGACCTGGTCCAGCTCGTGCCCGGGCAGATCATCCAGCTGCAGCGCGCGCCCGCCGATCCCGTGGACCTGTGCGTGAACAACCAGCTCGTCGGACGCGGCCAACTGGTCAAGATCAACGACGCCCTCGGGGTGAAAATCCTGTCGCTGAAAAAATAACCGCCTATGAAGTTCGAGCCATACAAACGCTATCTGCCGATTCTCGTCCTGGTCGCGATGGTCGCGGCCGGTCTCTGGCTGATGCCCGGTGATTCCAAACCCCAGTCGCAACGGCCGGCCGGCCCCGCCGATCCCGAGTTGCCCGACACCACCCCGGTGGAATACGGCTGGATGCTGCTCAAGCTGCTGCTGATCCTGGCCGGCATCTGCGGCCTGGCCTGGCTCAGCCTGCGGTGGATCCTGCCGCGACTCTACGGCCCTCAAGGCGGAGACGCCCGCCACATCAGGATTCTGGAGAACTACCGGCTGGACAATCACCGCAGCCTGTTCCTGGTCAACGTAGCCGGCGAGATCCTGCTTCTGGCCGCCTCCGAGCGAGGAATCCATTTCCTGACCCGCGTGGAAAAAGACCTGGACGCGCTCGCCGCGCCCGTACCGGCTCCGCCGGACGCGCCGGCACCGGCCGGCCCCGAGCGCAAGCCATCCTTCATCGAGGTCCTGCTGAGGAAGAAACCATGAGCAACCGCTCCACCCGACCCCGCATTTCCCGTCCGGCCCTGGCCCTGCTGCTGGGACTGCTGGCGGGCGCCCCCGTCTACGCCCAGGGCGGCGGCAGCGCCGAACTGAGCAATCCGCTGGTGATGATCATCGTGTTCGGCGCCTTGTCGCTGGCCCCGTTCGTGCTGATCCTCATCACCTCGTTCACCAAGATCGTGGTGGTGCTGGGTCTGCTCAAAAACGCGCTGGGCACCCAGCAGGTGCCGCCGTCCCAGGTGATCACCGGCCTCGCCTTCCTGCTGACCATCTTCATCATGACCCCGGTGGGGCGCGACGTCTTCAACAACATCCAGGGACTGGAGGGCGGCCGGGACATGTTCTCCCAATCCACGGTGACGTACGTTTTCAAGGCGGCGGATCTCGGCAAGGAGCCGGTCCGCGCGTTTCTGCTGCGGCACTCCGGCCCCAAGGACCGCGCCCTGTTCGTGGAACTGGCCCAGCGGCTGGCCAAGGACCCGGAGAAAGCCCGCGAGGTGGGCCCCCGGGATTTCCAGGTGGTCATCCCGGCGTTCGTGATCAGCGAGCTGAAGGAGGCCTTCCTCATCGGTTTCATCATTTTCATCCCGTTCGTGGTGATCGACATGATCGTCGCCAACATTCTCACCGCCATGGGCATGATGATGCTGTCGCCCACCACCATCTCGCTCCCCTTCAAGTTGCTGCTGTTCGTGCTGGTGGATGGCTGGTATCTCATCGTCCGCGGCCTGGTGCTGAGCTATCTCTGACGGAGGCCACATGGTCGAGCAACTGGTTCTGAAAGTGTTTCGCGAGGGCCTGCTGATGGTCATTATCCTGTCGGCCGGTCCCATCGTGCTCAGCATGGTGGTGGGCCTGGCGATCAGCCTGTTCCAGGCGGTGACCCAGATCCACGAGCAGACGCTGACCTTCGTGCCCAAGATTCTGACCGTCTTCCTGAGTCTGGCCGTGCTGGGACCCTGGATGATCAGCCAGATGGTGAAGTTCACCGCCGCCTGTTTCGCCTTGATCGCCAACCTGCCGAAGTGAGGAGCGCATGGGCGCCGAGACGCTGCTCCGGGAGATGGGGGTTCTCGACTCGTTCCAGTCGTTCGTGCTGGTGCTGGGTCTCATCATGGGCCGGATGCTGCCCATCCTGATCATGAATCCCTTCCTGGGCGGCAAGACCATGCCCCAGAACGCGAAGGTGGGCTTCACCCTGCTGGTGGCCGCCCTGGTCTACAAGCCCATCACCGCCAGTCTGGTGCAGCCCATCCCCCAGGACGCCCTGCCGTACATGGCCCTCCTGCTGAAGGAAATCCTGTTCGGCGCCAGCATCGGCTACATCTCTTCGCTTGTCTTCTACGCCATCCAGTCCGGCGGGCGCATTCTGGACCTGTCCCGCGGCGCCTCCATGGCCAACATGCTCGCGCCTCAGACCGAGGGCCAGGTCTCCTATTTCGGCGAGCTGCAGTTCCAGATGTCCATCGTGCTGTTTTTCGTCCTGGGCGGCCATCATTTCTTCTTCCGGGCCATCTTTCAGAGCTTCCAGCTGGTGCCGCTGGAGACGTTCCCCGACTTCATCACCCGGACGGTTCCCTCGGCCCAGCACCTCGCCTACGCCTCCGGCCAGGTGTTCCTGATCGGCCTGCTGATGGCGGCACCCATCACCGTGGCCACCTTCCTCACCGACTGGGTGTTCGGCATCATCAACCGGGTGTCGCCGCAGATCAACGTCTTCTTCCTCACCATGCCCACCAAGATGATGGTGGGCCTGGTGGTGGCGTTTTTCGTTTTGGGATTCGTGGCGGAACAGATGGGTTCCTTCTTCGTGGCCATGCTCCACGACGTGAACCGCTGGATCCGCATGTTCTAAACCGACCCGCGGGGGCCGCCGGGGGCGGCCGCCGCGACGACGCGCGAAACGAGGTGTCGCCATGACCAACATCGAACGACCCGATGCCGCCGGGATCGGCCCCGTGTACGATCTGGACCGCTCCGAGACCCTGGACCAGCTCGACGCCCTGGCCGGACCCGCCATGACCGCCACGGCGGAGCTGGAGGAGATCCAGGCCTTCGAGAAACTGCTCGGCCTTCGCGAGACCGCGCCGCACGCGGCCGTCCTGTCGCCGCCGGCGGCGACCAACCATTCCCTGGCCACGCAGAGCGGGACCCAGGTGCGCGGCGCCCTGCGCAAGATGGCAGTCAACATGGAGTTCAACGTCCAGCAGTTGCGCTCCCTTCCCGCGATGCAGGGCGACCGTCCCGACGTGCAGTCGGTGAACAACCGCCTCGGCTACGTGGACCGGCTCGTCGGCCACCTGAACGAGGTGCTGGCCAACCAGGACAGCATCCTCGGACGCCTGGCCAGCGAGCAAAAAACCTGAGGAGCAGCGACGATGACCGAACCGAAACTGGAAAATGAACTGGCCCTGGTGTTCGAGGGGAAAAAACAACTCAAGGACGTGCTGGACCTGGGCGCCGGCCGCCTGGAATTGCTCACGGAACTGGCCCACCTCTATTTCAAGGAGGGCCGCTACGAGGAGGCCCGCGTGCTGTTTGAGGGGCTCATGGCGCTGGACATGGGCAACGCGTACCACTGCCGGGCGCTCGGTGCGGTGAACCAGCGCCTGGGCCAGCTTGATGCCGCCGTGCGCTACTACCAGCGGTCGCTCAAGCTCGACGACCAGGAGCCGGAAACCTGGGCCAACCTGGGCGAGGTGCTCCTGATCCAGGGCAATGCCGACCAGGGGCTCGCCCATTTGGAGCACGCCGACAAACTGTATCGGACCCGGCAGCCGCGGGCGCCGCAGCGGCAGCGCGTGCAGGCCATTCTGCGCACGTACCGGCGGATCACCCAATAGGAGCAAAACACGGGGCAGTCCAATGTCCGGCGACAAGACCGAACAACCCACTCCGAAAAAATTGCGGGAGGCCCGCAAGAAGGGGCAGGTCGCCCGGAGCAAGGACCTGTCCAGCGGCGCCGTGTTCGTCGCCGGGTTCCTCATGGGCGCCATGATCCTGCCGTCCTTCGCCGACCGGATGCGCCAGTTCATGGCCTACTGCTTCACCCAGGCCAGCCAGATTCGCGACGTCGACAGTATCAATGCGTTCGACGTGCTGGGCAAGGGCGGCTCGCTGCTTTTGGAAATCTGCGCCCCGATCTTCGGCGCCATGTTCGTCCTGGCCCTGTTCGTCTCCTACATCCAGGTGGGCGCGCTGTTCACCGTGGAGCCGCTCAAGCCCGACCTGAAGAAGTTCAACCCGATGGAGGGCTTCAAGAACATCTTCTTCAAGCCCACCACCTACATCGAGCTGGCCAAATCCATCATCAAGATGGCGGTCGTGGTGGCCCTGGTGTACATGGTCATCTCCCAGCACTTCCGCTACATCGTGCTCACTGCCCAGCACCCGCTCAACGAGACCGCCCAGTTGGTGGGCGCGCTCATGTTCAAGCTGTTCATGTACGTGGCCGTGTTCTTCCTCGTGGTGGCCGCGGCCGATTTTTTCATCCAGAAAAAACTGTTCAACAAAAACATGAAGATGTCCAAGGAAGAGGTGAAGCAGGAGCACAAGCAGCAGGAGGGCGACCCCCACACCAAGCACCAGCGCAAGCGGCTGTTCCGGGAGATCACCCAGCACAACACCATCCAGGACGTCCGGAAGGCCACGGTCGTGGTGGTGAATCCGGAGCACATCGCCGTCGCCATCGAATACAACAAGGACACCATGAACGCCCCGCGGGTCGCCGCCAAGGGGTTGAACCTGTGGGCCCACCAGATCATCGAGATCGCCAAACAATACGGCATTCCCATCATGCGGAACGTGCCGCTGGCCCACTCGCTCCACGAACTGGAGATCGGCGATGAGGTTCCGGAGAATCTCTACGAGGCCGTGGCCGAGGTGCTGAACTGGGTGTATCAGATGGCCAGGGAGTGATTTTTTTCGCAACAACTGCCGCCATCGGCCGATAAGTAAGGCGAACGCAGAAAACAATCACTCATCAAGGAGGTTAAATCATGTATTTCGGAGGAGTTGTAGACGCAATCGGCGACGTGGTTGGCGGCGTCATGGACGCCCTCAATCCTTTCGGCATGATCGGTGACGTGGTGGGCGACGTGCTCGGCGGCGTGGCCGGCGGCATCGGCGGGGTGCTCGGCGGCATCGGCGGCATCTTCGACACCGCCACCGGGATCGTGGACAGCATCCTGCCCGGCAACCTGTTCGGCGGAATCGGCGACATCGTGGGCAACCTGTTCGGCGCGCCCACGGGCCAGCCACCGCAGATCTCCATTCTGAATCCGTTCCCCTTCGAACT
>CALAMB010000281.1 GCA_937925645.1 uncultured Acidobacteriota bacterium
ATGCCCATCCACCGCCACACCGAGCGCCCCGTCCGCAAGGCCACGCTGGCGGACATTACCTGCGACTCCGACGGCAAAGTGGACCAGTTCATCGACCTGCGCGACGTCAAGAGCACCATCGAACTGCACGAGCTGCACCCCAGCCAGCCGTACTATCTCGGCGCCTTCCTGGTGGGCGCCTATCAGGAGATTCTCGGCGACCTCCACAACCTGTTCGGCGACACGCACACGGTGCATGTCTCGGTCACCGGCAAGAACAAGTACCGGATCGACAAGATCGTGGAGGGGGACACGGTCCGCGACGTGCTGGCGTACATGCAGTACCAGAAGCGCGACATCATGGTGATGATCCGGCAGGCGGTGGAGGAGAGCATCGAGAAGCGGCGGCTTTCCATCAAGGAGTCCGCCCGGATCCAGCGCTTCCTCGAGGAGGGCATCGAGGGCTACACCTACCTCGAGTAATCCGCGGCCGCAAAAAAATCCCGCGGCGGCCGTCGCGGGATTTTCTATTGATCTATCGCCACAGAAAACGCGTTCACGCCAACGGGCCGGCGGCCGGTGGTCATTCCGCCGCCGGCTTGGCTTTCTTCTCCTCGATCATCTCGCCCAGATACTTGGGCAGCTCCACCCCGGCCATCTCGGCGATTTCGTGCAGGGGCGGCAGGCTCTTGATCAAACCGGACAGGAAGTTCGCGGTGGTGGTGGTGCCGTCGGCCGACGCGCCGGAGTCCCAGACGGTGAGCTTGTCGATCTTGAGGTTCTTGATCGCCTCCACCTGTTTGCCGACGATGTCGTGCAACTTTTCGATGAGCAGTAGGGTAGCCACAGATTTGGCGTCGCCCTGGCAGCCTTCCAACAACTTGAGGTAGCCGGCGGCCTTGCTTTCCAGCACCTGCCGGAGTCCCTTCGCCTCGGCCTCGTACTTGAGCAGGATCGCGTCGGCCTCGCCCTTGGCCAGGCGGCGGGCCTGCTCGGCGGCGGCCTCGGCGGCGATCTCGATCTTCCGCTTCTCGATCTCCTGCCGGACCACTTCCTCGGCCACCAGACGTTCCTGCTCGGCCAGGTACTGCGCCTTGTTGATTTCCACCTGAGCCGCCAGGCGGGCCAGTTCACCGCGCTGGCGGGCCTCGGCCTGGCGCACCGCCAACTCGGCTTCGGCGGTGGCGATGTCGGCCTGGGCCTTGTTCTCACCGGCAATGGCCTCGGCTTCGCGCTCGCGGACGTACACGCGCCGGTCGGACTCCGCCTGTTTCTTGCCCTTGTCGGCGGCCGCTTTGTTCTCGGCCAGCTTGATTTCCTTTTCCCGCTCGGCATCCGCCTCGCCGACGGCGGCCAGCGTTTCCTGCTGCTGGACGAAGACGCGCCGCCCGGCTTCCGCCTGCTTCTTGCCCTTGTCGGAAGCGGCCACGTTTTCGGCGACCTTGATCTCCTTCTCCATGGTGGCCTGGGCGTGACCGATGGAGCCGTGTCGATCCTGCTCGGCCACGTCGATCCGGGCCTGGTTGATGGCCTCGGCGGCGGCCTTCTTGCCGATGCTCTCGATGTAGTCGCTCTCGTCGGTGATGTCGGTGATGTTGACGTTGATCAGGTAGAGGCCGATCTTGTTCAGTTCGGGCGACACGTTCTTGCGAATCGAATCCAGGAAGCTTTCCCGGTCCTGGTTGATCTGCTCGATGGTCAGGGAGGCCACCGTGAGTCGGAGCTGCCCGAAAATGATCTCCTTGGCCATCTCCTCGATGTCGCTGCGGTCCAGGTTCAGCAAGCGTTCGGCGGCGTTCTGCATCACCCCTGGCTCCGTGCTGACGCCCACGGTGAAGGTGCTGGGCACGTTGATGCGGATGTTCTGCAACGACAGGGCGCGCTGCAGGGGGATGCCGATGGTCATGGGCGTCAGACTCATGAAGGCGTAGTCCTGGATGAGCGGCCAGACAAAGACACCGCCGCCGTGGATGCAACGCGCCGATTGCCCTTCACCCACCTTGCCGTACACCACGAGGATCTTGTCCGACGGGCACCGTTTGTAGCGCGAAGCGATCAGCAGCACCGTGAACAGAAAGACGAACGAAAAACCGATGATGGTCAAAAACCATTCCATGATGCAATCTCCTCCATGTCAATCAGTCTTGGATGCGCTCCACCACCAGGCTGTCGCCCTGTGTCCAGATCACCCGGACTCTTTCGCCCGTCCGGATTACCTCGCCGTCCTCCGCCGTCGCGTCGAACTCCCGCAGGTGGTCCTGCACCGTCACCTGGACCCGGCCCGAACCGCCGGCGGGGATGGTCAGATACACCGTGCCCTCGCAGCCCACGGCGTTGTCCATGCGCAGCGTGCCGCTGGATTGCAGCCGGCCCAGGGCGCTGAACACCCGGGCGATGAGCCACATGGTGACCAGGCCCGCGACCGAGGCCCCGGCCAGGGCAAGGAGCAGTCCCAGACGGGTCTGGCGCGAGAGCGCCAGCCCCACCAGGCCGAACATCAGCAGGAAGGCCATCAGCCCGTGAACGGTGAACAACTTGAAGCCGGCGTCGGCGCTCTCGTGATGGTGGCCGTCGGCATGGACGTCTCCCCCGTGGGCCGCATCCAGATCCGGGCCGGCGTCCGCCCCGTCGTGGCCGCCGATTCCCATCACCAGGAGGGCGAAGCGGCACAGGAGCATCACCCCGCCCACCGCCGCACAGGTCAGGAAGATGACTTCAAAACTGGAGAGACCGTGAAGAAAGGCATCCATCGTTTATCCGGACTCCATGCCGAGGATCAGACCGCGTGTGCTCTGAGGATTTGTTTTCACTCTAGATCCGTTTATAGCACCTGTCAACGTTCATTCGGTCCGGACCGAACGGTCGATCAAACCGCACAGCCGGGCGAACAGCCGCTGGATTTCGTGGATTTCCCTGCACCTGGCCGCACCGGCCATCAGGCGGTCCAACTGCGCGTCCAGGCGGGCCCGGCCGGCCGGCCGCCCGGGTGTTGCGGCGCCCAGTGACCGGAGCAGCCCCGTGGCCGTCACCAGCTGGGTGCGCAGCAGCGGCAAGGTGGCGGCCAGCGTCTCGTCCACCCGCCGCACCAGTTCATCCAGGTTGGCGGCCGCCGCCGCCAGCAGGGCGCGGCGATGGACGAGCAGCCCGTGATGGTGTCGGAGCTCGGTCAACCGGTGGTCCAACGCGGCCCCGAATCCCCCGGCCGCGGTGGCGCGGACAACATCACCCGCCGCCAACGCGGAATCGAGTTCCTGCAGACAAACGGCGCACGCATGGCGGTGAGCTTCGAGCCGGCGTCTCTCCATCCCCAGCCGGTCCCGGTCTCCCGTCAACGACCCGTGCGCATGAATCAACGCGGCGCCCAGCCGCCTAAATTCCAATAGAAACCTTCCCGCCGGGTGCCGCGGGCGGCCTTCGCGGGGCAATCCCAGCAACGGATCCCACCCTGCCGCCGGGACCTCGGTCCGGCGGAGCGCTTCCATCAGGCCGGCCAGTCGTTCCAGACTGGCGCCCACGGGATCGCCGCCCGACGCATCGAGAGGCGGGGTTGTCGCGTCGGCCAGCGCCGCCAGTCGCGTCAACACCTCCGCGGCAAAGCGGCGCGCCGAAGTCTCGTCCGCCGGTTCCAGCGTCTGCATCCATGCGGCAAGCCGCCGGGCATCGTTCGCGGGCGGATCGCGCGGGTCAGGCGGATCCGATCCGACGGCGTCGGCCCGGCCGGATCGGCGATCGGGCATACGGGATGGCACCGGTCACTCACTCCGTTCCGGCGGATTGTCCGTGTCCTCCACCGCGGCCGTCGCCAGGGCGGCCACGATCACCGGCTCCTCTCCCCGTTTCACCGTCCGCAGGTCCACCCAGAGGCAGTCTGCACCCGTGCGGACCAGGACCGGCGGGTCCCAACCCCGCAGGCGGCGTTCGCAGGCGGCGATCCGGTTTCCGGGCAGGCGGATGCGCAGGCACGGCCCGTGGATCACCTGCCCGGGCGTGGAACCGCCACCGATGAGGGACTCGTCCTCGACAACCGCCACCGCCCCGGTCAGGGCCGGCGCCGCCTGCAGCAGCCGGCGCCGCGCGGCCTGGCACCGCCGGCGCAGCGTTGCGGCGTCGGCGGTGATCATGGCCCAGTGCGGGAATCGAGCCGCCGGATCGTTGCGGAAATAAAGTTTCAGCGTCTCGGCCAACAGGTAGATGGCCACCTTGTCCAGACGCAGGGCGCGCATGAGAGGGTGGCGTCGGATTCGGCCCACCAGGTCCGCGCGGCCGAGAATCAGCCCGGCCTGCGGCCCCCCCATCAGTTTGTCGCCGCTGAAACACACCAGCGGCACTCCCTGGGCCAGCAGCGGCTCGATGACCGGCTCGCCCGCCGCGGGCATCCCCGGCTGGGGAAACAGATAACCGCTGCCGGCGTCCATTACCAGGGGCACGCCGCTGCGGTTCGACAATTCGAGCAGTTCGGCGGTCGCCGGCGTCTCGGTGAATCCGACGATTTCGAAGTTGCTTCGGTGCACCTGCAAAATGAGCCGCGTCTCCCCGCCGAGCGCGGCCGCGTAGTCCGCGGCGCGCGTCCGGTTGGTGGTGCCCACCTCCCGCAGGCGGGCGCCGCTCAGAGCCATGATTTCGGGGATGCGAAACGATCCGCCGATCTCCACCAGCTCGCCGCGGGAGACAATGACTTCGCCGCCCTGGCCCAGCGCGGCCAGGATCAGGAGCAGCGCGCCGGCGTTGTTGTTGACCGCGGTGGCGTCCTCGCACGGCAGCAGTTCGCGGCAGAGTCGGGCCACCGCCGTGTCGCGCCGGCCGCGCGCGCCGGTGGCGAGGTCGTACTCCAGATCCGTGTAGCCGTCCAGCGCGTCCGGCACGCCCGCCAGCACGCTCGCGGGCAAAGGCGCGCGGCCCAAATTGGTGTGGATGATGACGCCCGTGGCGTTGACCACCCGGCGGATCCCCAGCCCCTCCACCTGCCGGCGTTTTTCCTCAACGTGTCGCAGGACCAGCCCCACCAGTTCCTCCCGGGAAGTTCCCTCCGGCAGCCGCCCGCCGCCGATAGTCTGCCGCAGCTCCGCCAGCGCCGCCGTGAGCCAACCGGTGACCGCCTCCCGCCGGTAATCCGCCAGCAGGCGTTCGATTTCGGGGTGCTGCACGAGCCGGCCGATCGCCGGAAGCAACGACAACAACGACCTTTCATTCATGCGAAACCTCGGCGTGTCGGGATGGGCGATGCCCCAATTGTAGCACGGCTCCGGCGGTAGCGGGCGGCGCCCGCGCTTCAGATCGCGGGTCTGGCGTTCCAACAATCTGTTATTCAGCCTTTCAGGAATATCTTGATTCGGAAATTTCGTTCGTCTATTCTGCTACTGCTTCGGGAGGAGAAGGACCATTACGCTAACGCCTTTCATTTTTCTCGGCTTGTCTCCGCTGCACGACTCATCTCCCCTTATGGTCTATCTGGCGGCCCTGGCGGCCGGGATCCTGTTCTGGACCAGAGTGTCCGGACGGTACGAAGGCGATCGGCTGGAACGGTCATTGCGGATCTCGGTGGGCTCTCGTTATCTGCATGTTCATCACTGGCTCTACTGTTCGGTTCTCCTGATTCTGCTTTATCTGGCGGGTCTTTCCGATCCCTGCGCCTGCGGGTTCCTGACCGGTTCGGTGGTGCAGGGGCTGACCTACCGCGACTGGTCCCTGCTGTGCTACGAGAAAAGCCAGACGGACCTCATCTACTCCAAATGGCGCTCCGGCCGCCTGCCCGTTCCCGGGACCGACACATGATGTGGCGCCGGCTCCGCCGTTTCGCGGCCGTGACGCTGCTGCTGGGCCTCGGCGCCGTCAGCAGCCGGGCAGCCAGCCAGGAACCCGCTCCGCCTGAGACGCCGATCGACCGGGCGCTCCGGCGCCTGTACAACTTCGATTTCGCGGGCAGCCTGGCCATCCTCCACGAGGCCGAGCGGGCCATGCCCGACCACCCCCTGGTGTACTCGGTGCGCGCCGGGACTTACCTGTTCATGGAGCTGGACCGGCTCAAGATTCTGGAGACCCGTTTCTTCCTGAACGACGACAACCTGGTGGACGGGACCGGCAAACTGGAACCCGATCCGACCGTCCGGAACAAGCTGTTCGCCACCCTGGAGCGGTGTCGCCAGGTCGCCGGCGAACGGCTGGCGGCCGACCCGGACGACGTGGACGCCCTCTTCGCCATGTGCATGGCTGCGGGCGTCGAAACCGACTACGCCGCGCTGGTGGAACGGCGCACCTGGCGGAGCCTGCGGCTGGCGCCCACCATGCTGGTGCACGCGAAAAAGCTGCTGGCGCGGACGCCGCCCTTCTACGACGCCTATCTCAACTTCGGCTCACTGGAGTACGTGGTGGGCGATCTCCCCTTCTTCATCCGCTGGTTCATCCGCTACGACGGGATCAAGGGAAGCAAACAGCGGGGGATCGATCAACTGAAACAGACCGCCAGCCACGGCCGCTACTACGGCCCCTACGCCCGGATCCTCCTCGCGGTGGTCTATCTGAGGGAAAAGCGACCGGACGAATCCGCCCGGCTGCTGGAGGGGCTGAGCCGGGAGTTTCCGGAAAACCGCCTGTTCCGCGACGAGCTGGCGCGCATCCGCCAACTGATCCGGAAGCACCAGAACAAGCAAATCCGGGGGTGAGAATCCGAATGAGGGAAGGCCGGATGCCGGCGCGTTCAGCCCCGGCATCCAGTGGCCCCGGCTGGCGCCGGGTTCATTTTTTCTGCTCCACGGTGAAGGCGGGTGTGGCCGGAACGTTCGGCGCCTGCACCGCATGGTCCTGCCGCACCGGCATCAGGCCGGCGCCTTCCGGCGTCCGGCAACCCATGATGGCGCGTTTCACGATCTCCTTCTTCAGGAGCTGGATCGCGAACGCCGGATCGATGCCCTTGGGGCACGCCTCGGAGCACGCTCCGGCAAAGTGGCAGCGGAAGATGCCGAACTTGTTGTCGATCTCATTCAGCCGCTCGGTGAACCCCTCGTCGCGGGTGTCGTACACGTACCGCAGCACCTGGCCCAGCGGCTGCGGTCCCGGGAACTCCCGCAGCGACGCCACCGTCGGGCAGGCCGACATGCACAGCCCGCACTTCAGGCAATAGGAGAACTGGAGGTACCGGACCAGCTCTTCCTCGGTCTGGTGAAACTCGCCCTCGATCGCCTCCGGCGGCGTTCCGGCACGAATGATGTACGGCTTGAGCCGGGTATGCGCGTCGATCATCCGGCCCTGGTCAGTGACGAGGTCCTTGACGATGGGATAGTTGGGCAGCGGCCGGATCTCGATCACGTCGGCGTGCAGCTTCAGGATCTGGGTCTGGCAGGCCAGCAGCGGCTTGCCGTGGATGAACATCCCGCAGGAACCGCACACGCCCATCCGGCACGCCGCGCGCCACGACAGGGTGTGATCCAGGTTCGCCTTGATCCAGATGAGCCCGTCGAGGACGGTCATCCCGGGCGGGACCGGCACCGTGTAATCGACCAGCCGGCCATCCTCGCCCCAGGTGCCGGAGCTGTCCCAGCGATAGATCCGGAGGATCACGTCCTGCACGGCCTTGGTGACGTCAATGACCTTGTTGGGATCGCTGCACATGCTCAACCTCCCAGGGGTGGATTCAGGTGACCGGCCAGGACGGTGTACACCCCATACACGGCGGCGACGATGCCGATGATGAGGATGACCACGCCCACCACCTGCTTGGCCTTGGCGGAAAACTTGAACTCGTAGATCATGGAGCGGAGTCCGTACAACCCGTGGAACAGGCCGAACACCACCAGCAGGAGGTAGACGGCGGTCATGGACACGGACTGCATCCGGGGCAGCACGGCGTGCTGGAAGTTCAGCGAACCCACCAGGTGGCCGCCCGACTGCCAGGCGGCCTGGGGGATGAAGCCCAGCCAGGTCAGGATGGAATCGAAATGCTGGACAACCGTGTGGATGCCCAGCAGCAGGATGAGGGCCAGGCCCGAAATCAGATGCCAGAACCAGAGTCGTGATTCTTTCATGGCGCCCTCCTACATTACCCGGATCAGGTTGAAGAAGTCGGCCGTCCCCACGACCGCCAGCACGAAAACCACAGCCAGGATCGCATAGAAGAACACCCGGTTGCGGTCCAGGCAGGTCTGGTACGGATAGACATTCTTGATGGGGCGCCCGAG
>CALAMB010000282.1 GCA_937925645.1 uncultured Acidobacteriota bacterium
AGGTAGCGGTTGCGCGACGGGAGCAGCGACTGGCCGAAGTCGATCCGGACGTAGCCGCCGCCGGCCAGGTCGTCGGGGCGCGTGGTGATGAGGTTGCCGCTGTGCCGGCCGAAGAGGCGGCACGTCCACGCCAGCGCCGCCTCGCGGCCCAGTTCCTCGGCCACGCGCGTCACCGCCGCCGGGCCCCAGCGCTTGCGCCGCGGCTCGGTGAGGGGGTTGCCCGAGATGTCGCGCAGCGACCGGCCCGCCACGGGACGCATGGCGGACCAGGCGGGGCCGGTCCAGAGAATGTCCACCACCGACAGTTCGAACACCTCGGCGACCATCGCCGCCAGGACCCGCTCCACCGCCATGTCCATCCGCTTCAGCACCAGCCGCGCCCCGCCGGCCGCCGCCCCCAGCCGGACGTGGAACGCGCCGGTGGTGGCGCCCATCACGCCGGTCTTGACGTCCTCCCAGGCCACATCGGCCACCGCCTCGGCGAGGCGCACCGGCGCCGGCAGCGCCGGGCAGAGCCGCGGCAGCACGTCCGCAAAACCGGGGAAGACGGCGTCCAGTTGCGTCGCTACGAGCGTGGGGGCCACCCGGGCCGCCACCGCGTAGACGGACGAGCCGGCCGGGAAGCGCAGCAGCGCCCCGCCGGCCCGGTCCGTGAGCAGGGGCAGGTTGCGGGCGAGGAACGTGTCGGCGAGGAATGCGGACGGATCGAACGGAATGCCCAACGCCCCGGTGGCGCCGGCCTGGGCGAACGCGACAATCTCCCGGGCCGCCGCGGCGGGGTCGGCGAAGCCGGCGAGAAAGCGCGCCACCGCCGCCTCGTCCACGGGGTGGCCCCAGGCGGCGAAGATACGGCGCAGTTCAGGCGTCAGCACGCTGGCCCCTCCGGTTCCACAGCCGTTGCAGTATAGCGGGAAACAGGTGGCGGCGTCCACCGCCGGGTCCGGCGGCGGACGGCCGCAACGGCATGGCACCGGCCGGCGACTTCAGCCGCACAGCACGTTCCTCAACCGGCAGATGCAGACTTTTTTCATCCAGTCGCCGTGGACCGGCTCCTCCCACTCCACCGGCTTCGGCGGGCGCGAGCCCGGCACCTGGTCGCCCGGCGTGTACCGGGCGGAATTTTTCGTGGCCGGCCAGAAGGTGGCCGAAGGACCCTTCGAGATATTTTGATTCCGGGTTCACCCGGCGTCCGATTCCTGACGCGCGGCCTGATTGAGAAATCGCCGGCGGCTATTTGTCTGCTTCCTTGGCCAGTTCCGACACGCGGCCCAGACTCGGCCCGATTCCATAGAATTGGGAACTGCCGGGAGAGAAAACAAACGGCTTCAATTTACCCATGTCGGGAACGCCATCCTCGCCGAGAATGGACGGGTCCGCCTTCACGTCCACGATTTCCCCGATGAACACGGTGTGCGAGCCCACCTCCACCGTCTGCCGGACCTTGCATTCCGCGATTAGGGGAAACTCCTTGACGAACGGGGCATCCACCCGCGTGCTTTTCACCGGCGTCAGGCCCGTCTTCAGAAACTTGTCCTGACTCCTCCCGGATACGCGGCCGACATACGCGGCGTACCGGGCCAGCGATTCCGAGGCGATGTTCACCGTGAAGGCCTTCCGTCCCATGATGTTGCCATGCGTGTAGGTGGCCTTCCGCAGACAGGCCGTGACGGAAGGCGGCGTCGAGGCGCAGATCCCCACCCACGCGGCCGTCATCAGGTTGGGCTTCCCCTCCTTGTCATAGGATCCGATCACCCACACCGGCGCGGGGATGATGGCGGTTTTGGCGCCCAGCGAGATTTTTTCGCCGGTTGCGCTGCTGCCGGGCGGACCCGCTTGCGGGCTGCCCGTCTCTGCCGACTGGCAGCCGCGGCTGTCGCCACGGGCAGTCACATCGTGGGACGACAGCACGATCAACCCGGTTACGGCTATAGACAATGCCGCCAAGACCCCGATCCCACCTAAATGTCGTTTCATGGAACACCTCCCGGCACGTTCTCACCAAGGCATCATTATTACAACAGATCGTGCCTTTTGAACACCGTTAACCGGATGATGGGCAATCATCCGGCGGCCAGCATCCCGCAACCGTGCCGCCACGAGCCATGATGGGCGATGCTTGATGCCACCGCGCCACGCATGGTACGATTGGTTCAGATTCTTGCTTCATCACCGACGTCCGTTAGAAACTCTGCATCCGCACCGCTGCGGCGGGCGCAGGGGCGGAGGATGTGGCGCCGCCGGGTTCGTCGACGGCACGACGGCCTGCGGCCCGCACGGACCGGACACTCACGAAGTGTTTCAGGAGGTGAATCATGAGCACGGTTCATGCAGCCGACGGTGCGGCGCCCAATTCTTCCGCCGGGACCCGGTCGACCACGTCATGCATCGTTTCAGCCGCCGCCTTGCCGCTCCTCGGCTCGCTGGCCGCCCTGGGCACGATGGGGCTATGGATCGCGAATAGCCGGTCGGTGGCCGGGGCGGAAATCTTGACTGCAATCCCCAAGCTCCACCTGCTGATATGGCTGGCAATGGCAGCCGCGGCGGTGGGTGCAGCCGTCGTCTGTCTCGTGCTCCGCGGCCTGGGTTGGCGCATTCCGGCTGCCGCCTGCTGGGCTGCCGGAATTCTTCCCTGGCTGGCCGGAGAGTTGCTGGCCCGGCCCGGCTTGGCCGAGATCGACAGGGCCGTGGCGATGGGAGTTGGGGGAATGGGGGCCGTGGCCGCCGGCCTGGCCGAGATCATGCTGTTCCCGCTGGCGGGTTCCTGGTTCGCCTGCTGGTTGCTGGCCTCAATCGGAGCGGGATTGCTGCTCCTGGCCCTGGGCGAGCGGGAACGGCGGCTCCAGCCGACGGGCATCCTTCCGGCCGCCGCGCTGGGGCTGCCGGCGCTGGGGTTTGTCGTGTTCTGGATGCTCCGCTACGAATCGTCCGTGTGGTTGGTGCTCCTGGCCGTCGGAGCGGTGATGCTGTGGGCTCTGTCCGGCTGGGCGGGACGCTCGCCAGGCGGGGTGGCCGCCGCGGCGGCGTTGGGACTGGCCTTCTGGCCGGCGGCCGGTGCGGTGGCCCTGCTGTTCCGGATCGACGCCTGCGTGCGGTTCGCCATGACCGCGTCCCACAACCTGGTCCTTTCATCTCCTCATCTGATGCTGTTGTATTTCATCGGTGGCTTCCTGGCACTGCTGCCGGCGGCATTCCTGGCCTGGCGGTACCGGCGGGACGGCGGCCGGACAACCGCGCCGATGATCCAGCCGATCGTTTTTTTGGCGATCCTGGCCCTGGCGGTTGGCGCCCACTGGTGGGTCCATCGAACGATGGCCGGATACATTCACGCGCTGGCTGAGGGGCCGGCCGTGTCCGCTCCCCCGGACCGCCTGGATCCGGCGTCATCGGATGAGGTCCCGATCGAGTTGCCGCCTCCCCCACCCTCCGCCGACGACGGCGCCGCGGACGAAATTTTCGAGGGAGGCGTCGAGGGAGGTTTCGAGGGAAGCGTCCTCGACGCACCGCCCGACGAAGGGAAGCCGGGCCGAACGGCGGCAGTGAATCCCCGGCCGGCCGGGAACGGGTCGCTTCCCGATTCGAGCGATGAACCCCCGGCCGAAATGGCCGCTTCCGCGGGCTTCCTGCAGACTGCTCTCCTGGAGCGCGTACCGCCGAAATATCCGGAAGTGGCCCTGAAGGCGCGTATTCAAGGAGTCGTCGTTTTGGAAATCCGGGTCAACTCCCGGGGTGAGGTCAGCGACGTGCGCACCGTATCCGGACATCCGCTGCTGCAGGCCGCGGCGGTGGATGCGGTCCGAAAATGGCGGTACAAGCCGATGATCCTGAGCGGCCGTCCGGTCCCGGTGCGCGGCACGGTGACCGTCCGCTTCCAGTTGGCAAAGGCAGAGAAGCCGCAGGGACAGGCGGATTCTCCGTGAATGGGTCCGTCACCCTGACGCCCCCGCCTGAAAAACGCCCCATCTCGCGGCGTGTCGGTTCCACCAATGGATGCCATCCAGCGCCGGCGCCAGTGCATCCTAAACAGACCATTGGCCAAGGGTGCGCCGCCGGCACGTAGTCTTCGATGCTCGGCGGCAGCAACCGCTTTAGGTGCCGATCCCCGTAGCGAAACGCCATGCCGGTGTGCCTCTTGGTCGTGTGGTACATCATATTGTTTACTGCCGCTTCAGCTGCGGCATTCATTCATCATCATTGGATCTGGGATCTGTCAGCAAGGACCTAGCACCCAGGTCCCGGGTCCAAGGTCCGACAACCAGGACCCAGAACCCAGGTCCCAGGTCCGATCCCCGATGTCCGATATCCGATGTCCGAAGTCCGTCGGTCGGGAACGAGCCTCTAGCCTCGAGTCTCGAGCCTCGATCACGATCACGATTACGAATTACGAGCACGATACGATTACGATCACGATTACGAATTACGAGCACGACGGGCTTGAAACTCCTATCTCCTATCTCCTCACTGTTCACTGTTCACTGTTCACCGTTCACCGTTCACCGTTCCTCCTCCCGATTGCGCCCCGGCGGGCGGCGCATTACAATAGAGGCAACAGGCCGCCGAGGAGCACCGCCATGAAGTACCTCCTGCTGTGGGTCCTGCTCGTCGCGGGGGCCGGGCTGGCTGTCCTGCTCGCCTGCCGGGCGCCCGGCGCCGCCGGGCCCAACGGCGCCCCCGCGACACCGCCGGGGCCGCCCGACGACGACGGCTTCGGGGCGCTGCGCCGCCGCATGGTGGACGAACAGATCCGCACCCGCGGCGTCCGCGACGAGCGGGTGCTCGCCGCCATGCTCGCCGTGCCCCGCCACCGCTTCGTCCCCGAGCCCTACACCGCCGCCGCCCACGAGGACGGCCCCTTGCCCATCGGCAGCGGGCAGACCATCTCGCAGCCGTACATCGTCGCCTTCATGACCGAGGCGATCCGCCCCCGGCCCGAGCACAAGGTACTGGAAGTGGGCACCGGCTCCGGCTACCAGGCCGCGGTGCTTGCGGCGCTGGTGGCGGAGGTGTACACCATCGAGCTGCTGCCGGAACTCGGGCAACGGGCCGCGGCGCTGCTGGCGGCGCTCCCCTGCCCCAACGTGCAGTGCCGCATCGGCGACGGCTACGGCGGCTGGCCCGAGGCGGCGCCGTTCGACGCCATCGTGGTCACGGCGGCCGCGCCGCAGGTGCCGCCGCGGCTGGTGGAGCAGCTCAAGCCGGGCGGCGTCATGGTCATCCCCGTGGGGCGGTCAAACGACATCCAGTACCTGCTGCGCGTCACCCGGGAACCGGACGGCCGCACCCGCACCGAGAACCTGATGCCGGTGCGCTTCGTGCCGCTGGTGCCGGGGAAGTAGGGCGGGCTTCATTCACCACGAAGACACGAAGGACACAAAGAGTGTTGATGGTTGATGGTTCGTGCTCGTAATCGTAATTCGTAATCGTAATCGTGATCGTAATTGAGACTCGAGGCTCGAGACTCGAGGCTCGTTCCCGCCATGCGGACATCGGATATCGGACATCGGACCTGGGACCTGGGTTCTGGGTCCTGGTTAACGATTACCAGATCCTTGAACCCAGGTCCCAGAACCCAGGTCCCACATCTCGGCAACACCTGACTCGTCTCCAAATAGCCAATAAAATATAAGCAATCATCAATAACCAATAATCCGAAATGCACAATGAAGAATGTCAGATGATCAATGACAAATGGAATCCACTGTGCCCTGTGGTGAAAAAATGATCGTGCCCGTGAGCGGGGTTCGATCACGAGCACGATTACGATTACTCAGTTACTCCCGTTTTTCTGCCAATCCTTGGCAGGATTTCCGTTGCCCTGACCATTCCAATTTCGCCGGCATCGCGATCCCCAGGCCGGTTCACCGGTCTTGGATGAAACTAGCCCGTCGCTTCAGCGACGGGGAAACAGTTTTGTTGTTGGATCAGCAGCCCCCTTCAGGGGGCTTGGAACTGCCGGCCCCCGTTCCCACGGGGGCCGGAGAAACGACCAAGTCCGGTGAACCGGGCTGAACACCAATCCAACCAGACGGCGCCGACCCGTCCGTAAACGGACGGGCTACGGGGGGCACAAGCCCCGCCGAGCGGGGCTGAGAAGGCGTGTACCCAGATGAACCGTCTCGGGCCGATCCACCGCGAAACCAAGCGTCGGGTTCCTGCTCCGCCGGCTTGGGATTTCGATTACGAGCACGATTACGAGCACGACGCTCGCCGGCTCACCGATTCACCACTCACCGACTCACCGATTCACCGTCAGACCTTGCGCAGCGCCTCGGCGAAGCTCTGGAAGTACGGCACCTCGGGGAAGATGCTGGCGAAGATGGCCGGGGCGATGGCCAGCGTCGCCTCGGCGTCGAGGCAGTAGCGCATCCGGGTGAACTTCCCCCGGAACGCGGCCACGTCGCCGGCAGCGTCCTTCTTGCGGATGATCACGTCGGCCAGCAGCCGGGCCAGCTCGGTGAAGTCCGCCGGCTCCATCCCGAAGCGGGTCATCTCGGAGACGCCCATGCGGATGCCGCTCGGGTGGTAGAACGTCTCGTCGTCGGGGAGCGCCTGGTAGTTGGTGATGATGTTGTTGGCCTCGAGGCGGGCGGCGATTTCCTTGCCGTCGCCGAACGGCTTGACCCGGATGACCACCTGGTGGGTGCGGGTGAAGCCGTCGGCCTCGCCTCCCTCCACCGGGATGCCGGCGGCGTGGCAGGCGGCGGCGAACGCCCGGGCGTTGGCCAGCACCGCGGCCTGGTACTCGGCCTTGAAGTGGTTCATCTCGAGGGTGGCGGCGAGCATCGCCAGCAGCGTGCCCAGGTGGTGGTTGCTGGTGGAGCCGGGGAAGGAGCGGGCGTTGACCTCGAGCCAGAGCTTGCGCATGGGCGAGCCCTTGGGCAGGCGACCGGCGATGATGCCGCGCTGCGGGCCGAAGAAGGTCTTGTGGGTGGAACCGGTGACCACGTCGGCGCCCTCGGCCAGCGGGTCCTGGAAGCCGGGGCCCAGGATGCCCATGACGTGGGCGCCGTCGTACATGATCACGGGCCGGTAATCGGGTGTCGCGTCCACCAGCTCGCGGAGCGGCTTCACCGGCTCGGGATGGAGGAACATGCTCTTGCCGAACACGATGATGGGCGGCCGGTGCTCGCGCACCAGTTCCAGCATCCGGGCCACATCGATCTTGTAGGGGTTGCCGGCCTCGAGGGGAAAATTGACCGGGTCGCCGTCGGCGAAGTTGAACAGGGCGCCGAACGGCTGGGCGCTGAGGTGGCCGCCGTAGTTCAGGTTGTTGTTCATGGCGGTGGCCAGACGGCCCGTCGCGGTCAGCTTGGGAAAGCCCTCGCCGGCGCCGCCGAGGAACTTGACCGTGGCCTTGAAGACGATCTCGTTGGCCATCTGGCCGCTCACGGGGCGGGCCTCCACCTCGGAGGCGCCGAGGTAGGCGCCGAACTCCCGCTTGAGCCGCTCCTCCACCTCGTAGATGAAATCGGTGGCCTGATAGTAGTAGACCTGGTCGCCCTTGAGCGCGCCGGTGCCGGTGAGGGCCTCGATCTCCTTCTTCAGCGCGGTCTTGTGCTCGGCGTAGCGCCCCGACGGGTCGCTGATCTCGCACAGCTTCACCAGCAGCGACGGGGTGTTCTCCGACGGGATCAGGTTGATGCACCGGCGCTGGCGCCACAGGTTGTTTTCCACCACCTTGGCGGCCAGCTCACGGAGCTGCTGTTCCAGATTATTCATGAAAGCCTCCCATGGGATTGATATTCGAGCTGGTGCGAAGCGGCAGTATAGTCCAGCCCGGCGCCCCGGCGCAAGCCCCCCGCCAGGCAAAGTCACCACCGAGGGCGCAGAAGACACAGAGAATGCGCGGGGTTCGGGGTTCGGGGTTCGGGGTTCGGGGTTCGGGGCTCGGGGCTCGGGGCTCGGGACTCGGGACTCGGACATTGGATCTGGGTTCAGGTTCTAGTTAGCGGATCCCAGGTCCCAGGTCCCAGGTTCCAGGGCTCAGGTCCCAGGACTCAGGTCCCAGAACCTAGGTCCCACGTCTCGGTAACGCCAGACTCATTTCCAAATAGCCATTAAGAAATAAGCAATCGACAATAACCATTAAATGAACGAGGGGACCCGAAGGTCCCCTCGCGATATCCGATTTCCGCCGGGCGGTGCTT
>CALAMB010000283.1 GCA_937925645.1 uncultured Acidobacteriota bacterium
GAATCCACCACTCCGTCGGTATAGGTGATCACCAGGTCCCCGGGATTCAGGCGGACGTCGCCGATCTCGAACGGCGTTTCGGGAAACGCGCCCAGCACCGTGCCGCCCTCCGTGAGCGGGGTGACGGAACCGTCGGCGCGCACCAGCAGCGGCGACTCGTGGCCGGCGTTGCAATACTGGAGCCGCGCCTGGTCGCCGAGAAAGCTCAGGTAGCACATCGTCGCGAACTTTTCGGGCGTCGTCAGCTTGTACAGGTGGCGGTTCAGCACCTGCAGCAGCATGGCCAGCCGGCGCACGTTTTCGCCGTCCGCCAGGTGCTCCAGCGGCGGCTGGGCCCGGATGGCACTCTGCAGGCTGGCCATGAGCAGGGCCGCCGAGATGCCCTTGCCGCTGATGTCGCCCACGACGACGTCGAGCAGCCGGTCCGACAGCGGCAGGTAATCGAAAAAGTCGCCGCTGACTTCCCGCGCCGGCAGGCAGCGCCCGTGCAGCCGGATGCCGCAGATGCTGGGCGTGAATTTCGGGAAGAACTGCTGCTGGACCTCGCGGGCGATCTCAAGCTCCCGCTTGATGCGCTGCTTGTCGGCCACCTCGTGCAGGAGCGCGACGATGCCCGCCGACATGGTGTTGAAGGAGTTCGACAACTCGCCGAGCTCGTCGGACCGCTTCACCGTGATGCGGTAATTCAGGTTTCCCTTCTTGATCTCCTCGGTGCCGAGGGACAGCTGCCGCACCGACAGGGTGACCGACCGGATGATGAACAGCCCCACCACGATCGATACCACCTGGAGCACCACGAACAGGTAGATCAGGAAGAGCAGCAACTGGACCACCTCCTCGCTGACGGCGGTCCGCGTGGCCAGGTTGCGGATGATCGTCGTCAGCGGTATCTGGAGGTTGGTCCAGATCCGCCGCTGCGTCGAGCTCGATGTGTCGAACGTGAACCAGTCGGTCACGTCAAAGGTGTTGGCCGAGTTGATGGGGTAATCCCACCAGTCGTGTGTTTTGCTCCGGGCGCGCTGGTGGTCCTTCAACTCCTCGGGCGTGACGATGGCCGGCTTCTGGCCCCGGAAACCGTTGAAGGCCTGGTACGAAATCATCTGCGCCTGCGCGCCGCTCATCTGGACGGTCTCCGAAATGCTGACGAAGGCGCTCAGGTTGCTGTTGGCCAGCAGGTGGTTGAACAGCGGCTCCCGGAAGGGGATGAAGAGATCGAGGTAGTACTGCTGGTCCTCGATCCGCACCAGGTTGTGGCTGTAGATGAACAGGCTGAAGTTCTTGATGATGGTGCCGGAGTAGGGCAATTCCTGCAGCCAATCGGGCAGGAACTCGTCCTTGAAGGAGCGGTAGTCGAGGGAACTGTCGAGCAGGATGTGCTGCATGGTGCCGCGCTCGTCCACGCGGTACAGCATGGTGGAGATGTCGGGCAGGTCGGGGGCGCGGGTGACGACCACGGTGCGAAAATTTTCCAGGAGAAACTCGGGATCATCCACCCGGTCAGGGTTGTTATAGAGGATTTCCGCCATGGCGGCGTTGACCGTCTGCAGGCGGAAGCTCATGCTCCGGAGCTCGCTCTGGAACACGAACAGCGACAGGTTGCTCGCGAAGATCAGCACGATCAGGAAGGCCAGGAGCAGGACCAGCGCCAGCGGCAGGAAGCCGGCGAACAGGTAGAAAAAGATCACCCGGTTGCGCACCCGGTAGAACAGCCGGTCCTTGAGGCGGCGGCCCAGCCGGTACAGCGCCCATCCGCCCGCGGCGGCGAAGCAGAGGGCGGCGACGCCCTTGCCGATGGCGTACAGGTCGGCGGACATGAAGCTGAGGGCGGTGGCGAGGCAGTACAGCATCATGCCGCCGGCCAGGAGCCAGAACATGGGACTGCGCTTGAGCTGGCGCCAGGTGAATGACTCGCTGCCGGCGGGCATGGCGGTTCTCCCTCAGCGCGTGTCGGCCGGCCGGCTCCAGGCGGCCAGCATCGTTGCGTACGGCGCCGGCACGGTGGTCCGGCGGCCCTCCCCGTCGACCGGCACATGGGTGGTCTCGCCTTCGGCGATGAGGCGGTTCTGACCGAGGTGGAAAATCTCGTAACGGAAACGGAGCAGCCGCGCGCTCACCGGATCAAGACGGGTGCGGATCCGGATGGGATCGTCGTAGGTCACCGGCGCCTTGTACCGGCAGCGCGCTTCGGCGACCACGAGGTAGATGCGCTCCTGCCGCTCCAGGTCGGCGTAGGCGAAGCCCGCCGCGCGGCAGAATTCGGTCCGGCCCATCTCGAACCAGACCAGGTGCACGCTGTGGTGGGCCACGCCCATGCGGTCCGTTTCGGCATAGCGCACGCGCAGGTCGATGTCCACGTGAGGGGCGGCGGCGGGCGCTGTCATCGGTCCTGGCCCCAGGTCCGCGCGGCAACCGGCTGGAGAGCGGCCGGCCAGGCGGCCGGCGGGACCGCCCCGTCCGTCACGAGGACCGCCTTGAGTTGCGCGGCGGCGAGGTAGTGGCCGGCGTAGTATTGCAGATCTTCCTTGATCACCTGGTCCAGCCGCTCGGCGAACGTGGCCAGGTGACGGGTGCCCAGCCGGTACCACTCCACCGCGAGCAGTTCGTCCATCAGGGTGTCGGGATCGGCCAGGCGGCGGTCCTGCTCGGCGGCCAAACGGAGGCGGACTTCCCGGAACTCCTCTTCGGAAAAACGGCCGGCGGCGATTTCCCGGAGCTGGCGCAGGACTTCTCCCGTCGCCGGCTCGATGGCGGCGCCAACGCCGGTGAGACGGATGCGGAACGCGCCGCGCAGCATTCGGGCCTCGGCGGCCGCCGACGCTTCGACGCCGGGATGCTCCGCCAGCCAGGGGGCCAGCCGCCGCTGCAGCAGCAGGGCGAGGAGCTCGCCGGCCAGGCCGTCTTCATGCCGGCGGCGGACGCTCTCGGCCCCGAGGAAGACACAGGCGGCCGCGGCGCCGGGCAGCCGCACCGCCTGCGTGCGGACCGCCGCGTCCGGCCGGGGGGGCTGGAACTGGTAATCCGGCGCCGCGCGCTTGATCCAGGGGCCGAAATATTGGCTGGCCAGGCGGCGCAGCTCGGGCGCCGCGGCGTCCGACGAGATCAGCAACAGCGAGCGGTTGGGGATCACGCAGCGGCGGAAAAAGCGGATGACGTCGTCCAGTTCGATGCCGCCCACGGACTGCGGCGTCCCGCGCGGCGGGGCGCCGTAAGGGAAGGGGGCGAACACCAGGCGCTGCCACTCCTGGCGGGCCACTTCCTGCGGCTGGTCCTCGATGCGGATGTTCTCCAGCCGGACCGCATCGCGCACCTGGCTGAATATCTCCGCGTCGAAATCGGGCTGGATCACGGCGCCGGCCAGGAGGCGCACCGCCGGCTCCAGCATGTCCGGCGGTCCGGCCACGGTGAAGCGCATGCCGTCGGCGTCGATGGCGACGTCGATGGCCAGGGGAAGTTGCGCCGGGTCGCGCGGCGCCCAGTCGAGTTCGGCGCGCCGGCGCAACACGTTCAGCAGATACTGGCCGGTCAGGCCGGCGGTGCCGCTCTTGCCGGGCGGATCGAAAACCGAGCCGTTGGCCACCAGCAGGTGCGCCACGAACCGGTCCTGGTGCAGCGGCACGGCCGCGACGGTCATCTCGTTGAGCAGGATGCGCCGGTTCACCGTCGGGGTGTCCGGCGCGGCGCCGGCGGCCGCCGGAACGGCCGCGGCCGGCATGAGCGCGAGCGCAAGTGCCGCCAGCGTCAGCAGGAAAATAAACCGAACCGTCACAGCGTCTGCCTCCCGGATGAGAATCCCGCGCGCGGGATTCACTCATTATACTGTAAACGCGCCGGAGCGCAATCCCGGCCCCGGAAACGGACCGGCGTTGGGACCGGCGGCTTTCTCTGTTAGAATGGTACGTCGGACGGCGCCGGCCGGTTCGCGGACGCCGCCGGCGGCAACGAGGTGACGCCATGATCACGCTTCAGACGCTCAAGGAGATGCAGGCCGCCCTGCAGGCCGTGCTCGAGGAAGGGGCCTACCTGCGGGACGCGCTCAGCGGCGTGCTGCGGGGCAAGGAGCTGTCAACGGCGGAGCGGGCCTGGATCCGGGAAACGTTCTACCGGGCCATCCAGCTCAAGAACCGGTACTGGACGCAGCAGGAGGCGTTCGCGGCCGAGCATCCCGGCAAGGACGAATCGGTCATCGACATCCGGCTGGTCATCACCAGCCAGCAGCGGGAGAAGCGGGACCTGTTCGCCGTGGACCGCCACGTGCAGGCGCTGCTGCGGCCCAAGTCGCGCGTCCGCAAGTTCATCGAGTTCCTCGACGAGCATCCGCCCGGCCGCCTCTTCCCGCCGCTGAAACAGGATCCGCTGGAGCACCTGTGGCGCTTCCACTCCCATCCGCTCTGGCTGGTGCGGAAATGGCTGGGCAGCCTGACGCCCGAGGAGACGCTGGCGCTCTGCCGTTTCAACAACGGGCCGCCGGAGGCAGTGCTGCGGGTGAATCCGCTGAAAAACTCCCGGGAGGAACTGCTGGCGCGGCTGGTCGAGGCGGGCGCGCGCTGCGAACCCGATCCGGTGGCGCCCCTGGCGATCCGGGCGGACCACCGCTTCGATCCGCTCACCCAGCCCGGCTACCGCGAGGGACGCTTCACCCTGCAGAGCGTGTCGTCGCAGCTGGTGTGCCTCTACGTCAATCCGAAACCCGGGATGCGGGTTTTGGACTACTGCGCCGGCGAGGGCGGGAAGACGCTGCTGCTGGCCCACCTGATGAAGGGGCGGGGCGAGGTTCACGCCCACGACGCCCAGGGCTGGCGCCTGCGCAACCTGCAGCTCCGGGCCCGGCGCGAGGGGGTGGGCAACGTCCGCCTGGGCGGCCTGCGCGAGATCCGGAATCTCGCCGGCCGGTTCGATCGCGTGCTCCTGGACGTGCCCTGTTCGGGCAGCGGCAACCTGCGCCACCAGCCGGAGCTGCGCTGGAAGCTGCAGCCCGCCGACCTGAACCGGTTCAACCGCCAGCAGCTGGAGATCCTGGAGGAGGCGTTCCCGCTGACCGCGCCCGGCGGGCTGCTCGCCTACGTCACCTGCTCGCTGTTCCGTGAGGAAAACCACAAGGTGGTCCATCGCTTCCTCAAGACCCACCCCGAGTGGCGACTGGTGAAGCCGGCCGAGCACCTGGCCAGGGACCATGCCAAAAATTTCTGGGTCGAGGCCGACGCGCTCAAGCCCTTCGCCGGCCCCGACTACTTCGAGATCCTGCCGTACCGGGATCACCTGCCGGCCATGTTCTGCGCCATCCTGAAACGGGAGAAGGCGAGCCCGGCGGAAGACGAGGCTCGAAGCTAACGTTTCGTTTCCTCCCTTCGTGCTCGCAATTCGTGCTCGCAATTCGTGCTCGTAATTCGTAATCGTGATCGTAATCGAGGCTCGAGACTCGAGGCAAGAGGCTCGTTCCCGTAACGCGGACATCGGACATCGGCGCAAACGTTTCGGGTTTCGCGGTTCGGGGCTCGCGGGGCTCCAGTTTCGGGGCTTGAGTCTCGTCTCCCGTCTGCCGTCTCTCCTCTCCCGTCTCCCTATTCACCGATTCACCGACTCACCGATTCACCGACTCACCGTTCCTCTGCTCGTGGCACGATCCACCGGTTGGCAATGTGGAGGTACCGCGAGCGGCAGCGAGCGGCGCGAAGGCCCACTTGGCACGCATGATCCCATGCGCCCAACCACTCTGTCCGTGCCGTTTGAGTGCTCGGCCGGTTAAAAGGGCAAAACTATCGCCGCGGGTTCAGTAACGGCACACCAGGTCGCGTGACACGCCCTGCCGCCACCGTGATGGAATGGTGTCGCGGCGTCGGGACATCGAGCCGGTTGGCCCCTCGCTGCCGCTCGCTGCCGCTCGCGGTACCTCCCGCCTGCCGGCTGTTTGATCGTGCTCATGCTCATGGCTTCAGTTAAAACAATCCTGCCAACAATTGGCAGAAATACGGGAGTAACTGAGTAATCGTGCTCGTAATTCGTAATCGTAATCGTACTCGTAATCGTACTCGTACTCGTAATCGTAATCGTAATCGTAATCGTAATCGTAATCGAGACTCGAGGCTAGAGGCTCTTCCCCCCACTGTTCACCGTTTACTGTTCACCGTTCACCGTTCACCGTTCACTGTTCACCGTTCACTGTTTACCGTTTACTGTTTACCGTTCACTGTTCACTGTTCGCCAGTCCATCCCACCTCCTGTGCTGAGCGGCTCGCGCGCTCTCTTCGCCATCGTCGTCGCTATCGATCCACCGGTTCCGAAACAAATTCCGAAATCCCGTTGCGCCGGCGGTGAAATAAACTAAAATCTTCTGGAAACCCGGATCGACGACAAGTCCGACTCCATCATCCTGCTGGTGCGAAAAGGAAACCATCATGCCGCAATGCCCTGTCTGCCGTGCTGATATGCCGGATGACGCCGCGAGTTGTCCGTCGTGCGGAGCTGTAACCGCGGCCCGGGTGGTGAACGTCGGGGACGAGGCGCTGTCCGCCACCCTGTCTCCGGTCCCTTACCAGTCGGGGAGCAGTCCGTCCCGGTCGTCCGGCGACTCGAAGACGCCGGTGGAAGCCGGCTACGCCCCGGGCACCGTGTTCGCCGGCCGGTACCGCATCGTGACCCGGCTGGGCGCCGGGGGCATGGGCGAGGTGTACCGGGCCGACGACCTGAAGCTGGGCCAGACGGTGGCCCTGAAGTTCCTGGCCCGCGACCTGGAGGCCAACCCGCGGCTGCTGGAGCTGTTCCGGTCCGAGGTGCGGCTGGCGCGCGAGGTGACCCATCCCAACGTCTGCCGCGTCCACGACATCGGCGAGGCCGAGGGGCGCCACTTCCTGACCATGGAGCGGGTGGACGGCGAGGATCTCGGCTCCCTGCTCAAGCGGATCGGCCGGCTGCCGGGCGAGAAGGCGCTTCAGGTGGCGCGGCAGCTCTGCGCCGGCCTGGCGGCGGCCCACGACCAGGGCGTTTTGCACCGCGACCTGAAGCCGGCCAACATCATGCTGGACGGCCGCGGCGCGGTGCGGATCACCGATTTCGGTCTGGCTCTGCTGGCGGGGGAAGGCGGCGGCGAAGTGGCCGGCACGCCGGCCTACATGGCGCCGGAGCTGTTCGACGGCCAGGCGGCCACCGTCCGGAGCGACATCTACGCGCTGGGCCTCGTGCTCTACGAGGTGTTCACGGGCCACCGCGCGTTCGACGGGAAGACGTACCTGGACATGCAACGGCAGCAGGCCGAGAGCACACCCTCAACCCCGTCCGCGCTGGTACCGAATCTCGATCCGGCGGTGGAGCGCGTCATCGCCCGGTGCATGGAAAAGGATCCGGCCCTCCGGCCGGCGTCGGTGGCCCAGGTGGCGGCGGCGCTGCCCGGCGGCGATCCGCTGGCCGCGGCCCTGGCCGCCGGCGAGACGCCGTCGCCCGAGCTGGTGGCCGCCGCGGGCACGGAAGGCACTCTGCGGCCGTGGGTGGGCGTCGTCCTCCTGGCCGCGATCGCGGTGATGCTGGCCGCTGCGGCGCTGCTCTGGCCGCTGGGCAGCACCCAGGGGCTGGCCCGCCTGATCATGGGACCCGCGGCGCTGGCCGACCGGTGCCGGCAGATTGCCCAGGCGTTCGGTTACCCGGTTCCAAACGACCGGGCGTCGTGGGGCGAGACGGAGCTGGACTTCATCGAATACCACCTCAAGGCGGGACCGTCGACGGCGCAGCGGCGCACGCTGCCGGGATCGCGTCCCGGCACCGTGACCCTGCACTACCGGGAGACGCCCGGCATGTTCCGATTGTCGGCTTTCCAGACCGGCGTCAGCGACACCCAGCCCCCCCACACGGATCCCGGGATGGTGGACGTCCATGTCGACGGGCAAGGCCGGCTGATGCGGTTTCGGGCGGTGCCGCCAGCCCGGGTGGAACCGGTTGCGAGTCTCCGGCCCGTGGCCTGGGACGCGCTGTTTCGGGAGGCGGACCTGAATCCGGCGGATTGGCGGGAGGTGCCGCTCACGCTAACTCCACCGGTGGCCGCCGACACCCGCAGCGAGTGGATCGAGGCCCGCCCGGCGGCCGGCGCGAAACCCCTCCGGGTGGCCGCCGCCGCCTTCGACGGGCGGGTGGTCTGGTTCACGCTGACCGGTCCGTGG
>CALAMB010000284.1 GCA_937925645.1 uncultured Acidobacteriota bacterium
AGAGCGGCACGCGGGGCATGTCCTGCATGATCATCACCATGAGCCGCTGCATGGTGTGAAGCCGCTGCGGCTGGTTCAGCAGCCCGCCCAGCGTTTCGATCATCCGGTCCACGCTCGGGTTGCTGTAGCGGCCGCGGTTGTCCCGGCCGTAGACGCCGGTGGTGGTATGGAACAGGTCGTCCATGAGATCGGAGGCGTCGCCCGAAGTCGAGTTGAAGCCCGCCAGCCAGAACGGGGCGGTGTCCGCCGCCGCCCAGAAGGATTGCCGGTCCCGGATGTCCAGCTCGAGTCGGATGCCGGCGGGGGCCATCTGCCGCTGCAGCTCTTCGCCGAGGCGTGCTCGGACACCCGACATCATCAGGGTCAGCGTGAGGCCCTTGGGATGACCGGCCCGGGCCAGGAGCGCGCGGGCCTTGTCCGGGTCGTACGGGATGTCGGGCAGGGACGGATGGAAGCCGAACACGGCGTGGGGCACCATCTGGTTGGCCGGCTGGCCGAAGCCCAGCAGGATCCGGTCCACCAGCCGGTGGCGGTCGATGGCAAGGGCGACGGCCTCGCGGACCTCGCGCCAGTTGAACGGCGGCCGGGTGGTGTCCATCACCAGCTGGCGGATCGCCATGCCGGGCCGGTTCTGAATCATGTTTTTCTGCTGGGGATTGCGTTCGATGTCCCGCGCCAGCTCGGGGCTGATGTCGGTCACGATGTCGGCCCGCCCGTCCAGCAGCATCTGAACGGCCTCGGTGGGGCTGGTATACCGGGTGACGGTGAGCCGCGGAAAAACGGGCGCCCCGCCCCAGTAGGCGTCCCAGGCGGTGAGCCGGACGGCCTCGCCGGTCACGGACTCGAACCGGTACGGCCCGGTGCCCACCGGCTGCCGGGCGAACGCCTCGGGGCCCGCCTGCTCCAGCTGGCGGCGAGGGAGGATGAATGCGTTGGTGAGCTTGTGCAGCAGGATGGGACTGGGCTGGGCGGTGACCACTTTGACCGTGTCGTCGCCGACGCGGGTGATGCTGGCGATGGTGGAGCAGTTGCTCTTCAGGGCCGAGGTGGGATGGCTGCGAGCCCGCTCGAGGGAATAGACCACGTCGTCGGCCGTCAGCGGGCTGCCGTCATGAAACCGGACCCTGGAACGGATCTTGAACAGCCAGGTAAGGTCGTCGGGGTTCTCCCAGCTCACTGCCAGCAGGGGGGTGATCTTCATGTCGGCGTCGAAGCCGGCCAGACTCTCGAACATGTTCATGAGGACCGAGGTGGTGATCACTTCCTCGCGGGTGTGCGGCATGAGGGTCAGGGGCAGGCCCTTGTGGGCGATCACCAGTTCGGTTTTTTCGGGCGTGGGCGGGGCGCAGCCCGAAGCCAGCAGCAAGATGAACACCGCGCCCAGTGCCAGCGTCCCCATCCTGCGGTGTGTGTCGCCTCTCATGGATGTCTCCCGGCAGGCAGTGTCCGCGTCACCTTCGCGTTCGGGATGCGCCCGCCCGCCCACCCGAAGGCCCGGTGGCGGTGTGGCTGCGCGCAGCCAGTCGTCGTAATTGGTCTGATTCAAGCTTAGTCCGCGGAAGGGGTCCTGTCAATCGCCATGATGGGCGATCGCGGGCTGGCGGCAGAAAGCGCCCGGTCCCAGGAGGACCAGGCGCCTGATACGAGATACGATTCGCAGCGACCGGCCGGCGGCGGGATCCGGCCGGGCCGCTCCACGGGACCGAATCACTTCACGGTGATGTTGCCGCTGACGGAGTTGAGTTTGATGTGACCGCGCCCAGATCCCAGCTCGCCCCGGAGCTGGGTGGACACGAAGGAGTCGCTCTTCTCCATCCGCGCCAGTTTCTGCCGGCAGGTGATGTCGCCGCTCAGGGTGTTGGCGTGGAACCGGGCGTCGGCGCCGCTGCCGAGGTCGAGCTCCAGATTGCCGCTGACGCTGTTGAGGGAGAGCTGTCCGGCATAGTCCGCCAGGCAGCGGGCGGCGATTTGACCGCTCACGGTGTTCAGCTTGATGTTTCCCTCCACGCCGTCCGTGGACAGGTCGCCCGAGACGGAGTTGCCTTTGAGCGTGGCGGTGCGCGGCAGGTACACCTCGAAGTGGACGGCGCCATGATCGCCGCAGACGGTGCGGTCGTGCTTTTCGTTGATGCGGAGCCAGCCATCCCCCTGTTCGAACTCGGGCTGGACGTAATCGCCGACGACCTCGGCCTTCACCCGGATTTCATCGGCGCGGTCCCAGGCGATGATTGTGATATTGCCGGACACCGTGTTGATCTTGACCGACACATCCTCACGGACGGTGAAGGATTTCTCCACCACCGTCGCCGGGATCGCCGCGGTCAGGGCGACCGCCAGAATCGCAACCATCAGAACATAGCGTGTCATGAGTCTTCCTCCCAAAGTGGATTTGCCCGTTGGACGGCGGGCGCGGGGAGAAAGGTTGCACGCATGGTGACGGGAAACAGACGCGGCGTCGGGAATGCCGGTCAGTCCGGCTCGTCGCCGGGCGGCTCCAGGTCAGCTTCGGCGACAGACCGGAGCCGGCGGAACAGGGCGCGGCCGGCGCCGGCGGGTTTGCCGTCGCGCCGCTCACGCTGGGCGGCCAGCACCAGCCGGCGAAGTTCCTGCCGGTCGGCGGTCGGGTGCGCGGCCAGGAACTCGTCGAGCGACGGGTCACCCTCCTCCACGAGGCGCTCGCGCCATTCCTCCAGCCAGTGGAACCGGGCGGCCTCGCGGCGGGCCGCCTGACCGTCCTGCGCCGCGAGCTGACGGAGAGGTTCGGCTTCGGGCTCCAGGAGCAGCCGGCGCAGGTAGCGCAGGTGCCGGCGGCGGGCGCCGAAGGCGGAGATCCGGCGGCCTTCGCCGATGGCCAGGCGCAGGGGCTCGGGCAGGCCCAGGCGGTCCACCACCGCCGGGTCGAGCCGGAGCACGCGCTCCACCACGGGATCGAGGGCCTGCACTTCGCGCTTGCGCTGCGAGCGGCTGGGCGGGCGGGGGTCGTCGGGCGGCTTGGGCTTCATGCGCCTCCGGCTGATGCTTTGCTGGGCGGGAGTATTATGGCGCAAGTGCGGCGGCGGACCAACGATTTTTCCGACCGGTCGGCCGCTCGCGGGAAGGGTCCGCGGTTTACAGAACCCCCGGGGGAGGGTAGAATATTTTTTTCACCGGCCCGCATCTAAAGTGGCGGCCGTGTCCATGATCCGGATGCCCGCCACCCGGCGGTGTGAGTCCGGCGCGGCCTTGGCGGGAGGCCGAAATCTCAGGAGGTCAGGATCATGAAACCGAGACAAATCCGTGACGGCGTGCAGTGGATGGGTGCGGTGGACTGGAACCGCCGGCTGTTCGATTCACTGATCCCGCTGCCGGACGGCACCAGCTACAACGCATACCTTGTCCGAGGCGCGGAGCAGACGGCGCTGCTGGACACGGTGGACCCGCCCATGCAAGGCGTGCTGGAGCGCCAGCTGGCCGGCGTCGACCGGATTGATTACGTCATTTCGCAACACGCCGAACAGGATCATTCCGGTACCATCCCGTGGGTGCTGGACAAATACCCACAGGCCACGCTGCTGTGCTCCGCCAAAGCGGCGCCGATGCTGGTGGATCACCTGGGCGTGTCCGGCGACCGGATCCGGGTCGTCGCCGACGGCGAGACCCTGGCGTTGGGCGGCAAGACCCTCC
>CALAMB010000285.1 GCA_937925645.1 uncultured Acidobacteriota bacterium
TCGGGGTCGCGCATGTCGGTGATCTTGGGCAGCTCGGGCGGGACCGGACGGTCCGACAGGATGAACGAGCTGCCGGTGGAGTGCAGGAACTCCCGCTGCAGGCTGAGGCCGGACCCACGCATGGCGTTCACCGAATCGGTGAAGGAGGTGACGAAATCGGCGTAGAACCGCTGGATGACGGACGGGAAAACGTGGGGGGATACGGCGCCCAGTTTCTCGTCGCCGGTCCAGTTGAGGAAGACGTCCGTGGAATCGTCCACCGGCAGGTTCAGCACGCGGCTGCGCACCGTCACCGGATAGATGTGGATCCGGTTCTTGAACTGGACGAAGTAATCCGGGTCCTGGGCCGCGCTGGCCAGGGTGGGATCGCAGATGAGCCAGTGCAATTTGCCGTCCTTGAGCGGCAGTCCCACCTCGACCCAGGCGTGGGCGCCGAGATGGTTGAAATCGTAGATATGCCCCACCGCCGACTTGGCGGGAATGCCGAGGGCCCGCAGCAGCGTGATCATCACCCGGGTGTAGTCGTCGCAGTCGCCCAGCCCTTCCTGGATCACCTGCAGGGGAGTGCGTGTCATCGAATTCCGGAAATAGTGGATGTTGGCCCCCACGTACCGGTTGACCCGGCGGACCACTTCGTACAGGTTGTCGGAGCCGGCGGCGATGCCGGCGGCGATGCGCTCCAGCTCCGCCCGCTCGTCCTCGCCGCGGTAGTCCCGGCTGGCGATGAGCCGGGCGATCCCCGCCGCCGAACTGTCCTTCAGCGTCGGCATGGTGGCGGCGAACCGGCTCGTGGAGATAGTGTCATAGTTCCGGAGACTCACGGTGCCGTTGATGTAAATGGAGCACGGCGCGGCCGGGTCCCGCTGGGCCTGTTCCAACTCCTTCCGGTGGACCGGAATAATGAGGATGTAGCTGTCGCCGGTGCTGCCGGGAACGATCCGGAAGTTGGCCCGACGGTAGTTCAGAAGCACCGCCTGCACCTCGATGGCGGGCGAGAGGATGACCGGGAAGCGGAAGGTGATCTCGACCGAGCCCTCCGTCTGGCTTTCGGTGCGGGGGTACAGCAGGCAACGGATGATGAAAGGTATCCGGCTGCCGCCATCCACCGGGCGGATCCTCAGATCGGGCGCCTCATCGGTTTCGTACGGATTGCGGAAATTGACGAAGATCCGCCCGTCCCGCAGCAGGATGTTCTGTTCGTTGGGGCGGTTGGGCGAGAAGCGCGCGTAGTGCATGAAGACCGGTGAATCCGGCTCCAGCACCGGACCGAGCGATTCGGCGTGCTCCTGGTCCGACTGGAAGCCGGTGACGGCCTTGGGACCGCCCTCCAGCAGCGGATTGACGAAGCGGCGGATGATGGAGCCGGGATCGTCGTCGGCCACGGGCAAACTGTGCAGCAGCGGCGGCGCGGCCGCCTGGCCGCTGACCGGGCGGACCGGGAACGTCAACATGAGTCCCACCAGGCAGGTGAGTGAGGCCGCGGTGCGGGTGATTTTCATGATGGCAGCTTTCTCCACAATTTTGGTCTATTATACTGATCCCCGATCATTTTTCTTCACCCCGTCGTAGAATATCGGCAACCGGCGATAACCGGTTGGAGCGCCCCTGATACCCCATTCCGGCGGGAGGACGCATGAACTGGATCGAATCGACGCGCCTGGCCGTGGCCAACCTGCGCCAGACGCCCCTGCGGACGGCGCTCACCACCGCCGGGGTCATGATCGGCACCGGGACCCTCGTCTGCATCTTCGCCTTCGGCGTGGGGCTCCAGCGCCTGACCACCGACGAGCTGCTCAAGTATCGGGTCCTCACCACCATCCAGGTGATGCCGGCCGCGCCCGTGCCCCGGCCCGCCGACCGCGCCAAACCGGCCCCGGCGGCGGCGCGGCCGCGTCTCGACGACGCGGCCATGGCGAGCTTCCGCCGGCTCCCCGGCGTGGTCTCGGCCTCGCCGGTGGTCCAGTTCCCCGTCGAGGTGCGGTACGGAGACAAGCGCCGGACTTCCCTCGGCCGCAGCCACAACGCGGCCGACGCGGAAAACCGGCTGGCCTATCCGCTGCGGTGCGGCCGCCTGTTCCGCCCCGGCGCCGGCGACGAGGTGGTGATCACGAAGGACTGCGCCGCCGCCCTCGGGTTCAAGAATCCCGCGGCGGCGCTGGGCCAGAAGCTGGAGCTGTCCTTCTTCTCGGCTTCGGCCGGCGGCGGCGCGGCGGGTCCGCTCCCCCTGCCCGCTTTCTCGGTGGCGCGGCGGGAACTCACGGCGCGCGTCGTGGGCGTCGTCGAACCGCCGGAAAGCATGTTCAGCAACCCCATCCTCCGGATGGATGTCCTCCTTCCCCTGGACCAGGTCCGGGCGCTCGGGCTGCTGGACGTGATCGCGCTGGAAAGCCTGTTGCGCAACCCGTCCGCCGGGGATCCCTACCAGACCGTGGAGGTCCGCACCGCCGGCGCCACCGACGCCGCCCGCGTGGAGCAGACGATCCAGAAGATGGGTTTCCGGACTATCTCCCTCATCTCCATCCTGGGTGAGATGAACCGCTTCTTCATTCTGATGGACGCGGGGCTGGGCGCCCTGGCCGGCGTCTCGCTGCTGGTCGCCTGCCTGGGGATCGTCAACACGATGATCATCGCGGTGCTGGAGCGACGCCGGGACATCGGCATCATGAAGGCGGTGGGCTCCCGGCGCATCGACATCCGCCGCCTCTTCTTCATCGAGGGCGGCCTGATCGGCTTCGCCGGCGGGGTGCTCGGCGTGGCCCTGGGCTGGCTCACATCGCTGGGGATCAACTTCCTGATGAACATCTACATCCGGCAGCAGGGCGCCCGGCCGGCCGTGTTGTTCCAGTTCCCCCTCTGGCTCATCGCGGCCGCCGTCGCCTTCGCCACGCTGGTGGCGCTGGCCGCGGCGCTGTATCCGGCGACCCGCGCCGCGCGCCTCGATCCGGTGGCGTCGCTGCGTCACGAATAACGGCCGTCACTGCGCCGCCGGCAGCCACCGGCTGAAGACGCCCGTCTCCTCAACCGACCGCGTGACGCGCCGCCGGTATTCCGCGTCGATGCCGTCCCCGCCGATCACGAAACTCAGGCCGGGCCGGAGGCGCTCGTAGAGCGCGCCGGCCAGCCGGTCGAACTCCGCCGGATCCCGCGGCAGCTCGAACACCAGGTCGAGCCAGGCCGGCAAGCGGTCGAGCCAGTCTCGCCACGCCGCCGCGGGCACCCGCTGGAACAGCCGGCAGGAGTAGATCCCGGTGGAGTCGTCGCGGTAGTAGTTCACCCGGTTCCAATACTGGTCGGCCCGGGTGAAGGCCGCCTGGATGGCCGCCGCCGCGTCCGACGACACGGGGCGGGCGCTCCGGATCACCATGCGGCACAGCCCGAACGGGCAGGCCGCGAGCAGCCGGTCGCCCAGCGCGGCGACACGGGGCGCGGCGCGGTCGGGATCCTCGCAATCGATGTCCAGGGTGGCCACGGCGGCCAGCCGGGGGATCACCGCGTCGAGCACCGCCGCGGCGCCGGGCGAGTCGGCGTCGACGCGGACGCGCTGAATCCAGCCGCCCGGCGCCGGTTCGTCGCCATACGGGGGAATGTCCACGTGGTGCCGGCGGTCCAGGATCTCCTCGACGTCGTAGACGCCCTGCAGGAGGCGGGTCTCGTCCCACGCACCGGCGGCGAGCAGGTAATACGGCGGCCGGGGCATCCAGCGGAAGCCCTCGGCGGCCGCCCGCTCGCGCAGCGCCGTCCCCGGAATCAGGCTCAGGAGGAACACCTCCGCCGCCTCGGCGAGATCCCGGTCGCGCAGCCAGGCCAGCGTCTCCCGGAAGCCGGCCGGATCGTCGTCGGGCAGCCCGAGGATCACCCCGATGTCCATCTTCAGCCCCGCGGCGGCCAGGTGCGCCGCGCCGGCGGCGAAGGCCGGCAGGTCCAGCCGGCGGCCCACGCCGGCGCAGACGGCGGGGTGGATGGATTGCAGGCCCGCTTCCAGCGAGCGGAAGCCCGCCCGGGCGTACGCCGCGGCCAGCCCCGCGTCGATCCCCTCCAGCCGGGATTCGGTGTGGAGGTCCAGCCCGGCCCGGTTCCAACGGGCCAGTTTCTCGAGGCGGCCCCGCGTGCCGCGGGCGCGGTTGAACGAGGGGTCCAGCAGGTAGATGTCGCGGACCCGGCCGTCGGCTTCGGCCCACCGGAAGAAATCCCGGATGGCGGCCTCGTCGTGGTGGCGGATGGTTCGGGCGCTCTTCGAGTAAAAGCAGTAGTGGCAGCGGCAGGGACACCCCCGCGTGGTCTCCAGCAGGCAGTTTCCCTTCAGGCCCGGCGGCAGGATCCCCTCGGAATACGGATCGGCCAGTCCGGCCAGGTCCGCGAGCGGGGACGCCGCGATCCGGACCGGCCGGGAGTCGTCGCGGTCCAGCGCCGCCAGGGCGAGGGGCAGGCCCGTCTCCCCATCGCCGGCCACCAGGACGTCCGCCGCCGGATGGTCCCAGCAGACGCTGCCGGGGGTGACCTCCGGCCCGCCCAGGATGACCCGGATTTCCGGGCGGAGTTCCCGCGCCCGCTCAGCCAGCCAGAGCGATCGCTCCACGTTCCACATGTAGGCGGAGAGGCACAGGATGTCGGGCCGGCGGTCCAGCACCGCCGCGAGCAGGCCGGCGTCGCCGGCGTAGGTGGCGGTGGCCTCGTCCAGGATGGCCCACTCGAGGCCGTCCAGCAGGCCGCGGGCGCGGCAGTGGCCGAGGACGTAGCCCGCGGCGACCGGCAGGTTGCTGTCGGCGAACGCCTGCTCGGCATCGGGCACCCCGAGCTGCACCCAGAGCAGGCGGCGTGAGGATGGGGATGGCTTACTCATCCGGCGGGAGGAACACGCCGCGGACGGCGGCCATTTCGCGCAACTTTCGCCGGTGGTCCCGGCCGGCCGAACGGACCTGTTCCAGCGGCCCGGGCGGCGCCTCCGGCTGCTTCGCCGCAGTCGCGTGGCGCTCGGCCAGGGAGCACTCCACGCCGAAGGCCAGCGCGATGGCCCCCTCCGCCGACAGCCGGTCGCGGCGGGCCCGGTCCGCCATCGGCGCCAGGTGCCGCATCAGGACGTCCGCCAGCAGCGGGTCGTCCGGCCCGGCGATGGCGATTGGATCCAGCCGGCGCAGCCCGGTCGCCTGCTCGGCCTCGCTGCGGGCCAGTTCCCGCCAGAGCGCGTGCAGTTCCTCCGTGTCGGCAAAACGGTCAGCCAGCGCCAGGTACAGCCCGCGGACGCCGTCCGCCAGCCGGGCCAGTTGCTCCCACATTTCGATTGCGCCCATGTCACTCCGGCGTCGCCGCGGGGCCGCGGCGCGCTTCAGCGTTGGAGGCGGCGGTCGAGCTCCGCGGCCAGCATGGCGATCTCGCGGGACAGGTTGTCGTCCACGTTCCGGCCCACCAGCTCGACGTAATAGACGTCGCGGTGAAACGCCACTCCCAGCGGCGAGCACCGGTTTTCCTCGCCCAGGTGCAGGCAGCTCTCCCCGAACGGCGCCGTCTCCTGATAGACCCGCCGCGCGCCGTTGGGCGACGCCATCTGGTAAATTGTAACGGCAAAGGTCAAGCCCGGCAAGTCGAAGAACTGGAACTCCGCCGCCACCCCCCGGACAAAGCCGTGCCGTCGCAACAGCGGCGCCCGATCGCCGGCCAGCTCGTCGATCTCCGCGGGTCCGTAGAGGCCCGGAGCGCTGATCACCTTCAGCGGGTACGCCCCCTGCAGCTCGGTGAGTTCGCCCACCAGGTCCGCCGCTCCGGCCGGCGCGGCCGGCGCCTCCTCGTCCGCCGCTCCCCCCGGCGACAGCCGGCAGCCCGCCAGCCCCGCCCCCAGCATCAACAGCAAACCCCACACCACCCACTTGCTCACGCGCTTGGTCCTCCGTCTTAAAATGACGACTATTTTACTGAGGGGCTGTCCGGATGTTTCAGTGTTTGTGACGACCGGCCCGCGGCGCCGTCATGTCCGCCGACATTCCTGTTGGCTTCAGCGCCGGAATGATGTATAGATGACACTCTGATTCCTGTGAGGAGGAATAGCCACTTGATTCCGCCAACTCTTTTCCGCCGGGTGTTGCCGATCGCGGCGCTTGTGCTGGTCTGGGCCGGTTGGGTCGCCGCGCAGGTCGCGACACCCGGGCAGCCGGCCACCCCGCCGGCCGCTGGCCCGCAACCCGAAATCCGGTTTGACGCCTTGACGCATGATTTCGGCGTCGTCGAAGACGGCGTGACCCTCAAGCACCTGTTTCAATTCCGAAACGTCGGACAGGCGCTCCTGATCATCGACCGGGTCAAGGCGGGTTGAGGGTGCACGGCAGCCCTGGTTTCGGCCAGGGAGATTCCCCCGGGCGGGGAAGGAAATATCGAGGTTTCCCTCAACACCAGCAAGCGAAGTCATGTGCTGATGAAGCAAATCAGCGTGTCCACCAACGACCCGAACCACGCCACGGTGAATCTCACCGTCCGCGCCCAGATCGTGACCGCGCTCGCTCTGGACCAGACCACGGTCGCATTTCGGCAGGTGCCCAAGGGGCAGGAAGCCGTGCGCTATCTCTCCCTGACCGGCAAATACGCGGACCAATCGGACATCGTTGCGGTCAAGCACAACAATCCCGTGCTGCGGGTGGAATACTCGAAATCCGGGTACGAAAACGCGCCCGAGCGGCGGATCCGGCTCACCCTGCCCGCCGACGCGCCCATCGGGCGGTTCACGGAGCAGGTCATCCTGGAGACCAACAACCCGCTCGCGCCGACCCTGAAGCTGATGGTGACCGGCGAAGTCATCGGCGTAGCCCGGGCGGTACCCTACCGGTTGGTGTTCACCCTCTCCCATCGGGGCGCCGATGTCAATCGTCAGGTCCGGGTGAACTCGGAGAGCACGCCGTTCAAAATCCTCGGCGTCAGGTGCGATGTGCCCGGCCTGCTCACCCGTCTGGAAGAGGTCACGCCCGGACTGTCCTACCTCGTGACCGTGACCTTGCCCGCCGACTTCGCGGGCGAACCGTTCAACGGATTACTGGCGATCGAAACCGACATCCCCGACCAGAAGACCATCGAAGTGAGAGTGCTCGGACAACCGCGGCGGGGGCCGACCTCGTAGGCGCGGTGGCGATTCCGTCATTCCCGGATCATGCCGGCAACTGAGCGGGCGCGGCCATCGGCCGCGCCTGTTTGTTTCAGGGGACGCGTTCGAAAACCACGGCGCGCAGGCCGCGCCGGTCGGTGGCGACGAACGCCCGGCGAAAACCGGGCACGCCCGCGTCGAGGGCCGGCAGCAGGGCCGGGTTGGCGGCCCGCAGGAACGGCTCGTACAGGACCAGCCAGCGGATGCCCCGTCGGTCCGCGTCCGCCTGCAGGTCCGCGGGGCGCTCGGTCCAGAGCCGGGGCACCGTCGCGTGGCCGGAGTAGAACCCCGTGATCTCGATGTAACCGTACGCGCAGCCGGACACGGACGCGTCCCGCGGCACGTGCGTCGCCAGCCAGCGGGCCACGCGGTGGTGATTCTCATACTGTCGCTCCAGCTCCACCGCCCGCCAGCCGGCGAGCCCCAGCGACACCGCCAGGATGACGGCGGCGGCTGCGGCCAACAGCCCCGGCAGCCTGGACTCGCGCGCCGCGTACGCGGCGAACGCCACCAGCCCGGCCGCGCCGAACACCTGGACGGGCACCACCGCGGTCAGCAGATTGCGGATATCCACCCGCAGCAAGGCGTCGGTCACCACCGGCAGCACCATCATGAACACCAGGGGCAGCTTGTCCGGCCGGAACATGCTCCACCGCCCGGTGAACACCGGCAGCAGAAACAGGAACAAGGGCACGGGCGTCAACAGGAGGCCCGGCGTCCGCTCCAGGCAGTAGAGCAGGTTCTGGGGGATGCGGGCGGCCAGGGCCGTCCAGCCGGATCCGTGGTCCGGCGCCACCGATCGGGCCGCTGTCGCGGCCTCGCCATAGATGGCCTGGGCCGCGCCGGCCAGGTCCAACCGTTCGGCGAACTCCTGCACCGGGGCGGCGGTGGTGTGCAACAGGCCGCCTGCGCCCGGCGCGGCCGGCGCCGCCAGCACCCAGCCGATCACGACGGCGGCGAAGGCGGCGGCCGCCGCGGCCCCCACCGCCAGTCGGGCGGGCCATGGCCGGCCCGACGCTCCACCCAGGCGGAGCAGCACTCCGCGGACCGGACGGGCCAGACCCACGGCCAGCGGCAACGCCACAATGAAAGCGGCGAAACCGCCGTTGTGAACCGCCGCGGCCAGTCCGAAGGCCGCGCCCACCGACGCCCCGGCCGCCAGTCCTCCGCCGCGGGCCAGCCGGACCAGCGCCCACACGCCGGCGGCAAAGGCGCCCAGGTAGAAGCTGAACGAATCACCGTTGACCGAGTATTCCATCAGGCGGGGGTGGGCGGCCACGAACAGCGCGGCCAGCCAGGCCGCGCTCGCGCCGTACAGGCTCCGGGTGATCCACACCACGGGCAGCAGCAACAGGACGCCCGGGATCAGCGAGGCCGCCACGGCGGCGGTGATCCGGTCCGCGCCCGCCGCCAGCAGCAGCGCCTGCCAGGCGGCGAACAGGTTGAATCCCGCCGATCCCGCCGCGGCCAAACCGCCCGCCGCCGCGTCACGCGCGGCCGTCGCGTAGGCGACGGCGTCGCCCGAGAGCGGCGCGCCGGGCACGATCAGCAGCAGCCGCAGGACCGCCGCCAGCCCCATCGCCGCCAGCGCCTGGACGGCCCCGCCGCGGTCCGGCGCCGCGGGGAACGCGAAGGTGTCGCGGAAGGTGTGGACCGCCTCGGTCTTGAATACGCCGAACCGGAATCCCAGAAAGCTCAGCACGAACGCGCCCAGCACCCCGCCGAACTTGGCCAGGTTGACCACCAGGATGAAACCGGGGATGCCCAGCCACGCGGGCAGTTCCTCCGGCAGATAGCGGGGCAGGAAGCGGACGAGAAACAGGAAGGTGGTGGTGTTGATCGCCATGGACAGGCCCGCCACCACGGCGAACTTGATCTTCTCCGCCCGGTCCGCCGGACCGAAGGCGTCGGAAAATGTCCAGCGCCGGTTCATGATGTAGCTGTTGAGGGTGGCCACCCCGCACGCCACCACCGAGATGAGGAAGAGCGCCAGGCCGCTGGACGGCTGCAGCAGGAGCACCAGGGCGTTGGTGATGCCGAAATCGATGCCGGTGTTGATGGCGCCCACCACCGCGAAGCGGGCGAACTGCCACGCCTGCTTGAGGAGCCACCGCAGCCGGGATGTGCTGTCCGATTTCATCCTTGGAGTCCGCCCGCGAAGACTGGCCGCCGCCCGGCCCGCCCGATGCGCGCCGACGCGGACCGGGGCATTATACCGGTATCAGCAACCCGCGTGTCAATCAATCCCCTGGCCCGCCCAGCGGCCCAACCGGTTGGGCGTGGGCGCGGACACGAACTCCCGGCCGTCCCAGTAGCGGAGGGCGCCGAGCCGGCTGAGCTCATCCCGACTGAAGGGATGGTCGATGAGACCGATGCGTTCCAGGTAGGCATGCAGGACCGAGTAGCCGTTGTCGAAGTCCACCCAGCGGAGCGCCAGCCGCCGGTCCAGGTAGTACAGCACGCTGCCCGTCGTCACGCCTTCGGGCGGATTCATCGTCCGGAAGGTCGCCACGACGACCTGGTCCTGTTCCACCGCGATCGAATCCAGCCCGCCGTACTCGTGGGTGGCGCGGTTGATGCAGTCCCGCGGGAACAGCAGGTAGCCCAGCTCCCGCCCCGTCGGCAGGTCCGGACAGGTGTAAGCCGGATCGCCGGACGGCGGTGAAACGCCCGCCAGGTCCTCCGGATCGAGCAGCGCCAGGAAGCCCTGCCGGTGCGCGTTGTTGATGCCGACGGTCAGGATCTCGCTCCGGCCGTCCCGGTTCAGGTCGGTCAGCGCCATGTTCAGGAAGTGACCCGTGTGCACGTACCGGCCGCGCACCGCCCCGCCGGCGTCCAGGACCACCATCTTGGCGGGAAAGAGCTGGTAGTGGGCGGCAGTTAATATGATCTCCCGCCGGCCGTCCCCGTCCACGTCGTGAAGGTGAAAGAAGCGGACGAACCATTCGGCGGATATCGTCCGGCCGCCGAACCGCATCGTCTCGCCCGGCTCGTAGCGCCAGCGGATCCGGCCGTCCTCCTCGAGGCAAAACAGTTCGCCCGTGGTCCGGATGGTTCGGACTTTGGCGATCACTTCGGCGACACCGTCCCCCTCGAGGTCGGCCAGCTCGAACTGGCGGCCACCGCACACGCCGGCGTTCGAGGTCAGGAACTCCGACGTCTCCGTCGCCACCGGGCCGGGCAGGCGGGTGGCCCAGAGGCGCCGGCCGGCGGCATCCAGGCCGACGACCGTGTCGCCCTCGGCCAGGACCCGCGACAGCCGGGGCGGTCCGGGGTCGTCTGTCCGCCGGGTGAGCGCGATGCCCACCGCGGTGATAATCAGCACGCCCAGCGCCAGCGCGACGGCGCGGCCCCAGGCACGGCTGCCCCGCTGGGACGGCGCGGCTCCGGCGGCTTCAGGCGGCGCGGCGGCTGACAGCGTTGTGACAGTGTCAGGCGGCGCCGTCCCCGCGGCACCGGCGCCGCCCGCCCGGGCGAGATCGCCGTTGCCGTTCCCGCCCGCCGCCAGCGCCTGGGCCAGGCGCCACGCATCGATTTCCTCAGCGAAGGCGTAGACCCGATCGCTCGTGCCGCCGGCGTCGCGATACACCGGCAGGCCGCGCCGGGCCCACCGCTGGACGGTGCGCACCGACCGGCCGCAATGATCGGCGATCTCTTTCCACGATTCCAGCATGCGTCCCGAAGCCGCCATCGCCTCATCCCAACTCGTGATGGATGTATTCTAGCACCCGCCGCAAGCATCCGCAGCGGTCGCGCGCGGGCGCCCGCCCGGCCGGAGCGAAACGGGACCGCAGACTTTCTTGGGGATTTTCGCGCGCGTTTCGGCTACAATTTCTGTCAAATTTCATCCCGCGGCCGTCCAAGGCCATGGAGGAAAAACCGTATGGCCATTCGCGAAGGTGCCTGGGATTGCCCCATGTGCGGACGGGCGCGCAACCGCGGCCCCGACAAGTACTGCGGCGGCTGCGGCGCTCCCCGCGGCGCCGACGTCAAGCTCTACTTGCCCGACGACGCCCGGGAGGTCGTCGACGAGGCCGAACAGGCGAAGGCCAAGGCCGGTCCCGACTGGACGTGCGCCTACTGCGGCGGCGACAATCCCGGCGCCAACACTTTCTGTTCCGGTTGCGGCGCCGGCGCCGACGGCGGGCGGTCCCGACTCGCGCCGCCGCCCGCGCCGCCGGCCGCCTCGGTGCCTGTTGCCCGCACAACCGGCCACAAGCTGGGCAAGGGCTGCCTCATCACCGCCATGGCCTTTCTCCTCATCGCCGTGGGCGGGCTGTACTGGTTCTGCAGCCCCCGGTCCACGGTGCTCATCGCCGACGGCTTCCGCTGGGAGCGCACCGTCCAGATGCAGCAGCTGCGCACGTTCACCGAACAGGGCTGGGAGGGGGAACTGCCCAAGGGCATCCGCGTGCTGCGCCAGGAGCGGGCGGTCCACCACAAGGAAAAGGTCCAGACGGGCACCCGGGAGCGCGAGGAGACCTACACCGAGCGAGTCAAGACGGGCACCGAGCGGGTCAAGACGGGCACCCGCGACCTGGGCAACGGCTACTTCGAGGACGTGTACGAGGACCGGCCCGTTTACGAGTCGGTGACCCGCACCCGGACCGTCCGGGAGCCGGTCTACAAGGAGAAACCGGTCTACAAGACCCGCTTCACCTTCACCGTCGACCGCTGGATGGACGGCAAACTGCTGAAGGCCGCGGGCGACAATCAGCAGCCGCAATGGCCCGCTTTCCAGGCCGGAGCCAGGGATCGCGCCGGACCCCGCACCGAGAAGTACACCATCCGCTTCAGGGATTCCTCCGGGCGCAAGCTCACGTACGAGCCGAAGACCGAGGCGGAGTGGCGCGCATTCCGTCCCGGCGGCCGCTACCCGGCGAAGACCAACCGTTTAGGCATCGTCGAGATCCAGAAGGTTGAAAAAGCGCCCTGAGGTTCGATCCGGTTTACCACAGGCACAAAGGACACAAAGAGGGGATCGGATTGAGCTTGGATAGGCCGGCCCCTGTTGCAGGGGAATTTCGGACCGCCCTCCCCGCGGCCTACGCGAAGTAGCGCCCGTCCGCCGGACGGGCGCCGTGAAACTCGGCAAGATACGGCGGGATTCCGATCCGTCCTTGCCGCGACTCTGCACGAACCCGCAGGCAAATCGTTCAACCGTGCCGAGGGAGCGGGCCGCGCCCGGCGGGCGCGGCCTACGGCATCGAGCCTCGATTACGAATTACGAATACGATTACGAGTACGAATTACGAATACGAACCATCAACCATCAACTGTTCCCGATCCGGCGGGCCGGCGACGGCTCACGGTACCGGCGGCAGCAGGATGCCGTTGAACAGCAGCTTGAAGGTCGCCGGCGTCGAGCCCCGGTGCTGCGGATTGAAGCCGTAGAGCGCCAGCTGCCCCTTTCCCTTGCGCAGCCACACCACCACCGGCTTGTTCGCCAGCAGCTCGATCTTCTCGGCGTAGCCGCTCACCAGGATGTCGTCCTCCGGATACAGCGCGGCCACGCGGCGGTCCATGTCCTGGTCGGGCACCGACGTCCCGAACACCGCCGACGCGCGGGAAAACGCGGTGACCTCCGCCGGCAGCCCCAGGGTCAGCGGGCTGTCGGGGCGGAGCTCCACCCGCAAGCCCGCGCCGGGCACGTAGAGGCCGCTCTTGCGCAGGTCGTCGTTCACCAGGCGCACCGGGAGCCGGAATTTTTCCGTCGCGTCGTCTCGTTTGATCTCCAGCGAATCGGCGAAGAGCGCCGTGGACCGCCCCCAGGCCAGGATCACCCCGCCCTTGTCCAGGAAGGCCATGAGCCGCTCCATGCCCTTGGCGCCGATCCCCCGGACGTACTCCGGCGGCATGTCGGTCATCCAGTAACGGTCTTCGAATTTCATCTGGCCGGTCATCAGGATGTTCTTGTCGTTGTCGGGAAAGATCACCACATCAAAATCCGCAGCCAGATCGGTCTTCTCGAAGTCGCCGGGCCGCAGCACGGTGTACGGCACGCGGTAGTCGTCGAGCACGTACCGCGTCCAGCCGGCGTCCATGTCGTGGAACCAGGTCTCCACCAGGGCGATGCGGCGCGGCGCCACCGTCTCGGCCGCGAGCGGCGGGGCCATCCTGCCCAGGAGCTGCGGCGCGCCGGCCGCCGGCGTGCCGGCGTCCACCCGCACCGGCGGCACGGACACCGCCGCGGCCACCTCCCGGAGCTTGGCGGTCAGGCCCGGCGGGGCCATGACCACGAAACTTCCCTTGGGCAGCGCCGCGTCGCCCACCGCCGTGTCCGCGGTGAGACGCTTCACCAGCAAACCCGCCTCCAGCGCCCGGAACGCGGCGCGGAAGGCGTCGTTGTCGCCGGCCGCCCAGGCCAGCGCGGTGGCGTCGGCGGGGAGCTCGCCCGCGGCGGGCCAGCGGAACGCGCCGGTCACCTCCGCCAGCGACGCCGCCAGCGCGGGCGCTGCGGCGTCCACCGCCACGCAGCGCACGCCGCGGTGGCGCGGCAGCGACCAGCTGGTGATGTCGTAGGGGCGGATCAGCTCGCCGCCCGGCGTGTAGTGGCGCACCGGGTAGCGCTGGTCCTCCATGATCTCCTTGATCAGGGGGCGGTACGCCTGGGCCAGCGGCACCACCAGGTCGCCGGCGCCGAAGGCGCAGCCGTCCACGGCCACCGGCGCCGTCAGCCGGTAGATCCGGACGCCGTGCTCCAGCAGCAGGTTGGCCAGGCCGGCCAATTCGCTCCGGTCGCCCTGCGCCAGCGACAGGATGTAGGCGTATGGGGCCTGGGTGCGGCCCCGCTCCACTTCGCGGCGGCACAGCTCGTTGCGGAAGGCGAGAAGTTCGGCGCGGTTCTCGGCGGCCGTGCGGGCGACGGCCCGCATGCTCACCAGCTCGTACTGCACCATGTCGCCCAGCCGCCACCAGCCGCCCGGCCACGGGTCGGGCATGTTGGTGCTTTTCTTGTACTCGGCCAGGCCCTTGCCGCGGACGCCGAGCTCGGTGGGCTCCACGTAAACCGGCGTGG
>CALAMB010000286.1 GCA_937925645.1 uncultured Acidobacteriota bacterium
GGCGGATGGGCGCGAACAGGAAGGCCACCACGAGCGCCGAGATGGCGATGGCGAACGTGTTGGACTCGGGGAAGAAAAACTGCAGGATCACGCCGCTGAGGCCGATCAGCAGGAAGTAGATGCCCAGGACGGCGGCGCTGGCGATGAAATAGGCCGCGCCGCGCTTGAACAGGATGTCCACGTCCATGAGCCGGTACTTCACAATGGCATAGGCGAAGGAGATGGGCAGGAAGATGAGGCAGAGGATGGAGGCCTGCATCAGCGGGTTGATGTCTAGGTTCAGCAGGAAGGGGAGGACGTAGAAGAAAAAGAACGGGACGAGCGACAGCGTGGTGCCGATGACGATCCACTTCATCTGCTGGCGGAGTTCGGTGGATTCGGAGTTGTAGCGCGAGATGAACAGCAGCGTCAGGCCGCCGAGAAAAAACAGGCTGAAATAGATCAGGTGGACGATATCCAGGGTGATCCGGGCCGCCAGGGTCCGGGGCAGGCCGATCCACGCCAGCCGGCCGGCGAACCAGAAAACCTGCAGCCCCAGCAGGAACGCGAAGGGAAGGTAGATGTAGAGAATGACCGGGGAATGGGTCCGCAGCCAGCTCTTGCGGGTGGGGAAGTTCATGCTGAAGTGGAGAAAGAGCGGCGGCAGCAGCAGGGTCGAGGCCACCGAGATCCAGTACACCAGATAGTCGAACGGCTGCAGCCGGTTGATGTAACTGAACAGGTACAGCGAGAAGGAGAACAGGCACACCAGGTAAAAGTGGATGCTGCCGCGGCTGCGCCAGTATTTGACCAGGATCAGGACGCCCACGCAGAAGTAGACGAAGGCGACGATGATCCGGAAAAAATCCTTCATGGCCAGGACCGGTTTCGGCTGGATCGTCAGGCGGATTTCCTTGACGTCGCCGGAGGCCCAGTCCTTGAGGAAGTAGTGGGCGGTCTCGCCCGGGCTCAGCAGGAACAGCGCGTCGGTGTAATCCCCCATGTTGAGGATCTCGTGCTGGTTGACGCGCAGCAGGGTGTCGCCGGGATGGACATCCGGCAACGGTTTCTCGCCGGTCACCGCGAAGACCACCACGCCTTCGTCCCGTTCAATCCAGGAGATGCCGTCGGACGGGTCGTTCCAACTGATCCGGTCGCGAATGTTGAAGATCCCGGCGACCAGGAAGGCCAGCCCCACCAGCAGCAGTCCGTACACCTTCAACTTGTCGGTCAGCGTGGATTGGCTCATGTTTCCTTCAGCGCTGCGGTCGGGGTCGTCGCTGCAAGGCAAGTGCCAAAATCGATAATCGGAAGGTTATCATAAAAACTTGAAAATCAAGAGTTTTTCAAATCTGACAACCGCGCATCCAATATTCCGAAGCGCATTTTACAATATTTTGAACGGTGGTTCAATAAATTGAACAAGCTGGCCGGGCACGATGTCTGTGGAGTGTTACGGGAAAGATCCGGTGATGCAGGCAAACGGCAAATCAAAGTTCGTCGGCGTCAGAAGCGGAAGCTGATGCCGCCGCGGAGTGTCCGGGGCGCCCGGACGAGAATCAGGTCGCCGGAGGTGGTTTCATACACCTGAACGCCCTGGTTCAGGATGTTGCGGATATCGATGATCGCTTCCCATTTGCCGATGGAGGTCTCGAAGAGGGGGATGGACTGTCGGACAAACACGCTCAGGGAGTTGTCGGTCACGTCGTAGAAATCGGAATAGGCGTCGATGGGCGAGAGCGGATTGCCGTCAGCGCGGCGGTAAACGGCGGTGAGGTCCGTACCGGTTTTCTCGAAGCGCGCGTTGATCGCCGCCGACAGCACGTTGAAGTACCGGTTGTTGATCTGGGACGACAGGTCGGAGATGGCCGGCTTGTCAAGGCCGGCGGGCGTCAGCTCGGCGCCGGAGCCGTAAATGTAGAGAACGGAGGTGCTGATCGTCTGGGTCCACGAGTGGGTCAGGTTGAATCGGAAACCCTGCGATTCGGCCAACTCGGCGGGGACGAGCGGGAACGGGGTGAGGCCGGCATCCGGGCTCTTCAGGATGGCCACGAACGGGTAGCCGGATCCGGCGACCTCGTCGAGGAACGAGCTGACTTCCAGGTTGGTGTGGTCACCCAGGAAGAGATTGAATCCCGCCTCCATGTGGTCCACCCGGTTGGTGAACGCGTTGTTGTTGATCTTGGCGATGCTGAGCGGCGTGTGGAGCGAGATCAGGTCGCCTTCGGGCAGGGTGATGGTCTGATCGTGGGAGACCCGGTCGCTGTTGAGCTGGAAGCGGAACGACAGATCCTCGACCGGATTGAAGAAAACCTGGAATCGCGGGCTGACATGGGCGGCCTTCCGGCTGCTCTTGGAGTAATCGATGTCGAAGCCGTAGACCAGCGTCAGCGGTTCGGCGATCTTGAAATAATCCTGGATGCCGACGCTGATGTTCTGGATGGGCTCGATCGTTTTCAGAATGTCATTTTCCAGCGCGTTGGCGTCGACGCCGCTCAGATCGTGGATGGCCCGGGCCTTTTCGCCCGCCTTGCTGTAGCCGAGGTTGAGCTGGAGTTTGTGTTTGTCGGAAACGTGGTAGTTGACGATGTTCTTCAGGCGGTACTGGCTGTCCGTGCCGGTGGTGAGGAGGCCGGTGACGATGTAGCTGTTGTTGCCGCCCAGCGGCTCCACATAGGCGAACCGCGTGGAAAAACCGGTGGCGATGGGATTGGGCCAGACGGAGTAACCCAGCGGATTGAGCGGTTGGGAGGTGGTGAACTGGACCTGCCCGCTGCGGCTGGACGACTTCTTGTCCGTCTCGGCGAGTATCCGCCGGCTGGGCGGCGGTTCCGGCGTGCCGGGCGAGGAGCGGAAAATCAGGCTGCGGTCTTTGGCCGACCGCAGCACGGTGGCCACGTCCCAGTTGTCGGCATTCTGTTCGTCGGACGTGAGATTCTTCAAGATGACGAACAGGGGGTTGTTCTTCAGGGGAGCGAGAATGCTGTATGAGGTGGGCTGGTATCCGGATTTGACAATGCTGATGATGTACCGGCCCGGCTTGATTTCGGCCAGCGAAAAGGAGCCGTCACGGCCGGATTTAGCCGTGAACAACGGCTTGTCGGTCCAGTTTTCCGTGAACAGGGAGATTACGGCGCCCACCAGCGGCGTGCCGGACTCGTTCCGGACGATGCCCTCGAGGATGGAGGCGGACGCGCCCGGCGCCGCCCACACGGGGATGGCCTGGCCGTACAGGAGCAACAGGCTCAGGGCAACCGTGCTCAGGAATTTTTTCCACGTGCCTGGCATTTCGCCCAACCTCTTGCAAATATTATAGCAATCTGCCTCAAGACAAGTCAATCCCGCGGGCGCACATTCCCATGAGTAAGATGAGGGAACCCCCGGTTTGGTTCAACTGATCGACTCCTAAACGCCATCGATCGCCCGCATCGGGCGCAACACATGGTTATACGACTCAATCTGCATTCGGTTCGGTCCATCAAGCCGGCACAGTGAGGCCGCGTGGGCTGGCATGGGGACGTTCAGACGGATCGGTCCAGGGTGATAACCGGTAAATAGATGCTGAAACACGAGCCCTCACCGATAACGCTGGTGACCGCCACGCGGCCGCCATACTTCTCGATCGTTTTTTTGACGATGGAAAGCCCGAGCCCGGTGCCGGTTTTGAGTTCCTTCTTGGCGTTGGTGGCCCGGAAGAATTCATCAAACACGCGGGGCAGTTCTTCAGCCGGGATGCCGATGCCGGTGTCGCAAATTTTGAAGAGGAAGAAATTGTCGGGCAGCAGGGTGCCGATCACGTCGATGGCGCCGCCCCTGGGCGTGTACTTGATCGCGTTGCCCAGCAGGTTGTGGAAAATGCGCTCCAGATCCTGAAGGTCGCCACGGAAAATGACGTGGGGATGTTCGATCTGGACGTTCAGGCGCAGCTGCTTTTCCGCAACCCTGGCCTCGCTCTCTTTGATGATCCGGGTGATCGACTCGTAAATGAGGATGTCGGTCTTGTCCTCCTCAGGCAGGCGTTGGCTGCCGCGCGACAAGTCGAGCAGCTCGTTGACGTAGTCGATCAGTTGCACGATCCGGCGCTCGGCCCGTTCGAGGAGTTCCCGGACTTTGTCGTTCAATCCGCCGGCGTATCCTTCCAATGCCACTTTGATCAGACTCTGGCTCGCCGCGAGGGGCCCGCGGATCTCGTGACTGACAATCCGCACGAAGCGGCTTTTGGCCTCGTCCATCTCCACGGCGTGGTGGTAGGCCCGCCGAAGGTTGTCCTGCAGTTCCAGCAGGCTGGCCTCGCGGCGACGGAGCTGCCGGACGACGAAAGTGGACAAATAGATGATGGACAGAATGACGGCGTCAAACGCGCCCAGGAAAATCAGCAGGTAGGTCAGGTTCTCGTAGCGAGGCAGCTCCGGAACACCCGGGAAACTCGGGGGGATCCAGCGGCCGGTTGCCTCCAGCAGCGCCATGGTGTTGGTCATGACAATGGCCAGCAATCCTTGCAGGAAGCATTCCCATTGCGAGACGACGATGGCCGACAGGACGACATGCAACAGAAAAAACAGAATGAACGGGCTGTCGGCGCCGCCGGTGAAATGACAGAGCACGGTCAGCGCCAGCCAGTCCAAAAAGATCTGCAGATGGATGCTCAGCCGGGCGGCGAGCCACGGGCGGAGGGACCGGAAGACGACGTTGTACGCCAGAATGGCCAGGCCCAGATAAAGCAGCGGGGAGGCATCCACTTCCGGGACGGCCCACCGCCCCAACAGGCCCATCAGGATGGTGCCGCCGGCGGCAAACCAGCGCAGCCGGACGAACCAGCGAACCCGTTCCGGCAGATCGCTTTTAAGGGGTGGTTCCTTGATGTCCACGGCGTTTTCCTGTCAGTGACGGCTCAATAACGCCCGAACCGATTCCAACAGCTTTTTGGGCGGAACGGGTTTTGAAAGAAATTCATCGACGGATAAAAAATCCCCGTCCGTTTCCGGATTGAACTTCATCCCTTTTTTCTCGGAGATCGACGTGATCATCAGCAGGGGGATGTTCCGGAAAGCGGCAAATTCCGAACCCGGATCCGGACTGCGCAGGGTCCAGGCGACCTTGAAGCCGGCCGTGTCGTCTTCCATCATCACGTCCAGGATGATCAGGTCGGGGGTGACGGTTTTGATCGTGCGAAGTCCCTCGGCGCCGGAGTATGCGGCGACAACGTTGAAGCCATTGGCTTCGAGCGTCATGCGCATGGCTTCCACTATGTCGAAATCGTCGTCGATGATCAGGATTGTGGCCACGTCAACCTCCACATCAGCACTAATAGTACATCGAACGGCCATTGTCCAGCGCGACCTGTCGGGCCGAGATCCAATTGGATTGCCCCGCGGCGCCGGTGTCACTCAATTCCGGATCGTGCGACGGGCCGACGGGTCGCGCCCGGCAGATCACCGCGCCGGGCGCAGCAAGCTGTTCGGTCGCCGAGCGGCGATTCGTGCGCCAGCGGGAGAAAGGCGGGCGATGGATTGAATCGGAACGGGTTCGATTTCGATTCAGTTGCCGGAAGTGCGGAGAGGCCGGCGGCAGCGCGCCTGAAGAAAAACCTCCCCGCCGGTCCGGCGGGGAGGGCGTGATCCATGATTCCCCGGTGGGGGCTACTGGACGGTGATCAGCGGTTTGAGTTGGGCCATTTTCTTCTCGCCGATCCCTTTGACCGCCATCAGGTCCTCAACTTTCAGGAACTTCCCGTGTTCCTTCCGCCATTCGATGATGCGCTGGGCGGTCTTGGGGCCGATGCCGGGAAGCTCCTCCAGTTCCAAAGCGGTGGCGGTGTTGATGTTGACTTTCCGGACGCTGTCCGTCTGCCCCTTGGGGGTTTCGTTCCCGCCTCCCTCCGCCAGGGTCATGGGCGGGAGCGCGATCAGCAGGGCCAGCATCAATCCGACGATCCATCTGCGATTCACGGTCATGATACCCTCCCTTCCGACGGTTGTTGCGTGAAATACCTGCGCGCGGGTGTTCACGAGATTCAACCTGATAAACGTCTCCGGGGGGCCGGATTCCGAAAATCGGAAAGTCAAAAGCCGGAGATAATGTTAACTGTTGATGTGGTGGCAGAACGCGTGCGACCAAATGCTTATTGATGCGAAGCGGGAAAAGACGCGGTCCCGGGAAACACCAGGCGGAAGCCGGGCTGTTCGAATTGCACCAGGATTTCGCCGTGGCGGTGGGTCGTCAAACTCGGAATGCCCCGATCCTCCAGCCGGGCGAGGACACGCGGAGCGGGATGGGCGAAGCGCCAGGGCGGACCGCTGGAAATCAGGACCAGCGACGGATCAACGGCTCGAAGCAGCGCCGGGGTAGTCGATGTCTGGCTGCCGTGGTGCGGGCTTTTCATGACTGCGCAGCGGTTCAAGCAATCCCTTGCCACGAGGCGCTGCTCGGTGGCGGCCTCGATGTCGCCGGTCAGAAGCATCCGGTGATCCTGCCATCGACCCTCCAAGACGAGCGAGTTCGTGTTGGCCCGGGCGTCAAAATACAGGCGTTCAGGATGCACGACCTGGAGGGTCAGCGAATGGTACCGGAGCACGTCGCCGGCGGCCAGCGGCCGGATGACCACCCGGGCCAGCCGGGCCTGCGCCGCCAGTTCGCCGGCGAGCGGCGGGTGACGGCGCCATTCCGCATCCGAGACGAGGAGAGAGCGGACGGGAAAAGCGCGCAGGAGGCCGACCGCCGAGCCGGCGTGGTCCATGTCGAAGTGGGTGATCACGAGCGCGTCCAGATGGCGGATCCCTTTTTCAAGGAGCGCGGGGATGAGCACGCGGCGTGACAAGTCGCCAATGCCCGCCCGTGCCGGCGCGGGCGGGCCGATGGGCGGCGTGCCGCCGGTATCCACCATCACGTTGTCCCCTTCCGGCGTCCGGAGCAGCAGACTGTCGCCCTCCCCGACATCGAGCACGCTGAATTGCAGGCCGGTCGGTTCGGGCCGGGGGACGCCGATCAGGATCACCAGCATGAGCGCGGCCAGCAACAACGCCAGCCGGATCCGCGGTTTGTCCGTGGCGAAACAGAACAACAGCCCGGACAGATAGATGACCGCCAGTACGACGCCGGGGGAAACCGTCCACAGGGGGGGCCAGCGGCAGGCCTCCACCAGGTCGGTGAGTCCGCCCGCCAGCCAGCCGGCAGCCTGCATGAACACCCCGGCGGCGGATCCCCAGCAGGCGGACACCGGAACAGCCAGCAGCAACAGCACCATGAGGGGCCAGATCCAGGCGGTGGCGACCAGCGTCAGGACGGCGCCGCTCAAGGGCAGGGGGAAGTGCAGGGCGGACAGAAGCGGAAGGCTCACCATCAGCACCGCCAGAGAGGCGCTCAAGGCGCTGACCGCCCAGGCCGTGGTGTGGAGTCCGCGCCCGGCCCACCGGCCGAAGGCCGATGGAGACAGCCGGCGGGTGAAACGGAAATGGATCCACTCCAGCCGGTAACGCACGCGGCGGCCGGCGACGTGGGGCGGAGACGGATCGAGATCGATTCGGGCGGAAAACATCGTCTCGGCGGCGTATCGCAGCGGACCCGCCAGTGCCCGCGACAGAGGCCGGCCCACCAGCGCGATGGCAAACACAGCGGTAAACGTGAGCTGAAACCCGGCATCATACACGTACCACGGCTGCCACGCCAGCAGGAGCAGGGCGGCGAAGGCCGTCGCATTCAGCAGCGCCGCCGGGCGGTCCAGCAGGCGGCCGAGCAAGTACACCGCCGCGATCAAAAAGGCCCGGACCACCGAGACGTGATACTCCACCAGCACGAGATAAAACGAGAGCGCCGTCAGCAGCAGGACATGACGGAGCGGAGCCGGAAGCGGGAGCAACGCGAGCAGTCCGCCCAGAAACAGGGCGATGAGCGTGAAATGGGTGCCGCTGATCACCAGCAGATGGTAGATCCCGGCGTCGATGTACGCGCTGCGCAACTCGGGCGTGCTGATGCTCGTTCCGAGCAGCAGGGCGCCCAACACCTCGGCGCGGGGGGGGGTGCCGGCCGCCGACTGGATCAGGTGTTCGAGCCGCCGGACAAGACGGTCCCTTTCGCCTTCAACAGCCGGTTGGAGGATCGTGAGCAAACCGGGTGATTTGCAGCTGCCCAACAGCCAGATGTTGCGGGTCCAGTAAAACAGGCTGACGGGCCGGGCGCCCTCGTTCCGGAAGCCGCGCGGCCGGGTCAGGCGGGCCAGGCACTGGATCCGGTCGCCGCGGCGCCAGTGCTCCGGCCAGTCTGGCGGCACATACACTCGCAGCAGGACGGGCATCCGCACCTCGACGGCACGGCCGCGCCGCCAGATCCGGTCCACCCTGATCCGGGTTTCCAGCGCGTCTCCGGCCGGCGTGCGCCGCGGCAGATCCAGGGTGACGCCTTCGAAACGTTCGAACTCGCCGGTGCTGCGATCGCCATCCCAGGCTGCCGTCATGGCGGCGGCCTTGAGGAAACATTCGGTTTCGCGGCGCTCGAGGATCGCGCCGGCAAGCACGAACAGACAACTCAAGGCGAACCAGGCGGACCGGCTGAATCCGCAACCTACCGCCACCAGCGCCACGAGCAGCATGGCGGCGGCGGCCGCGACGAGAAGCGGCCACCCGGGCAGGCACACGGCGCGAGGCAACAGGATACCCAGAACAAACAACGCGGCGACAGGTAACAGCGGAGCCGTGAGCCCCGTTCTGGCCGGCGCATCCGGATCACGCATGGCCTTCCAGCCGCGCCAGGCATTCGATATGGAAGGTGTTGGGAAAAAAATCGAAAGTGACCAACGCCGCCAGTCGCCGCCCGCGGTCCAGCCAGGATCGGACGTCCCGGCGCTGGGTGGCGATGTCGCAGGATAGATACAGGATGGGGGCAAGATCCGCCTGGCCGATCCATTCACGGACAGCCGGACTCAGACCGGTTCGCGGCGGGTCCACGAACACGGCGTCAAACGGGGGAGCGGCCCCGTTTTCGGCCAGCCACCGCTCGACAGGTTGGTGACTGAAGGTCAGGTTGGTCGCCGTGTGACGCTGTCGGTTCAGGGGAAACAACCTGCTGGCGGCGGGATCGCCCTCGACGGCGTGAACGGATAAAAGCCGCTGTGAAAACAGGATGCTGAACAACCCAACCCCGCTATACAGCTCGAGCAGACGCGTGTCGGCGGATAATTCCACGGCCGGATGCCGTCCCACTTCGGCTGCGGCTTCCGGAAATGCCTGGAAGAAAACGTCCGGGCCGACCGTCAGCCGGAGCCCGCCGAAATCAAGCTCGGTGACCGGCATGGATTCAGGCTGAGGGGCGAAAGCCGTCGGGTAGGGCGTCGCGGTCCGGATTGCCCGGCGGAGTTTCGCCTTGACGGGTTGGCGGCTGTGCAGGAGCAGAATGGGAAGGGCATCAACTCCTATAATTATAGTAATATGGCTCAGCCGGATGTCGCCGGCGCGTGTCATCGGCAGCAGTTCGTGCTGGATGTAGGGCAAAACGCGACGGATTGGGTCTGCGCAGATAACGCAATCGCGGATTTTTACTATAGTATTAGTATTTAGTTGCGCGAATCCGGCGCCCCTCTGGTCGGGCGCTACCTGAAGACGGACGCGGTGCCGGTACTCGAATTCGCGGCCGTGCCGGCTGCCGCTCTCGACAGGCGGGCCGTCCGGCCAATTCTCGGCGACGATGCGTCCTTTCCAGTGTGTTTGGGCGGCGTAGGTCAGGTGCATCAACTGACAGCCGCCACAGCGGCCGAAATGCGGACAGGGTGGCTCGCGCCGATCGGGCGAGGGGGTGAGCACATCCAGCAATTCGGCCTCCGCGTACGACTTGTGTTCGGCGCGCACGCGGATTCGCACATCCTCCCCGGGGGCGCTGAAGGGAACAAAAACCGCCTGTCCGTTGGCGCGCCGGCCGAATCCCCATCCCCGATGGATCAGCTTGTCGATGTGGATGATATCGATCATCGACTATCCAGGAGCGTGAGCTCGGACAGGCCGAACCGCTCGCGGATTCGGCGGCGGACCAAACTGTCCAGAATGCGCTGGTACATGTCGGGGGGGAGACTGGCGCGATGGTGCCGGAGCTCCCGCCGGCACTCGCCGATCAACGCCTTGCGGTCGGGCGGGGGCAACGTCTCGGCAAGCGCCGGGGCGACGGCATCATCGATTGCGCGCAGGTCGCTTTCCACGCGTTCGGGGTCGGGCCGGGCGGAAAGCCGGATGGCGTCGATGATCTCATCGAGCCGCCGCGCCATGCGCGTGCCGCATTCGGCGGCGGGCGTGCCGGGAAATCGGTCGGCCAACCGCTGCATTTCGACTTGCCGGGCTTTCAGAAAACCCGGCAGATCCGAGGTGAGGGTTGTGGAACCCGCATCGCGAACCGGTTCCATTTCATCGGCCGCCCGGCCTTCCTGGCTCAGCAGGTGGTGTTCATACTCTTCCAGAACGGATTGATTGCAATAGAACAGCGAGTTGACCAGCCGGTGTCTGATTTGCTTTTCGCGGAAGGTCGCCATGGCGCGGTCGATTCCGCGCAGCGCCACATGGAGAGGAATTCCCATAGATTGCCAGGTCTCGATGAGCGTCCAATCCAGCGGGGATAAAAGAATGTGCTTTCCCCTTCGGGAAATGAAGTGGTCTTCGATGTCGGTGAAGTAATTGAAATAGTTAAATCTATGTTCCCCCATGGGCATCTCGAAAAGCATAGTATATTCCGATCAGCGTCAGGTCGGGATCGGTGGCATCCAGCCAGTCCAGATCGGTGCGAAAAACGTTTAGCATCCCGCCCGTGGCCACAATTCGCGCGTCACGGTCCACGTCGTCACGGATGCGCCGCGAAAGGCCCTGCAGCAATTGCAAGTATCCGTGATAGCATCCGGAACGAAGACAGTCCCGGGTGTTCCGCCCGATGGGACGGGCGGGGGGGGATATCTCGCCGGGTGGGATAAGGGCCGTCCGGCCGGTCAGACTGTCGGCGTAGGCGTGGACGCCCGGACAGATGGCGCCGCCCAGAAAAACGCCGCCCGCGGCCACCGCGTCAATGGTCGTGGCCGTGCCCGTATTCATGACCACAAGCGGTGCGCCGTATCGCCGGAAGGCGGCGCCGGCGGTGACCACGCGGTCCACACCCAGCTCGACGGGCCGGTCATAAGCGACGGTGAGCAGTTTCTGATTCGTCACCGTCACCATCAGCGGCTCGAGTTTCAGGTACTGCCGGACGGCCCGAATGAGCGCTTCGTCGACGGCCGGAACAACCGAAGCGACCACCGCCGCCGAAAGTGCTGACGCGCTGATTTTAAGAAACGCGAGGTACTGGCGGATGGCGAGCCCGTATTCGTCGGCCGTCCGAACCGGATGCGCGGCCAGACGCCACACCTGAACGGGGGTGTCGGTGTCGCGAAAGATCCCGCAAGTCACGTTGGTGTTGCCAACGTCAAGCACAAGCACCATGCATAGTCTCCGGCGGATCAGGCGATCTCGGCGTTGATGATTTGGGCGACCCGATCGATTTCTTGAATCCCCTGGCCGATATTGGCTGCGGAGTCCAGAACCAGGACGATGTAATAATTATCCTTGAGGTTTTTGGTTATGAAAGTGGCCCCTTCGTAGCTGGTGACGATTTTGTCCAGACTGGACACGCGGAGCCGGGTGACGATGCCGCGCATGTGCTGCAGCAGGATCCCCTGGTACGCGCCAAGCAACTTGGTCCGGAAAGAATCGAGGTGGCCGTAATACTGGACGTACTCGCACTCACCGTCGAGAAAAATCGCGCCCGAGGCACCGGAAACCGAATCCACCATGTCGGCTAAGAGTTTGGAGAAGGGCATGGTTAGTTGGTCGTGACGTATTTCGGCTTGTTGACGTCGTCGGGATTGGGCAACTCGATCAAGCCGCGGTCGACCGCGGACGCTAACGCGTTGACGACCCGGTGGTCAAACTTGTGACCGGCTTTGCTGCGGATGATTTTCAGGGCGTCATCGGTGGCGAGGGGCTTTTGATACGGCCGCTCGGTGGTCATGGCGTCAAAGGCGTCGGCGACGCCGATGATGCGGGCGGACAACGGGATTTCATCACCCTTGAGCCCGCGTGGATAGCCGGAGCCGTCAAGTGATTCGTGGTGGTACCGCATGCCCGGGATGACGTGTTTGAGCTGCTGGATCTGGCTCATGATGTTGCCGCCCAGCTCGGGGTGCTGCTTCATGACGGTGTATTCCTCTTCGGTCAGCATGCTCGGTTTCTGGAGGATGGAATCCGAAATGCCGATCTTGCCCACATCGTGGAGCAATGCGGCGATCTGAATGTTTTCAACCTCTTCGGCCGGCAGCCCGAGCTCGGTGGCGATAATTTCGGAGTACCGGGTGACCCGTTCGGAATGGCCGCGGGTGTACGGATCCTTGGCGTCGATCGCCGCGGCCAGGGTCCGGATCGCGCCTAAAAACAGTTGGCGGTTCTCTTCCGCCGCCTGCTTCAGGCGCATGATGTAATCTTCGATCTCTTCGGTCATGAGATTGAAGTTGTCGGCGAGGATGCCCAATTCGTTGTTGGAGCGGATATCCACTCGTTCGCTGAAGTTGCCGTCGGTGATGGAGAGGGTCTTTTTCGTCAGGATCTGGATGGGGATGCTGATCTGCTGGGAGAACAGGAAACTCATCAGCAGCGCCATAATGATCGATAACAGGATCCAGTACACCGTTTGCCGTCGCATATTTTGAATGACCACGTTGGCGACCTCGGCCGGTGTCTGAACGGCGACTCCCCAGCCGACGACCGAATCCGGGATCATGTACACGGTGCCCAGCATGTCGACCGGCCGTCCGGACGAGCGGTCGGTGAACGGAAAGGTGGAGATGGCATGGGAGCGTAACTTGCGCAATTCCTGGAAAATGGGGCTGTCGGCGACATTGATCTGGGCGCGGATGACCCGGATTTCCGGGTGGAGGATGATGTTGCCCTGACTGTCCAGGATGAAGGCGGTGTTGCTCGACTGATAGGCCCGCCGGACGGTGTCCATCACGTCGGCCATGCTGAAGACCATGGTGATCACGCCCTGGATCTTGTTGTTGATCAGCACGGTCTTGCCGATGACGAACAGGACCTGGTTGAAATCCTCGGAATAGTGCGGGCGGGAGATGTGGAAATAATCGGAGGTCAGGCAGCGTTGAATCGTATCCATGAGCTCGCCGCTGATGGGCGACTCGTCGCTGATCCGGTAGCCGGCCTGCACGCCCCGGTTGTTCAGATACAACACCCGGATGTTGATAATCCGGTTGTGGGATTGGAACAAGGCGGTGATCAGGTCCCGGGTCTTGCTGTCATAGAAGACGGCGCTCGGATTGGCGGAGTTGAAACCGATCTCGACGCTTTTCTCCACCGGCGTGATGATGTTGGCGGAAGATTTCAGGAACAGCGAGACTTCGCTGGCCACGGATTTGCAGATCTGGAGGTGGAGGAGTTTCTGATCGGTGTCCAGGATGCCGGCGTTGTACGAGATGAGATTATAGCCGCTGATGATGAGGGGGATGGTCCCGACAATGAGCATGGACAGGACCAGCAAATTGACAATGCGGCCGCGCTTTTTACCCGATTTTCGGATGCCTAACATGTTGCCTCGATTGCCGGTGCCGCCCGGGCCGGGAACCGCTCGTAGGGCGAGTATATCACAACTCCCGCCACCCCCTCAATCAGCCGGTGATGGTTGAGCCGGCCACTAGCAATCCGTGTTTACGGGTCGTCAGCCGCCGTAGTCCCGCTGCGGTCAATGCTGGTCTTTCATGTGTTTGGCGTACATGTAATGAATCAGGCTCAAGGGGAGCGGCATGAGGAATTCCACTCCAAATCCGTAGCGGGGCGGCGAAGCTTTGGCCAAATTGACGCGGCGGACGATTCGTGACGGCAGTTCGACGGTGTGGATGCGCGAGCGCAGGATCAGGGTGAATCGGTCGAAATCCATGTTTTCCCGAGTCTCGAAATAAGTGCCGCTCCAGCTGATGTTCCGGCAAACCACCGGGTACTGCGCGACGCTTCCCTCTGGTTGGGCGAACGCGACAAATTCCACGGGGATCCGAATGAAGTGCCGTGGGCTGTAAGTCCGGATCTCGACGAGCTGCTGGAGCTTGGCCAGATCGAGCCGCTTGAACGGATAGGGCTTCTTGCCGAACAGAAACGCTTTGTGTTCGGCGATCTTGTTTCCTGCGTGCGTGACCGGGATGATGGGGATCTCGCCCGGCTGGCGGCGAAAAAACAGGGAGGCAATGGCCAGGTAGTTGTCCATCAGGTTGCGGGAGAGGCCCAGGACGACGCACCAGCCGGCCGACGGGTTGGCTTCGATGAGCCGGAACACATCGTTGACGGTCTTGGCCGGATGCACCTCAAGGCCTGCGAGATCAAAGTCGATGTTGCGGGAATCCAGGTTGAGGTAGATGCAACGCATCGTCCCGACCGGAGCTGCGGATTCCGGAGCTGCGGCGCGTTTGGCCTTCATTTTCATAAGAATACCGAGCGGTACTCTATCAGATCCAGGAAAAGAAAGCAAGACAGTTCGGGCCGGCAAAAGCCGGCCCGAATGATCCGTTATACCATGCCGGAAAAAGCGGCGGCGGTCAGTCGCCTTTCTGCGCTTTCATCCGATCCAGGAGTTCTTTGGGGAAGCGTTCGCCCAATTTGGTGGCAAACGAAGCGACGTCGGTCATGTAGCGCTGTTCGTCGCCTTCCTTGTCGCGGCGCGGCGCTCGGCGGCCACCCTTGCGGGGCGCGCGGCCGGAAGCCGCGTCGCCGCCTTCCTGGATGGGCGGCTCGCCCAGCCGCCCGCTCAGGGCGATTTTCTCCGTGTCGTGGTTGATGTGCAGGATGCGGACGGACACCTTGTCCCCGACATGAAGCGTCTCGTCGATGTTGCGCACAGGGGACCAGGCGATCTCCGAAATATGCATCAAACCCTCGACCTGTTCCGTGAGCTTGACGAACGCGCCGTATCCAACCACGTTGGTGATTTCTCCTTCGAGAATGTCACCCGGCTGGTGATCGGCCGCGAACTGCGTGAACGGCGAGGGGGTGACCTGTTTGAGGGAGAGAGAAATCTTCCGCTCGGTCGGATCCACGCGCAGCACCATGGTCTCCAGCTGATCGCCCGCCTTGATGACTTCGCTCGGGTGGTTGATTCGGCGGGCCCAGCTCATTTCGGATATGGGAATCAGGCCCGTGATGCCGGGCTCCAGCTTGACGAAGGCGCCGAAGGACTCGAGCTTCTCCACCTTGCCCTGGACACGCTGGCCCAGCATGTATCGATCGCCGACGGTGAGCCAGGGGTCGGCAACCAGCTCCTTCAGGCTGAGGCCGATGCGGTCTTTCTCCTTGTCCAGCTCGATGACCTGGACGTCGATTTCCTGGCCGACCTTGACGATCTCGGACGGTTTCTTGACCTTGTCCCACGACAGGTTCGAAATATGAATCAGGCCTTCCATGCCGCCCAGATCAACGAAGACGCCATAGCCGGTGAGGCGGGTCACCTTGCCGTTGACCACCTGGCCGACGCTGATCTGGTTCCATAGCTCGCTCTTGAGGCGGTCTTTTTCATCCTGCAAGAGGGCGCGGCGGGAAACGACCAGCTTGCCGAGCCGCGGATGGAATTTCATGATCCGGAACTGCTCGGTCCGGCCCACCCAGGTGTCGGTGTTCTCGACAAACCGGAGATCGATCTGGGAAGCGGGCAGAAAGCCCTCGAAACCCTCGATGTTGACGCGCAACCCGCCCTTGATTGACTCGCTGATGGTTCCGGTCACCGCCGTGCCGTCTTCGTACGCCTTCTTGAACTGGCGGACCATCTCTTGCCGGCGGGCGTTCTTGTGGGAGAGGTGGATGGTGAAGTCGGTGGTCACGGAAGAGACCACCTGCACGGTGATCGGGTCGCCTTCCTTGTAGAGGTATTCGCCTTGAGCGTTGCGGATTTCCTCGGCGGGGAAAACGCCTTCACAACGGGTGCCGATGTCGACGAGCACGTCGTTGTCCTTGATTTTGACGATGGTGCCTTGCACGAACTCGCCTTTCTGGACGCTGGGGAGCTGCTGGTCCCAGGCGGCCATCATTTTTTCGAATTCGGAACCGCTGTCCGTCGCCGCAGGTTCCGCAACGGCGGGAACCTCGGCCGGGGGCGTCGCCCCGGTCTCCGCAACGGCGGGAACTTCGGCCGGGGGCGTCGCCGCGGGTTCCTCAACAGCGGGAACCTCGGCCGGGGGCGTCGCCGCGGTCTCCGCCGGAGCGGCTTCGGCCGGCGCGGGTTCGGTCACGCTCGGACGGGCCTCCTCGTTTGGATTCGGGGTCGCCTCAGGCACTGGCTGGATGTTGTTTTCCAGGGGGTGGTTCTCGCTCATCCGGACACCTCGTGATAGACTCCCAGACAAAGAGTGATACTGTATCCAAAAAGACGTGAAATGACAAGTGTTTTTCCGATTGCAAAAAAACATTTTCTCCACGAGAATTGCAGGTCTCAGGACTTGAACCACTTTCGAGCGCGCCGCTCGGCCGTCAGGAGCGGTCGGGCCGGCTGATAGGACAGCCCAGGTGACTCCAAGAGGTTTGGACAACTTGCTTTACTGTTTCGGGCGCGGCATCATGGCGCTCCTGTATGCGCTGCCGCTTGGCGCGGCGATCGCCTTCGCCCGGTGGGTGTCCGGCCTGTATTTTCTGTGGGATCGGCGCCACCAGCGGATCGCGGACGTGAATCTGTCCATCGCCTTTCCGGAGATGCCGTCGGCTCGACGAAGGGAAATCGCCCGTGACTCCTACCGGAATCTCGGCGAAATGCTGGCGCTGATCGCCCATTTTCCGCGGCTGCTGGATCCGGAGCGGTTGGGCAAACTGGTCCGGTACGACTCCACGGACGAGTATCTGAAATTCAAGGCAGACGGGCGGCCTGTGCTCATCCTGACGGCCCATCTCGGCTGCTGGGAGCTGCTGTCGTTCGCTCACGGTGTGTTCCACCGGCCCATCCATTACCTGTATCGCCCCCTCGACAATCCGCGTACCGATGCCGCCTTGCTGCGTTACCGCGGCCTGTCGGGCAATCAGGCCATCTCCAAGCGGGACGCGACGCGCAAGGTGCTGCGCGCGCTGGCATCCGGCGCCGATGTGGGCATCCTGGCGGACCAGAACGTGCAGGAGCGCGAAGGCGTGTTTGTGGACTTTTTCGGCAAGAAGGCCTGCATGACAACGGGACTGGCCCTGCTGGCGTTGCGGAGCGGCGCGGCCGTGATCCCGTCGTTCCTGGTGCCGGATCCGGAACGCCGGACCCGCTATCTGATCCACGCGTTGCCGTCCATCCCCCTGCGGAACACCGGCAACACCGAGGCCGACGTCCTGGAAAACACCAGTCGGTACGCCCGTTGCATCGAGGAAGCTATCCGACAGTGGCCCGACCGGTGGCTGTGGGGGCATCGCCGCTGGAAAACCCGTCCGCCCGGCGACCCGACCGATCCGTATGCCGGGATCTGAACATCTTCCCGTTTCGGGTGAGCGCATGCGATCAGGTCAGTGAGGCCTGGCCGGTGGCCAGCCAGTCGGCCCAATCAGGACGGTGGTTGGCTTCTGCGATCCGCGCGGCGGCCATCCAGTCATAGGTTACGGTGACGAATTCGACGTCCCAGCTTTCGTTCAGACACCGGAGGATGGCATAGCGGGCATGGGGTGTGCCGGTGGCCATGACGTGGGGGAACGGCTCCTCGTCCCGGTACGCCGGCAGGCCGACACTGCCGGGGTTGATCACTCGCCGGCCGTCCGGCAGTACGACCAGTGCCGGAATGTGGCTGTGCCCGCAGGCGATCACATCGAACGAAAACTCCTGCAATTCCAACTCGAGCGCACGTCGGTCGATCGAGCGAACACCGCCGTCGCCGCTCACCCGCTCCAGGAGGTAGGCGTCATCCCGACGTGGGGTGCCGTGGCAGCAAAGACACGCGCCGTCGAACGCCGCGGTGGGTGGCAACGCTCCCAGCCATTCGATGTGGCGCGCAGTGAGCCGGCTCCGGGTGAAGGCCCGGCTGGGGGCCGTTTCTCCATCGGGTGATGACTGGAGCAGCAACCGGTCTTGGTTGCCCCGGATGCTCGTCATCGGCCGGGTCATGATCAGGTCGGCGGTGCCGGCGGGATCGAGTGGACCGTAGAGGCTGTCGCCCAGATTGGCGATTATCCGGAGACCGCGACGTTCCATGTCGTTCAAAACGGCTTCCAAGGCCCAGCGGTTGCCATGGATGTCCGCGATCAGGGCGATCATGTCCTGCATGAGGCCGTCCGGCAACGATCAGTCGACAATGAACAACGTGGCTCCGGTGCGGGTCACCGACCGGTGGGCGACGTCACCGTCGGCCACCTGGTAGCTCATGCCGGCGGTGAGGCGCACGCGGCGGCCGTCCGCCAACTCGGTCTCCAGTTCTCCCTCCAGCACGAGCAAGATGTGCCCCTTCTGGCACCAGTGGTCGGCCACGTAACCGGGGGAGTATTCCACCATCCGCACCCGGATGTCACCGCACTGGCGGGTGCGCCAGCGGGCCTCGCCGGTGATGCCGGGGTGGCTGGTCGCGGCCACGGTGGACCAGTCGGTGGTGTCGAACGTGATGTCGCTGATTTTCAAGGCGGACCTCCTGCAATGCGGTCAACGCCGGCGGCGCTGGAGGCGCGGCCGAACGATCCAACCACATTGTACGGAATCGCCGCTGGCTCGGCTGGGAAAATCGAGGAGATGGCCAGCCAATCATTGGTTGGAGCAGGGCATCCAACCGGATGCGATAAAATTCGGGACGGCGGGAGCGGCGGCCGTCAACATCAGACGGGTCGCCAGGAACGACCGAACCGTCAGATGGCGGCCTTCGGGAAGCGGTCGGCAAAGAGAGTCAGCACGACGAGGAAGAATCGGACCAGATCGCCACGCAGCGTCTCATCGACACTCCCCTCTTCGGTCAGCTCGTCGAGGCAACCGTCCCAGATTGTGAAAAACAGGCGGGCCCATTCTACAGTCAAGACCGGGTGATCCCAGCCGTCGGCTCCGGGTTTGGCAAAAAAGAGGTCCACGGCGTCGATGGCGGCCAGTACGTCGTCCTTGCTGAAAGCCGGGGCCGGCGATTGGAGCCGCTCGTCGAAATAGGTCTGCAGTGCGTAAAGGTGGAAGACGCACTCACCGAGGAACTCGGATTCGATCTGGTGGGATTCCTCGATGGCGGTGAACAGGCCGATGAGCCAGGGTTGGACCTCGTCGGCGAAGTTGCGGAAGAGCGCTTCAATTTCCGCCTCGTCCAGGGCGCCGAGGCGGGCGTCCAGCTCGTCGATGAAGGCGTGGAGTGTCTCGATTTTAGCCGCCGGATCCTGGCTCATGCCGGGCTCCCGCCTCATTCCTTGCCGCCTGCGGCCTGGATCAGCTCTTTGATCTCAGGGCGGAAGGCGTAATAGAGGGCGGCATGTCCGTTGCCGTCCTTGGCGTTGACGTCGGCGCCCGCCTTGAGCAGGGCCTTGACCACCTCGGTGTGATCGTTGGACGTCGCGGCAATGAGGGGGGTGCGGTTTTCGAAACAATGGACGTTGATTGCGGCTTTGTGGGCCAGGAGCAGCTGCACTACTTTCAGGTGGCCGGCGTCGGACGAGATGAAGAGCGGCGTGCTGTTGAATCGCGTGCGGATCTCGGTCTTGGCGCCCCGCTTGAGAAGCTCCGCGACGACGCCGGCCTGCCCCTGCTGGGCGGCGACGTACAACGCGGTGGCCTTGGAGACGCCGAGCGGCTGATTGATATCGAGCCCTTTGTCAAGCAGCAGCTTGACGATTTCAGTGTAACCGCCGTAGGCGGCCTTCAACAGGGTCGAGTTGCCGTACTTGTCGGCGGACGCAGGATTCGCGCCCTTGGCCAGCAGGAAGCGGACGATCTCAAGCCGACCGCCTCCGGCGGCATATTGCAGGGCGGTCCGGCCGTTTTCGTCACCGGCCTCGATGTTCGCCCCCTTGGCGACCAGGGCCCTGACTTGTTCCAGGTTGCCGGCCTGGGCGGCCGCGATCAGGTCTTCGTTGATGCCGGCCGAGACATAGAGTAGGCCGCAGCACAGGATGAGCACGCCCAGAATGATTGCACGACGCATGCGGATTATCCTCCTTCAGTGGGCCGATGGATTGCGGGGGCATCGTCATCGGCGGATGGTTGAATCATAAAAGATGACGGCGCCGGATGCAAAGACGAAGATGCTTTTAATTTGGCGCCGGTTTCAGCAACCGGCTCGAATTTGTCTTGGTCCGGCGCTTGCAGGCGGCAGGCGTAATGATGAAGTTGGAATGCCCATCACCGCGATCACGGCCGATCGCCCCCCATAGTCAGCTCGCGCACATCGATCCGGAAGCGCCGCAGCAGCGTCGCGAATTCCCGGCTGGACAGCTGCCGGTTCCGCTGGATGCGCCGCCGCTCGCGCAGCGCGTGGGGCAGCAGGCGGAGCGCGCCGGCGTACGCCCGGCCCAGCGTGACGAGCAGGCGGAATCGGCTGTGTTCGCGGACAAATCGGCCGGAGGTGCCCGACCCGCGCATCGCGCCCCATGCCAGCCACAGGTACCGCCGGAGGGTCCAGTACGGGTTCTGCGCCAGCAAGCCGACGGGAAAATCCTTGAGGGCGAGGAGCAGCCGATTGCGCTCCACCAGACGGATCTTCAACGGCGAGAATGCGCCGGCGCTGGCGCTGTGGTGATGATGGACCACGGCCCCGGGCACGTACCACGCCCGCCAGCCCAGCAGCCGCGCCCGCAGGCCGAGGTCGGCGTCGTCACCGTAGGCAAAGAACGCGTCGTCGAATCCGCCGGTCTGCTCAATCAGCGCCCGGTGGTACAGCGCCGCGCAGCCGTCGGGCCAGAGGATCTCCTCTTCCTGGTCGTACTGACCGCGGTCGGTTTCGCCCGTGCCTCGTCCGCGGTTCTGGCCGTCGGGCCAGATCAGGTGGCCGGCCTTGTCGATCGTGCCGGGAGTGCCGGCGAGCAGGATCTTGCCGCCGAGCATGCCGACGCCGGCGGCCGGGTTCCCCCGGGCCACCAGGCAGGCCAGCCAGTGGGGGTCGGCCACGGCATCGTTGTTCAGCAGGGCCAGCCAATCCCCTCGGGCGTGCCGGAACGCCAGATTGTTGCCGCCGGTGAACCCGGTGTTGGTCTCCAGCAGGAAGATCCGCACTCCGGGCTTTTCGCCCCAGCGGCGGACCGTGTCCGCGGAGCCGTCGGTGGAGCCGTTGTCCACCACCAGGAGCTCGAAGTGAGGGTAGGTCTGGCGCGTGACGGACTCGAGGCAGGCGTCCAGGTACGGTGCCCCGTTCCAGTTGACCACGATCACGCTGACCAGGGGCGGCTCGTTGGTGCGGGAAGCGGCTGCTTTCGAGATCGAGTCAGGCATCACGATCCTTGCCGGACCGGGAACATCGGGGTGGGGCCAGCTGTGTTGGAACGGTCAGGTTCATCATGCGGATTGAAATGATGCAAGGATCACATCCGTCAATCAACAATGGCATGATTGCCGCCCCCTTCATGACTGTTTGCTGACCAGAATCAGCCGATCGGCGGAAACTGGATCTGGGCGATTTTCTCCGCCATGTCGTGGGCCGGGCTGAACGCCAGCTCGGCCGTGGCGATGCGGCTGGTGCGCAGGTGCAGCTCGGCCGTCTCGCCCAGGGGCACTCCGTCGGCGTAAGCCGTCACGGGGCGCTTGCCGGGTTCCAGGACGCGGAAGACCACCTGGCTGTCGAGGGCGAGCATCACCGCCTTCCAGCCGGGCGGCTCCAGCACGTTGGAGCCCACGAGCACCAGTGCCGGCGTTTCGAAGAGCACGGGTGTGGCGCCCATGGCGCGGGCGTAGGCGGTGGAACCAGCGGCGGTGGCCAGCAGGATGCCGTCGCCCATCAACCGGGGGATCCGCAGTTCACCCCCCACCCGGACCTCCACCCAGGCGGTCTGGCCGGTGCACCGTTCTACCCAGGCGTCGTTGAAAGCCAGCACCCCGGTGGTGACGCGGCCGTCGGGCGCCACCGCCTCCACGTGCAGGAGGGGGGCCTGGCGGACGACCAGCGGTCCGGCCGGCCAGCCGGAGGCGAAATCGGCGGCGCCGCTCAGCAGAAAGCCGCGATGACCGGTGTTGATGCCGATGAAGGGCAGCCGCTCCCGCCAGTGGCGCCGGATGGCGTGGAGCATGGTTCCGTCACCACCCACCACCAGGATGCAGTTGGCAGAGGCCGCCGTCTCGGCGCCGGCAAGGCGGGCGGCGATCTCGCCCGCCCGCGGATTGGTCTCGTCCACAACCAGGAGCGGACGCGGCGGGTCCAGCCGGAGCGGCGCCGTGCGCACCGGCGGCCGGCCGCGGTAGAGTCCGTAGCGGTCGATGTATTCAGCCACCTGGGGATCCAGGCGGTCGGCGACCGACTCGTGGCGGAAGAGGCGCTCGCGGATGTCGGCGCTGGATCCGACGAGATTCAGGTCGAAGACACGGGAACGGGGCGGCCGGTCGAGCGGGATGAGCGGATGGCCGGGCCGGGTGAACACGGCGAACCGGAGTTCCGGCCACAGCGCCTCGCCGCAGGACCACCGCGTCTGGATGAAGGAGCGGCCCGCGCTCCCGCCGCCCACCAGGTCGCTGCCCACCACGTGCCAGACCTCCCCTTCGGCGGCGTAGCGGGTTTCCAGGTCGTGGTTGCGGGTGAACGTGCCTTCCTCGAGATCGAACAGATCCACGCGGACGTTGGCCAGCCCGCGAAACGCCATATCGGCCATGGCCGCCCGATGGATCGGTTCCACGTCCTGCATGGACGGCTTGTCGGGCCGCGGTCCCGAGGGGACCACCACGACGCGGTCGAACTTCCGGCTGAGCGCCTCGGCGATCGCCCGGTGATGCCGGCCGGGCGGGTTAAACGCGCCGCCGAACACGGCGATGGTGGGACACATCATGAACCTCCCCGCGGATGGTTGGGTGTGGCGCCTCCATTTCAGCATAAAGTTGAGTCCGGCACAACCGGGGGTTGCGGTGAGGGCTGCGGCGCCGCGCTGGCCGAGCGGCTGGTCGGTGGCGGTTCACGGTACAGACCGGCTTGTCGGCATACTGCGAGGATATCCGGGGCGATGAGCCGATTCAGCGCCGCGTCGCCGGCCCCGGTGGCCGCCAGCGCGCGGATCCGGGAGGAGGAAATGTCTCTCACTTCGGCGGGCACCGGAATTCGCCCGACGGCGTCGCCCGCCCGGCCGAACACCATCACCCGGCGGCGCACGCGTGCGAGCCAGCGGGCATCCGCCGCGGTCCACGGCAGGCCGAGCCGAGCGAAATACTCCCGGGAGCGGAGCACCCGCCGCCACGTGTCGTCGCCCATGCCGAACAGGATCGTGGCTCGGGGAAAGGCCGACTTCAGTTCGGCCGCCAGCCGCACGAACAGCACCTCGCGCGTCACGCCGCCCAGGACGCGACCGCCGGACCGCTCCGCCAGCCGGGCGATCATGGCCAGGCGCTGGGTGAAGGTGGCGTTAGCCGGCCAGACGGGGTGCTTGTCGAAATGGCGGAGCGGCACCAGCAGCAGGACTCGGTCGCACCGCCGGAGCAGTTGACGCACCATCCATTCGTGCCCGCGGTGCAGCGGATCGAACGAGCCGACGATCACGCCCAGGGTGCGCGTCCGCCGGGCGTCCTCAGTCAGGTTGGCGATGGTCACGCGGTTCATGGCTCACCCGGCGAGGCGATAATCCCGGCTGATGGTCCCGTCGCTGAACAGGTTGAGGCACCGCAGGGTGGAGCGCGCGAAGTCCCACACGGTGACTTCGAGTCCGTCCACGTCGTAGACGGGATTGCCGGCGAACACTCGGAGCGGCGCCAGGTCCGGAAAAAAGTCGTCAGGTCGTGTCTCGCCGTAAAGCCGGCGGAGGACCAGCCGCCGGACGGCCAGCTCCCGGCAGCGATTGATGATCTCGGGGATCTCCTGCCGGTTGTCCTGGGTAACCAGTGTGGAGATCTTGACGGGAATCATCGCCAGTCGCAGGATGGCCGCCAGGTCCGGTCCGCCGTCGCAGCCGGTCATGCGGCGGAATGTCTCCAGCCGGAACGACGGGATGGAAATCGTGGCCCGGTCGTACTGGTTGAACACGTCGATCTTGGCCAGCGCCAGCCGGCCGTTGGTGTGCAGCGACACCCGCACGCCGGGCAGGCGATCGCGCAGCCGGTCCAGGAGGGCGGCCTCGTGTGGGTAGAGTTGGGGGTCGGTGTTGGTGCCGGTGAGTGAGATCTCCCGGATCCCTTCGCGGACCAGCAGGTCCAGGAACGGTTCGAGGTTGAGGAGGGGAAAGCGGTCGAGGTTGTCCGGCAGCGCCCGGGCGGCCAGGGCGCGGCCGATGCAGTGGGGGCACCGCTGGTTGCAGGGCCCGGTCAGGAGGATGTTGGCGAAGCGGTCCATGGTCATCCCTCCCCGAGGCCCAGCAGGTGGGCCTGGACGCGCGGCGAATAGAACAGGGCGATGACGCCGTTGAACGCGTCAGCGCCCGCCGAAGTCAGGCGCAGGGACGGTCCGTGATACTCCATCAGGCCGCGTGCGAGCACGAAGTCGATCGCCTCGGGGAAGCACGCTTCGAGGGAACGTCCGAAGGCGCGCCGGAACGCCCCGCGGTGGATCTGGCCGAAGTAGAACGCGACGGCGATCATTTTGGCCATGCCCTCGCTGGGCGGGAGGTGGTAGAGATCCTGCAGCGGCAGCCGGCCGGCGGCAACCGCGTCCAGGTAAGGCGCCAACGTCTTCGTGGCGGCTCCGAGGTTGTATCCCAGCACGGTGTTGGTGAAGGTCTGGGCGCCGAGTCCCAGGCCGAGATAGGGCGTGCTCCAGACCACGCGCTCGGTGAGGTAGCGGCTGGTGCCGGGATCGTCCGGTATCCGGCTGAAGACGTTCTTGCCCGGGTTGGCGGCGAAGCCCGCCGCCAGAAGCCGTTCGCGGGCGGCGTGGTACATCGCGTTGATGCGGTCCAGGTCCACCTGTCCGGCCTCGCCGGCGACGCGGGTGCCCTTGTAGCGCATCCGGTACAGGGTGATGTGGTCCGGCGCCAGGTCGATGGCGTACCGGACGCTGGCAGCGAAATCGTCGACGGTCTGGTGGGCGAAGCCGTACATCAGGTCGATGTTGAAAGCCCGGAAGCCGGCCCGGCGGATGTTGTCGGCGGCGCGCCGGTTGTAACTCACCTTGTGCAGGTCGCGCCCGTAGGCCCGCAGCAGCGCGGGATTCACCGTTTGCAGGCCCATGCTGATGCGTTCGAAGCCCAGCGCGCGCACCGCTGCCAGCCGGTCGGGGTCCAGGGCGGCGATCTTGGGCGTCGTCTCGATGCTCATGCCGAAGCCGGCAGCCAGCGGAAACGCCCGCCGGATCCGGTCCAGCACGGCGCCGATCCGCTCCGGCCGGACCAGCAGGGGCGTGCCGCCACCCACGTCCAGGCCGGCCAGCTCGTGGGCGCCGGGATCCAGAAGATCGCGGTACAGCTCAACCTCACCCTCCAGCGCCGCGAAGTAGGCCGCTTCGGCCGCCTCGTCGTGCCGCTCGAGCACGGTGTACTCGCAGAACGCGCAGCGCCGCTCGCAGAAGGGAACGTGGATGTAGAGGCAGAGGCGCGGTGAGCCGAACGCCCGGCGCAGCAACTCCCGGTGCCGTTCCGGGCTTTGACGGAAGGACCAGATGGTCTTCCGATGGGCGATGGGGTAGGCGGTGTTCGCCAGGTGGTGGTGCCGCAGCCCGGCGGCGAAGACGGCGGCCGGATCGGGACGCGCCAGCTCGGTCTCGGGCATCCAGAGCAGGGGGCGTTCCGCGCACACGGAGCGCGGGTGTTTCCCTCGTTGGTTCTTGGTGCGGGCGGCGGTGCGTGTCATGGTGGCCTCCTTCTTGGTTTTATTATATTTCAATATTATTAGTTTGTGAAGGTGAAATTTATCTCAGCCAATGAGACTAAAATGAACAGAAGTCGATTATTTTTTCTTTTTGTACAAGGGTATATTTCGATGCAGTTTGCTTGCAGCGAAGGGGTTGACCGCTAAGCTGGTTTTGTATAAAATTAACAAAAGTCAAGAGGTCAGGGGGCGCAGATGAGCCGGAATGTGCTGGAGCGGCCCGTCGTGGCGGTGGATGTGGTGGCGCTGCGCGTCGCCGGCGGCCGGCTGGAAGTGCTCCTCAGCCGGCGCGAGGGCGTGCCGTTCGCGGGCGTCGAGGCGTTGCCCGGAGTGGCTCTCCGGGCGGACGAGCCGCTGGAGACCGCGGCGGTCCGGGCGCTGGTGGAGAAGGCGGGGTGCGCCCGGAAGGCGGCCGAGAGCCTGTACATGGAACAGCTGGCCACGTTCGGCGCCCTGTACCGGGACCCGCGTGGCCGCACGGTGAGCGTGGCCTACCTGGCGCTGGCGCGCGGGGATGAGCCGGTGCCGGTCCGAGGTCGCTGGGCGGCGGCAGTCGGCCACGCGACCCAGGCGCTGCCGTTCGATCATGAGGCGGTCGTCGCCACCGCCGTTTCCCGGCTGAAGGGGAAACTGCGCTATACCAACATCGCCCGGCACCTGCTGCCGCCGGAGTTCCGGATCGAGGAACTGCAGGCGGTTTATGAGGCGGTTTTGGGCCGAAAAGTGAACAAGACCAATTTCCGCAGCCTGCTGCTGCAACGGCGGCTCATTGAGCGCGTGAGGATTTTAGCGGAGGCGGTAGGGCGGCAAGGCGGCCGGCCGCCTCACCTGTACCGGTTTGCCGGGGACCGCGTCGCCGCGGAGGACCGGGATTTTCTATAACGGATACACCGCAGCTTCAACAATCAAGCCAAACGGCCGACTCGCCGAACGGTGGGCCGTCAGCCGTTCACCGTCATTCGACTGCCGGCGGCAGGGCCGCCTTCAAGCGGCCGTCGTTGAGCAGGACGGTTCGGGACTTGGCCAGGTCGATGCGTCGGTCGTTGAGTTTCTTCTGTTTGTCGAACATTTCGGACTGCTTGTCGGCCAGGTCCTTCAGCGCCTGGGCGACGGTCTCCTCGGCCATGAACGCGGACCGGGCGGCGGTCGCCGCTCCGGGATCCCCCATGGGCAGTGCCGCCCAGGTGCTCCGTTTCTGCGCCAGGTCCAGCTCCGCCTGGCCCGCGGCGCGGAAAGCGCTGGCGAGCACCTGTTGGGCCTTGGCGACGTTGAGCGCCGCCTCGCGCACGGACTTGAGTTTTTCCAGAAAATCCTGGACCAGCTCATGCTCCTTCTTCTGCGCTTCCAGGGCGGCCTTGTCGGCGTCGCGTTTCTCTTTCTTGGCGGCGTCGATCTGCAGCTTGAGGCCGTCGATATCCAGCTTCTGCAGCTTGATCCAGCCTTCCGCTTCGATCACCTGGGTGTTGCAGGCGGCGACCGCCTGCTCGGCCTTCTGGCGGTCCTCGTCGGCGCGAGTCAGGTCGGCCTGGATGGCGTCCGCGGCGCGGGCCGGGATGATGGGCATGATGATCAGCGCCTCGTAGAATTTGGCCGCTTCCGGCTCCGCCGGTTTCGCCTCCTGGGCCGCGGCGAGGCCGCCGAGCAGCATGGCCGCCGCTATCGTCATGATCACCGCGGGGATCCTGTATCCGCTCATCGTAAACCTCCTTGCCGGATCGATCCGCTGTTTGGGATGGATGCACGCGTATTGTAAGCGAATCGGAGAAAAAAATCACGCGTCGCCAGCGCCGGAATACTCCTTGACATCCCGCCTGAACCGCTTACAGTGGCGGTCAGGCTTCCTCCCATGACTGGCGATATATGCGGGACGGTGAACACCGGGCGCTGATCCCGCATCGATACCGTCGATTCGTCGCATCTGAAAACCGGCCGGCCGGACGATCGACTGGCCCCCAGGAGGTACGACATGAAAATTGGACCCGCCGCCAAGCTGGTTGTGATCCTCGGCATAATGGCTATCCAGATACCGGTCGTGGCCGGGGCCCCGGTCGGAAACACTCCCCGCGATCAGACAACGGTCACCATTGAGAGAGTGGCGCTGTTCAAGGACGGGACGGCGTTCCTTGTTGCCGGGGCGACGTTGCCCGCGGAGGCCGCCACCGTTTCGCTGGGTCCGCTGCCCGTGCCGGTGCACGGAACGTTCTGGGTAAGCTACGGACCCGAGGTCGCCCTGCGCGGCGTGGTGGCGGCGCAGGAGGAGACAGCTGTCCCTGTGCCGGCCGCCAACATGGCCCAGCTCCTCCAGGCCAACGCGGGTCGCCGGGTGACGCTGCGCGTGGGTCCCAGCGACAGGGACGTGGTCACCGGGACGGTGCTGGCCCCGCCGCCCCTGCCGCTCGCGGAGTCCCCCGGCCCCTATGTCATTGGCGGGCGACGGGACGAGAACTCTAGCGATCGCTACGCTGTCCTGCCCGCGCCCGAGATGATTGCCGTGCAGACCGAATCGGGCGTGGTGGTCCTGCCCACCGGATCGATCCAACGGGTCGAGTTCGACGAGGCCGACATCTCCCGCTCGTCGTTCGCGCCGCAAAAACGCCCCGGCCTCCGGCTGGAGCTGGAGCGGCCGGCAGGGGGCCGCCGGATCGCCGTGAGCTGCCTGGCCCGGGGGGCCGCCTGGGCGCCCGCCTACCGCATCGACCTCACCGATCCGCAGACCGCCCGCTTCAGCGCCCACGCCGTGGTGGTCAACGAGCTGGCGGATCTGAAGAACGTTCAACTGGAGCTTGTCACCGGCTTCCCGAACATCCGGTTCGGTGGCGTGTCCAGCCCCATCGCCATGGTCCAGAGTCTGCAGGGATTCCTGAACTCTTTGAGTGGTGCCGATCGATTGACGAGGATGCATTCGGGCGTAATGACCCAACAGGCCGTGCTGTCGAATGTCGCGGAGTTTGATGCCGCGCCGGTACCGGAGCTGGCGTACGCTGATGTGGCCGAAGGCCAGGCGGTGGAGGATCTGTTCCTGTACCCCATACCCGGCTTCACCCTGAAACGGGGCGAGACGGCGTGGATCCCACTCTTCACCGCCGACATGCCGTACCGCCACATCTACACCTGGCGCATCGGCGACTATCTCGACCGGGAAGACCGTTACCGTGACACGGTGGAGCGGGCGGACGAGGCCGAAGAGGTGTGGCACTGCTGCCGTTTAAAGAACGGCCTGAAGATGCCCCTAACCACGGCGGCGGCGGAGTTTGTCACCGGTGGAGCCTTCACCGGACAGGACATTTGCCGCTACACCGCGCCGGGCGCCGAGACCACCATCCGGATCAACCGGGCGATGAACGTGGTGGCGGAGCAGGCCGAGATCGAGGTGGCGCGCACCCGTGGCGCTGCCACGTTCCACGGCTACTCGTACGACCGGGTCAAGGTGCGCGGCGAGCTGAAGCTCCGCAGTCGGCTGGACCGGGCGGTGCGGCTCGAAATCACCAAGGAGCTGTCGGGCGACGTGCTCGAGGCGTCGCCCCAGGCGAGGGACGTTGTCACGGCCAAGGGCCTCAAGCAGGTCAATCCGAAGCACGTCCTCACCTGGGAGTCCGAAGTGCCGCCGGACGGGGAACTGAAACTGGTGTACGTGTATGACGTGTTCATTCGAAACTGAAGGAGGAAAGCCATGCCACGCGTGACCGGTATCGGCGGCATCTTTTTCAAGTCGAAGGACCCGGCGGCCATGCGCGAGTGGTACCGCAGCCATCTCGGTCTGGATATCCAGAATTGGGGGGGCGTGGTGTTTGACGGGTCCGCATCGGCTGGGGCCACGGTTTGGAACATCTTCGAGACGGATTCCGACTACTTCGACCCCAGCCCCGCCCCGTTCATGATCAACTACCGCGTGACCGACCTCGACGCCGTCCTGGCCGCTCTGCGGGCGGAAGGGTGCGTCGTCGACGACCGGACCGAGGTGTCGGAGTTCGGCAAATTCGGCTGGGTCATGGATCCGGAAGGCCACCGTGTGGAGCTATGGGAGCCGCCGCCCGGAAGCAGTCCGGACTGATCTGAGCGGCACGTGTACTAAACCGCCCGGAAGAAAGTTGGCCAGCCGACTGAGCAGGCGAGCGGAGTACCCTACGACGGGATCCGGCGCAGGTGCTCCTTGTGGGCGTAGCAGTAGAGGCAGCCGTGGGCGCAGGCGCCCCCCAGTGCCTGGCGCTTGGCGATGACGCAGCGGCACCCCGGTCGCTGCCGCCCCGGGGCGATCCGTTTGAAGCGGTCCACGCCGATGGCCGCCAGCAGCGCGTCGTCCACGCAGCCGGTGTGCTCGGCCCCCTCCACCTGGTACGGCATCCCGCAGAACGACACGAGGCCGGTAAAATCAGGCCGCGCGCGCAGCAGCTCGCGAAGCCACCATGCGGCCAGCTCCGGATCCGGATAGACGGCCCGCCCCGACTTTTTGCTGTAGCGGCTCCGGTCGATCCCCAGCTTGTGGAACAGGGTGTCGTGCCCCTTGTAGAACTGGATGATGGAGGTGATGGTGCGCACCGGCGCGGCGATGCCGGCGAGCACCGCGGTGGCGCGGCCCAATCCCTCGGCGGTGGGGATGCCGGGGTCCACCCGCAGCCGCAGCCGCTCCAGGCCCATGGCGTCCGCCACCCGGTTGAAATGCGCCACCATGGTTTCCGGCGGCGCCACCCCCGGCTCCAACCAGGTGCCGCCCCAGCCGGTGATGGTGAGCCCCAGGGCCACCCGCGGGTGGCCCCGGAAGAAATCCACGGGGACGAGGTTCTTGGAGTAGACCACGAGCGGCTGGCCGGATTCGGCCACTGCGGCCACCGCCGGCCAGTGGAAGAACGGGTCGGACGTTTCCGTGACCCAGACGAATTCGGTGGTTGTGTTGTCCATGATGTCCCCCTTAGTATAGCAATGAAACCCGAATTTTCAGACCGGCTTGAGAAGATGTTTGGCCGGTTGTCCGTAAGAATCAGCGGAATGTAATAAACAAGGAGTCGTCCATGAAGAAACATTGGATCATCGTTTCTTTGGCGGTGATGCTGAGCGCAGGCGCCTGGGCCGCCACTGCGGAGCCGAACGCGGCGCGGCACGTGCCCACGGTGGACGAGCTGCTGCAGCTGCGCGTGCCGCGCCTGGCCGAAATCTCGCCCGACGGCCGCTGGGTGGCCTACTCGGTGCTGACACCCGACTTCAAGAAGGACGCGTTCACGCCGCAGGTCTGGCTGGCGGAGACAGCCACCGGCCGCACCTTCCAGCTCACCCGCGGCGACGACGGCGCCGGCAATCCGAAGTGGTCGCCGGACGGCCGCTGGCTGTCGTTCGTGTCGGGCCGGGACGGCGGCAAGAACCAGCTGTTCCTCATCAGCCCGGACGGGGGCGAGGCGGTGCGGATCACCGACGCCAAGGACGGCGGCGGCGATTACGAGTGGTCGGCGGACGGCCGCCAGATCGCCTTCCTCGCCGAGGAGCCGGAGGTGCCGGCGGACAAGGACCGGACGGAGCACCTGGGCGATTTCCGCGTGGTCCGCAGCGACTATCGCCACACCCATCTCTGGACAATCGACGTGGCGAAGGCCCTGGAAACGCCCGCCGCCGGCGTGCAGCGGACAAAGGGGCGCGATTTCAGTGTCGGCGACTTCGCCTGGTCGCCCGATGGCACCCGGATCGCCTTCAGCGCCACGGTGAATCCCGACCTGGTGCAGAGCGCCAGCGCGGACATCTACCTGCTGAAGCTCGCGGACGACACGGTGACGAAGATCGTGGACCAGCCCGGCCCTGACACGGCGCCCGTCTGGTCCCCCGACGGCGCCCGGATCGCCTTCGCCTCGGCCATGGGCAACCCGCGGTACTACGCGCTCAACTCGCGGTTGGCAATGGTGCCGGCCGCCGGCGGCGCGCCCGTGTCGCTCACGGACGCCTTCGATGAGAACCCGCGCCTGATGAGTTGGAAAACGGAAGGCATCTATTTCTCGGCCCTGCAGCGCACCGCCATGCACCTGTTCCGGGTGCGCCCCGAAGACCGCCGGATCGACCGGGTGTCACAGCCCGACGGCCTCCTGGCCGGCGCCTTCAGCCTGACGCGGGACGGCCGCGCCGTGGCGTTCCTCGCCGGCGCCCCCGACGCGCTTCCGGAAGTGTATGTGACCGAGGCGGAGCCGTTCGCGCCGCGCCGCCTCACCGACTTCAACGCCCAGACGACCGGCCTCATCCTGGGCACCCGCGAACTCATCACCTGGACCAGCCGCGACGGCGAATCCATCGAGGGCGTGCTCATCAAGCCGGCCGACTTCGACCCGGCCAAACGGTACGCCCTGCTCTGCGTCATCCACGGCGGGCCCACCGGCATCGACCGGCCGGTGCTCCTCCAGCCCGACTCCCGCTACTACCCGGCGGACATCTGGGCGGCGCGCGGCGCCCTGGTCCTGAAGGTGAACTACCGCGGCAGCGCCGGCTACGGCGAGCGGTTCCGCACGCTCAACATGCGCAATCTGGGCGTAGGCGACGCCTGGGACGTGCTTTCGGGCGTGGACCACCTGGTGGCGCAGGGATGGGTGGATCCCAAGCGAGTGGGTTGCATGGGCTGGAGCCAGGGCGGCTACATCTCGGCGTTCCTCACCACGTCCTCGGACCGCTTCGCCGCCATCTCGGTGGGCGCCGGCATCTCCAACTGGGCGACCTACTACTACAACACCGACATCACTCCCTTCACGATCAACTATCTCGGCGACGATCCGGTGGACGACCCGGAAATCTACCGCCTCACTTCGCCCATGAGCTACATCAGGGAGGCGAAGACGCCCACCCTGATCCAGCACGGCGAGAACGACCGGCGCGTCCCCATCCCCAACGCCTATGAGCTGCGCCAGGGTCTCGAGGACCGGGGCGTGCCGGTGGAGATGGTGGTGTACAAGGGCTTCGGCCACGGCATCGGCAAGCCGCGGGCGTCGCGCGCCGTCATGCGCCATAACCTCGAATGGTTCGGCCACCATTTGTGGGGCGATCCCAAGCCCGACTTCACCCGGCCTGAGGTGCCCAAAGCCGACAAAAAGGAAGAGAAATAAGCCGCGCCCGGCGGCCCGCGCCCAGATCGGAAGAGCGTCGTGTAGGGAAAGAGTGTAGATCTC
>CALAMB010000287.1 GCA_937925645.1 uncultured Acidobacteriota bacterium
ATTCACCGATTCACCGTTCCTCACTGCCACCGGAAGAAGCGCAGGGCGAGCACGAAGGAAATCACGGTGTAGGCGGCCAGGACGGCCAGCTCGAACCAGCCCGCCGCCAGCGGCCGGCCCTCGTTGATGACCAGCCGCAGGGCGTCGTTGAGCGCCGTGAGCGGCAGGAGCCGGAGATACGGCTGGACCGCCTCGGGGAAGCGGGAGTAGGAAAAGAGCGCCCCCGAAAAGATCCACATGGGGAGCATCACCAGGTTCATCCAGCCGGACACCCCCTCGACGGTCCGGGGGCGCGCCGCCACCAGCAGCCCGATGCCGGCGAACGCCAGCGACCCCAGCAGGGAGAGCACGGCCAGGTCCAACCACGAGCCGTGCACCCGCACGTCGAAGAGCAGCCAGCCGAAACCGATGAGCGCCGCCAGTTCGCCCACCAGCATGAGCAGCCGCGACAGGATGAACGACAGCAGGAAGTGGGGCCGGCGCATGGGCGTGGCGGCGAAGAGCTTCAGCAGCTTCTGCGTCCGGAGCTGGACCACGGTGAAGCCGATTCCCCACAGGCCGCTCCCCATCAGGTTGAGACCCACCAGCCCGGGGATCAGGAAGTCGATGTAGCGCGCGCCGGGCTGGACGACTTTTTCCTCGCCGGCGACGGCCGGGTCGCGCCGGCCCAGGGCCCGCTGCAGGGCGTCGTCGGCGGCCAGGCGGGCGTTGCGGCTCTCGCTCCGGGTGGGATCATAGCGGAAGGTCCACCGCGGCGCGCCGTCCGGCGACGCCGCGCCGGCCGGCACGATCACCAGGTCCACGCGGCCGGTGCGCAGCGCCCGGCCGGATTCCGCCGCGTCGAGCGGCGTCACCGCCAGCCCGGGCGCCTCGCGCAGCAGCTCCAGCAGCCGGGAGGCGCCGGCGGGATCCGTCTCCACCGCCACGCGGAATTTCTCGACGGGCTGGGTGCGGAAGGCGATCCCCAGCGCCAGCGCCAGCAGCACCGGGAAGACGAACACCCAGAACATCGACTCCGGCTCCCGGACGAACTCCAGGATCCGGGCGCGGGTGAGTTCCACCAGCGGATGGAACCGGCGGCGGTTGCCGGCCGGGGCGACGGAGGGCTCAGCCATCGCGCAGCTCCCGGCCGGTGAGGTGGACGAACACGTCCTCGAGGGTGGCCTGGTGGGTGGCCAACCGGCCGAGCGCGGCCCCCCGCCGCTCCAGCTCGGCCAGGAGCGCCGGCAGCGCCGCGCCCATGTCCCGCACGCTGAGCCGCCAGGCGCCGTTGCGGCGCGCGGCGGCGCTCACGCCCGGCAACGCCGCCAGCGCCGCCGCCTCGAGCTCGGCGTCGGCCGCGAACTCCACGATCTGCTCGGCGTCGAGCCCGGCCACCAGCTCGGCGGGGCTCCCCAGCGCGATGACGCGCCCGTGGTCCATGATGGCCACGCGGTCGCACAGCCGCGCCGCCTCCTCCATGTAGTGGGTGGTGAGCAGGATCGTCTTGCCCCGGGCGTGGCACGCCTCGATCAGCTCCCAGAACTTGAGGCGCGCCTGCGGGTCGAGGCCGGTGGTGGGCTCGTCGAGGAAGAGCAGCTCGGGGTCGCCCACCAGCGCGCAGGCCAGGGCCAGGCGCTGGCGCTGCCCGCCGGAGAGCTTGCCCACGCGGGCCGCGCGCTTTTCGGCCAGTTCCACGGTGCGGATCACCGCCTCCACGTCGCCGCCCGCCGGGTAGAAGCTGGCGAACAGCCGCACCGCCTCGAACACGGTGAGCTTCTCCGGCAACTGGGCGGTCTGGAGCTGGACGCCCAGCCGGGCCCGAAGCGCGGGGTCGCCGCCCCGCCCCCAGTGCCGCCCCAGCACCTCCACCTCGCCGGCGTCAGCCGGGGTGAGCCCTTCCAGGATTTCCATGGTGGTGGTCTTGCCGGCGCCGTTGGGCCCCAGCAGACCGAAGCTCTCACCGGCGCGCACCTCCAGGTCGAGGCGGTCCACGGCCAGCACGCCCGGGTAGCGTTTGACCAGGCGGCGGCAGCGCAGGGCGGCCGGCGGTTCGGCAGGGGGCTGGGCGGTCGCGTTCACGGCAATCTCCCCGGAGATTCACGCCGCGGACGGCGATCCCGCGGGTTGCCTTGTTATGGACTCATCCGGCGGGAAAGTCAAGACCGGGCCGGACGCCTCGCGTCGGGGCGCCCGGTCCGGCCGGATGGGGATGGCCGCTGGAGGCCGGTCAGTTCTTCTCGGCCTTCGGCTTGGATTTCGACTCGGCCCCGGGGACGTGCTTCAGCACGTTCACCGAGCCGGCGGACGTGCTCAGCATCAGCTTCGGGCCGCCGCCGTTGATCTTCCCTTCGATGGCGTCGTCATCGATATCCCCTTCGAAGGGGACGTTGACGCGGACGCCGCCGCCGCTGGAGTGGCCGCTGACGTCCATCCGCACCGAGGGGGCGAGGTAGACGGTGACGCTGCCGCCGGAGGTCTCGAGGCGGCAGTCGCCCTCGGGCTGGCGGGTGATGGTCGCCTTGACCGAACCACCCGACGTTGTGGCGGACACCTTGCCCAGCACCTCCTCCACGATGATGCTGCCGCCGGAGGTGTCGGCGTCCACCGGGCCGCCGCAGGCGCCCAGGCGGATGCTGCCGCCCGAGGTGTGCGCGCGCACGGGGCCGCCGGTGTCGCCGATGCGGATGGAACCGCCCGACGTCTCGACGTCCACCTTGGCCGTGCCGCCTTCGACGGTGATGCTGCCGCCGGAGGTGCGGGCGTGGACCTGGCCGTCGATCCGGCCCAGCTTGATGCTGCCGCCGGAGGTGTCGCAGACCACCGCGCCGTCGAGATCCGACACGGCGATGCTGCCGCCGCCGGTGGTGAGATTGACCTTGTACTCCTTCGGTACGGTGATTTCGTAATGGACGTTCAGGTTGTCCGAGCCCCAGTTCCAGAACTTCCAGGCCTGCTCGGGGCCTTCGCCCGTGATCTTCAGCCCGCCGGCCACCGGGTTGAAATCGAGTTTGAATTCACGGAACAGTTTCTCCGCCTTGTCCTGACCCCGGGCTTCCAGCGTCACCCGGACGTCCACCTTGTCGGGCGCACCCGTACCCACCCGGATGGACCCCCGGTCGGACTTCAGGATCAGCTCGGCCCCGGGGCTGGCCGGGAACGACTTCTCGATGACCTTCTCCACGCCGAATACCAGTCCTCCCCCCGCCGTAAGGAACAGGGCCACGGTGAGGGCGAGCATGCGTTTTGCAACCATGATGCCTCCGAACATCGTGAGATTAATTGTATGTACGCAGCGGCGGGCGAAAACGTTCGATGGCGTTTTACATTCCGTCGGGCGCGGCCGCCGGCAGCAGCTCCAGCGCGCGGGCCAGTTCCGCGTCGCGGCCGGCGGCCAGGTCGGCCGGCGACGGTTCCAGACCGACGTCGGGCTTCAGGCCCCGCCAGCTGTACGCCAGGCTGACGTTGAGCCCCACCCGCAGCATGCCGCCGCCGGGCAGGTCCACGTAGTGGCCGTTGCCCGTCCCGCCCGCCGTGGGCCGCCCCACCAGCAGCGCCCGGCCCTCGTTGCGGAACAGGCAGACGAAGTCTTCGGCCGCCGAGGCGGTGAGTTCCGACACCAGCAGCACCACCGGGCAGCGGAAGCGGGGGCCGTCGGCCGGCTCGATGGAGGCGCCCTCGGCGTAGAGCCGGAGCCGTCCGTGATAACCGTTGATCTTGGTGGGCGCGAACACCGGCGTGTAATCGAAGCGGTAGTTGCGGCACGGCGCATCGATGAAGTGGGCGAAGATGGCGTCGCCGTAGGCCGAGTTGCCGCCCGGGTTGTCCCGCAGGTCCAGGATCAGGCCGCGCGTCCGGCCCGGGTCGATGGGGGCGACCGCCTCGCGGAAGGCGGCGTACACGTCCCCGCCCTCGAACTGCGGGATCCGGATCCGCCAGACGCCCGGCGCCACATCCTGCGCCGAGACCAGCGGCTCGCCGGGCGCGGCCGGACCGCGCCGGAGCGGCCGGTCGCGGCGCAGCTCCAGCGTCGCGGTCCCGCCGTCGGGCGCGCGCAGGGCCACCCGGACCGTCGTGCCGGCGGGACCGGCCAGCAGGTCGGCGGCCAGCCGCCGCCGGGCGTAGCCGGCCGGGCGGAGCGCGGCGTGTTCCACCCACGGGAACCGCGCGCTGTTCCGGGCCAGGTGCTCCGCCGGCGGGAGGCCGTCCACGGCGGTGATCTCGTCGCCGGGCCGGACCTGGCCGGCCAGCGCCGGATCGTCCACCCGGTCCACGAGGAAGCGCTCTCCGACGGGACGGATCCCCAGGCCGCAGTCGCCGCAGGCGGCGGCGACGTCTTCGGGGAACAGCACCCGGGTATGGTTGTCGCCCAGGGCATGCACCATCCCCGCCAGCGCCTCGTAGTAGGCCGCCTTGTCCGCCGCCGCCAGCGCCGCCGGGATCCAGCGGGCCACGTGGCCCGGCCAGTGGGTGACGGGGCTCAGGGGCAGCGCCGCGCTCATGGCCTGCACCGCCGCGGCGACGCGCACCACTCCGTCCACCCGCTCCTCGACGGCGCCGCTCCAGGCGCGGCGTTTCGCGTCCAGCCTCTCCTCGACTGCCCGGGCGGCCGCCGGATCGCGCCAGGCGGAGCGCCGCAGCACGCCCCGGGCGAAGGGCCCGTCGAACGCGGCCACGTCCTCGAGGCGGCGGAGGGCGCCCGCCTCGTCGCCGGCGGCGAGGTGCAGGTACACCAGCTCCACCTGGATCTGCCGGTTGTTGGCCCCCCGCACCTGTGCCTGGTGCAGCCGCAGGGCCCGCCGCTGGAAGCATGCCGCCACCGCCTCCCGCAGGCGCTGCCGCTGGTCCGGGTCCGCCAGGCGCTCCACCGCCGGCAGCAGGGTGGCGTAGATCTCGGGGTAGATGAAATAGCTGTCGGCCAGCCGCTCCAGACACGCGACGGCCGCGTCGGTCCGCCCGCCGAAGGCAGCCGCCAGGAAGCCCATCTCGTGGCCCACCGACAGCTCGGGCGACCGCTCCGCCACGGTTCGCGCCAGCGCCGCCGCCCCGTCGAAGTCGGCCGCCCGGACCAACCGCTGGAACGCCTGCATCTCCTCCAGCAGCCGGACGTATTCGGCCAGGCTGACGCTTCCGGCGTACGGGATCGTCTCGGCCGGCAACGGCGCGCCGGCCCGGATCGCGCCGGCCGCGATCCACAGGGCCGCCAGGCACAAGATGCTGATGCCGCGTCGCCTCATGGTCCACCTCGCGTGCGGGAATGGCTGGTCCCATTATCCCCGATCCCGGCCCGGCCGGAAAGATCCACTTTCCGGCCGCTCCGGCGACGCGGGCGCTCGCCCGTCAGCCCGAACCGTCGCTCGCGTCAGCCAACGGACGGGACAAACAAAACACCCCCCCCGCATCGTAAACGATCAAACATCGGAGGCCGCTGCCATGCACGCCACTCAGATCGCGGATCGCCTGCTGGTGATCACCGGGGACTACCTCGACGAGCACATGACCGTGGTCGCCACCGGCGACGGCCTCGTGGTCATCGACACCCTGGCCACCCTGCCCGCCACCCGGGCCGCCTTGCCGGCCGTCGTCGCCTTCAGCCGGGAGCCGGTCCGGTTCGTGATCAACACCCACTGCGACGCCGACCACACCGCCGGCAACCAGCTCTTTTCCGGCGCCACCATCGTCGGCCACCGGCACGCGCCCCGGCACGATCAGGAGCGGGTCTTCGACGACCCGCAATCGGCGGCGGACATCCGGCAGTTCATCCAGCAACTGGAGGCGACCGCGGACGACGCGCTCCCCGCCGAGCGGCGCCGGCGCTACCTGGACGCCTACCGGACCCTGCTGGACGGGTTCGACGGCTTTCGCCACACGCCGCCCGTGGTGCTCGCCGCCGGCGGGACCTGCCTGGCGCTGGGGGACTTCCGCATCGAGCTGGAGGATGCCGCGCCGG
>CALAMB010000288.1 GCA_937925645.1 uncultured Acidobacteriota bacterium
ATCGAGGCGGGCATAGAGCTCGGCCACCTTGACGTTCTTCACCGCCGCGGCCTGTTCCAGCAGCAGGTCCTGGCGGCGGCTTTCCAGGTCCGCCTCTTTCTGGGCCACCTGGACCCGCGCCTCCTCGCGCTTCTTTTCCAGGTCCAACCGGTCCAACTCCAGACTCGATGTGTCGAATCGGACGAGCACGTCGCCCCGGCGGACGGACGCGCCGTCGGGGACGATGAAGGAGATGGTCATCCCCCAGATGCGACTGGCCGGGGCGTAAACGGTGATGGACTGACTCGTTTCCAACTCACCGGTGAAGGTGAGGGGCTTGACGAAATCGCGTGACGCCACGACACAGGTCCGGCGGGCGGGGGCAGCCGCGGCGGCGACGGCCACCGCCACCGCCAGCAGAATGGCCGCATGGCGCGCGGCACGACTCCGGCCGGCCGGGCGGCGGAGTCCGGACTCCAGGTTATGGATGGTATTCAACGGTGGATACGCCTCCCGAATGGATGAAACACAGAATAGTACGCTGCCGTTCCGGTCGGGTTTCAAGAAAACCTGCCGGAAGATGGCCAGCCCGCTGTTATCCGCAAAGGACATCCGACGGGAGCACCGAAAGGGAGTGCGCGCGATGACACGCCCCCGGCTGAAGCGATCAGACCTGGGCCTGCCGGTTTCGGAATTCTGCCGCCAGCGTCTGCCGCAGGCTGTCGAGGCGCCGGGTCACATCGAGCTCGGCCTGCCGCAACGCGTCCGCCCGATCGGCCACCTTCCGGTTCTCGGTCTGGTCCGTGCGGTTTTCTTCGGCCGTCAGGCGGCTGCTCCGGACGGCGTGGGCCTGCCGGAAAGCCGTGCGGTGCAGCGCGTCGGACCGGTCGATGGCCGACTGGCGGATCTGGTAGGCCTGGCCGAACGCGTCGTCGCGGATCTTGCTGGCGCTGAGGCGGGCGGTGGTGCGGGTGTCCTCGGCGCGGCCCTGCACCTCGGTGCGCAGCTCGGTGATGCGCAGGTCCAACTGGGCCCAGAAGGCGGTGGCGTCGTCCCCCTCCTTGCCCGTCGCTTCGGCTTCCGCCTGGCTGCGCAGCTGATCGATCTGCCCGTCCAGCCCCTGCAGGATCTCATCGGCCTGGGCCAGGCCGATGGACTCGATGGAGGCGGCGTCGCCCTCGGCGCGGCGCACCAGGTCTTCGGCCAGGCTGAAGGCCTTGCTCAGGAAGCTCTCGGCCTGGGTGTGCATCTTCTCGATGAGTTCCTCGGACTGGCGCACCGTCGGGGCGCCCACGAGGGCCGACGTCTTCCCGCCGACGAGCCGCGCCATGGCCACTTCGGCGTCGAGAGCTTCCTTCTCCAGACTCAGGGATTCGGTGAGCAGATTCTGGAACTCGGCCAGCCCCGGCTCCCCGCGGCCGGCTTCCGGCGCGGCGGCGGACGGTTCGGCCCCGAGGAGCGACTCGGCCGTGGGCACCGTCGGGCCGCCGGTGACGAGCTGGTCGGCGAACGTCCCGGTTGGAAGCACCGAATCGCCGTCAGGGAGCTTTGACGCAGCGTCGCGTGGAGCGAGGGCGTCCGGCTCCATCTCGGGCAAGCCGGCGCCGAGGGCATCAGTTCTTCCGATTGAGGTCATGGCGGTCCCCTCCTGATGGTGAATGCCGATGGTGTGAACGCCATCATGATACTACTTATCGGCCCAATGCGCATTTTGTTGCCCGTGCCGCGCCAGTCACTCCAGGGGGACCGCCGAGACCGCGCTGAGGAACTCCAGCGGCTGGTCACCGAACAGCTCGAACACGACGATCCGGGATTCCGGCGGCCCCGCCAGGAGGATGTAGCCGCCGAAAATGGCGGTGAGCCCGGGCATGAGCTGGTCGAGGAGGAAGACCTGGCGCTCTCCGGCCGCGGTGTCGAGGACCCGGGCGTCCTGCAGGATGCCGAACTGGTCGAAGGCGGAGATGGTGATGGCGCACGCCTCGGTCCCCGTGTTCAGGCAGGCGATGCCGGGTGAATTTGGCCTGTGTTGGCACGCCATGCGAGAAGTACAGTTACATAGGCAGATCCTTGACCTGGGTGGCGGATCGCAATAAGATGCCCATCAGCGCACGGCACATCCGGGGACAGGGCGCGCCTATGGTTGACACGCACGGCGGGCGACATGCGGGCGGTGGGCGTACGGCGGCCGGCGACGGCAGCGGCCGCCGGTGGGCCGGCGCCGTGCTGGTGGCGCTGGGTGTCGCCGCGGCCGCCGGTCTGGCCGCGGCTCAGTCCGGCGCCGGAGCCCCCGCCCACCTGCGCTTCCAGCGCCTGTCCATCGAGCAGGGCCTGTCCCAGAGCAGCGTCCAGTCCATCGCCCAGGACCCGCTGGGCTTCATGTGGTTCGCCACCGAGGACGGGCTCAACCGCTACGACGGCTACGCCTTCACCGTCTACAAGCCCCGGCCGCTGGACGCGGCGTGGCTCTCCGACACCTACATCAACGTCGTGGCCGTGGACGGCGCGGGCGTCCTGTGGGTGGGCACCTACGGCGGCGGGCTGAACCGCTTCGACCGCCGCGCGGGGCGCTTCACGGTGTTCCGGCACGATCCGGCCGACCCGGCGAGCCTGAGCGACGACAACGTCACCGCGATCCTGGCGGATCGGCACGGCACGCTGTGGGTGGGCACGGCGCGGGGGCTCAACCGGTTCGACGCCGCCACCGGGCGGTGGCAACGGTACCGGCCGCAGCCGGACCGGCCCCACAGCCTGCCCCACGACCGGGTCACGGCGCTGGCCGACGACCTCGACGGCAGCCTCTGGGTGGGCACGGCCGGCGGTGGCGTGAGCCGGCTGGACCCGTCCACCGGGCGGTTCCAGCAAGTCTTCCCCCGGCCGGGCGAGGCGGTGGACGCCGGCGCCGCCCAGGTGCTGGCGCTCTGCCTCGACCGCGCGGGCGCGCTGTGGCTCGGCACCGACGGCGGCGGCCTGGGCCGGCTGGACACGGCCACCGGCCGGGTCACCCGCTACCGCCACCGGCCGGATGATCCGGCCAGCCTCGGCTCCGACACGGTGCGGGCCATCCTGCGCGACGCCGACGGCGACCTCTGGCTGGGCACCGCCGGCGGGCTGGACCTGATGGACGCGGCGCGCGG
>CALAMB010000289.1 GCA_937925645.1 uncultured Acidobacteriota bacterium
AGGGCAAGACCGTCGATGTGCAGGCCGGCGGCGCCATTGTCATGGTGGACGGGGCCGTGACCCAGACGACTGGTGGCAACATCCGCTACGCGGCGGCCGGCGGGGACATCACTCTTGGCGAGCTCATCGCGGGGTCAGCCGGTGCCGTAGTAATCGCCGCCGGCAGTATCCTGGATCTGGATGGCGATACTTCGGCGGTGGATATCACGGCGGGAAGCCTTCGGCTGACGGCTGGTGTCGCCATCGGCAGCCCCGCGGATCCACTGGAATTCAGTGAAACCCTCCCCGATACCCTGAGCGCGCATGCTGGTCCGGGCGGCATGAATCTGGTCTGCGCCGGCGCGGTGACCATCGGCTCGGTGGATCAGCTCAGCCGGCGGGTAACCGCCGCCGGCGGCGAGGATCGGGTCTACGATCCCATCCAGAGCGGCCTGCGCACGGAAGGCGCCGGATTCATCGTTCTGCATGCGGGGGGCACGGTCACCACGATGCCCGGAAAGGCCGCCGCGGTCCTGTTCCCTGGTGATGCCCGGGAAATCACCCTGGTTTCCGATGTGGGCGGTACGGCCGCCAACGGTTACGTGGTCAGCCTGGAGAACAATTCCGGTCTTGTGGGAGAACCCCTCACCGCTTACGACGCCGGCGCCAGAACGCTTACCGTCGATGTCCGCAGCGGGGTCACCACCGTGGCCCAGTTGGTGGCGGCCATCAACGCTGTGGCCGACTTTCCCTTCAGTGCCCTGAGCACCGGCCCGGCCGCAGAGGGGTTGGCCGTCACGGTGGGCAACGCCGGGCTGGACTATTCTTCCCAGAACGGTACCGACCTGGGGATCGTATCCGAACTGGCCAGCGTCACCGTGGGCGGGGACGAGGCCGTGCCGGGTTCCGCCGTGCTGCTGCCGCCGGCCGTCGATTACGGGATTCTGATCACCCACCTCAGCGGCGGCGCCGACACCAACGGCATTCTTGTCAGCCTTCTGGACGACGGTCCGGGCGGCCAGCTCGTCGACGGCACCGATACCACGGCCGTGGTGTATGACGCGGTCAATCACCGCCTGAACATTTTTATCAACAACGGATTTACCCGTGTCGGCACGGTTCTGGATCAAATCAACGCCGGCACGGTGCCCTTTACCGCCGCCATCGAGGGCACCGCGGATCTGGGCGCGCCGCTGCATACCGCCCCGACGCTCACGGTCGTGAACATCCCCGCCCGGGTGGCCATCGCCCCGCCCGGGGGCAGGAACGATATCATCGTCACGGCGGTCGCCCCGGGCATTCTCTACAACGATGTCCGGGTGCGGTTTGTCGACGACGGCAGCATCGCGGGCAGTGGCGCCCTGGCCAGCTACGATGCCGCGGCCAAGATCCTGAACGTGTTCGTCCGGAGCGAAACCACCACGGCCAACGCGGTGGTCAACGCCATCAACCTTCAGGGGACCTTCAGCGCCGTGCTCGACACCCGCACCGAAACGGACAACAACGGTTCGGGAACCCTTCAGAGCACCTCCAGTCTCAGCTACGGCGGCAGCGACGGCGCCTACGCCGTGGCCTTCCTGCGCCCCGACGGCCTTGAAAACAACATCCGTTTCGAAGCCAAGGATTACGGCACCGGTTTCAACGGCATCCGCATCGATCTCATCGATGACGGATCGGTCACCGACGGCACCGCCGTGGCCACCTACGATATCGGCGCCAGGGTCATGACCCTCAGGATCCAGAGTTTTTTCACCGACGCCCTGGCGATCGTCGATGAAATCAACAGCGGCCCCAACCGCTTCGACCTGCCGTTTACCGCCGATCATGACGCGGACAGCAGCGGCCTGGGCGGCGTGGTGGCCTTCGCGGCCGCCGTGACCGCCGACGGGGTGTCCGATACGGCCCGGGCGGTCGTTTCGCCCGCGGGCGCCAACAACGACCTGATCTTTAGTGCCAAGGGCGCCGGCACCCAGTACGCCAACGTCAAGATCCGCCTTATCGACGACGGCACCATCACCAACGGCGCCGCAGTGGCATCTTATGCGGCCGCCACCAAGACCTTGACCCTCAGAATTCAAAACGGGGTCACCACCGCCGCCATGGTCGCCGGGGCGGTCAACGCCGGTCCCAACAGCGCCAGCATTCCGTTCACGGCGGCCAACGCCGCCGGCAACGACGGTACCGGACGGATTCACACCGAAGCGACCCTCACCGATGGTGGACGGGATGCGGTACCGGCGGGCATCGTGATGGTCCCGGCGGGTGATGACAACGACTTCGTGCTCACGGCGGTGGCGCCCGGGACGGCGCTGAACGGAGTCCGGGTGGTGCTCGTGCAGGATGCCGCCGTCGGTGCCGATGATCCGGTGATGTTCTACAACGCCGCGGACCCCGAAAATCGGATGCTGGCCATACGGGTGAGCAACGGTACGACCAGCGCCGCGCGGATCGTGGCGGCGGTGAATGCGGCCCAGCTTCTCGGCGATCTTCCCTTCACCGCGGCCCTCTCGGCCGGGCAGACCGGATCCGGGGTCATCGAAGATGCCACCATCCCCTATCCCGGCAAGGGGATCGGGTATGTCGAAATCGTCACCACCGCCGGCGATATCCAGGTTCAGGCTGAAGTTTTGGCCGCCGGCGCCTTGTATGCCAAAGCCCAGGAGGATCTGCTCTTTTCGGGGCCGGCCGGCCGGGCCGAGGCCGCCGGCGGGATGACCCTCGAGACCGTGGCCGGCTCGATCGCCAACATCGGCTCGACCACGGCCACGACCTTGCGGGTCACCGGTCAGGTCCCGCTTGTGCTGCAACCCGGTGCCAGGGAAACGGCCTCCAGCGAAGATCTGGTCATCGACGGCCGCGGGGCCGTGATCCTCGCCGGTGCCGGACTGACTCTGGACGGGGCAGACCTCATCGTTACCGCCGATGACGATATCACCGTCCAGGCCGGGGCACCCATCGATGCCGCCGGTGGCGCCGTTTACCTCTCCGCGGAAGACGATGTGAGGGTCCATGCGTCCATCACGGCCGATGCCATCACCTTGATCGCCGGTACGGATCTGACGGGGTCGGTCATTTTCACCGCCCCGCTGACCGGAGCCGTGACGATCACCGCCGCCGACGACGTCCAACAGAATGCCGATATTTCGGCCACCGGCGATGATCCGGTGATCGTGACCGCCACGGCCGGCGACATCACGATGCTGGATGGCACCCGCACGACGGTGGCTTACGGTCTGTTGCGCTACCAGGCCGGCGGGGATGTGCGGCTTTCCCTGCTGCAAAGCACCGGGGACAACAATCCCCTCAACGCCCTGGTGAGCGAGGGCGACAACAGCGGCTCCGGGGTGATCACGGCGCCGGTGGGGCCTGTGGCCCTGTCCGGCGGCAGCGATACACTGCGGGCCCAGGCCACCATGACGATTGCCGGCGGGCAGAACGACATTCTCCTGCGCGCTGATCGCACCGGGTTCGATCTCAACGGGATCTCCGTTTCCATCGTCGATGACGACACGGTTCCCGCCGGCGGGGCGCTGGCGGTCTACAACGCCGAAAACCGGATTTTGACGATCCGGATAGACAGCGGCGCGACCACCGCGGCGACCGTCGTGGCGGCGGTCAACCGCGCCCCCGGGAACATTCAGGTGACCGCGGGCGGGGCCATTGTGGACAACACTGCCACCGAAACGGCCAATATCCAAACCGCCGGCAGTGCGATCCTTTCGGCCGGGACAGGAATCGGTACCACGGCGGACGCCAAGCAGATCGAGACGGATGTCTTTGATCTGGACGCCGTCAACAGCGGCAGCACCGGTGATATCGTCCTGCGGCAGGTCACCGATCGACTGATGCGGGTTTCCCGCCTGGCCCAGACGGCCGGCGGCGGCAGCGGCCACATCCTCGCGGCGGCATCGGGTGCGCGCATGGTGGTCGACGCCGGGCAAAGCGGCGTTCACGTGGCGGGAAGCGGCAGCGTGCTGTTGACCGCCCTGCAAACCCTGGTGCTGGCGCCGGTGAGCACTACCGGCGGGCACGTGAATATGCTCGGGGCGACGCGGGTCTTCCAGGCGGGGTCGGTTCAGACCGGTGGCGGATCATTGGTGGTGGCGTCCGGGCAAGGTTCCATCGAGATGTTCCAGGGGGCTGCGAGTTCCACCGCCGGCGGCGCCGTCCTCTACCAGGCCGACGAGGCCGTGGTGGTGGGCGCCATCGATGCCGGGGCCGGAACGGTAGCCCTGATTTCACAAACCGGAACGGTGCGCGACAACGGCCACAAGAGCAGCCTGGGGGTCGATCTGGTGGATGTGACCGCCGG
>CALAMB010000290.1 GCA_937925645.1 uncultured Acidobacteriota bacterium
GAGATTGACTGACGTGACTGGAGTTCAGACGTGTGCTCTTCCGATCTCAGTGAGGTGTTGCCGATCTTCTGGAGCACGTCTATGGACGGGACCTCCTGCGAATCACAAGTAGAACGATCAGTCGGCCATGCCCGTGGCCGGATCAGTTTGAGACCCGTCGGCCTCCGGTGGAGCGGTGCCGGTGGATGGTTCGGAGACCACCGGCACAGGCGACAAACGCCCCCGTCCCCGGCCCTGATTCAGGACAGGCGGCCATCAATCGATATCCAGTACGCCGTCGTCGAGGAATTCGAGCACCTCGGCGTCCACGGGCATTTCGTCGACCCGCAGCACCGTCGAGCCCGAAGGGTGCCACGGCTGTTCGATGACCGCCGTGCCCAGAAACAGGTACCGCTCAAAGGCGTAGGGGACACCCTCCGAGAACAGCGGGTCCCGGCCGCTGTAGAGGTGAAAGTGGAGGTGGGGTCCCGTGGAGGCGCCCGCATTGCCCAGCCGGCCCAGCACCTCGCCCCGCGTCACCCGGTCGCCGATCTGCACCGTCTTCGAACCGGGGATCAGGTGCGCGTAGAACGCGAAGTACCCGTCGCCGATGTCGAGGAGGACGAAGTTGCCGCCGGCCGTCTGGCTGTTGATGGTGACCACCGGGGGCTGGTTGGGCAGGTTGTCGGGGATGCCGTCCTTGGCGTCCACCACGACGCCGTCGGCCACGGCCAGCAGATCCTCTCCATACCCGTACCAGTCCTCGTTGGTCGAGCCGTTGGTGCGGTAATGCAGCCCGTTGGGCCCCAGCTTGATCCAGTCGATGCCGAACCGCTGGGCGATGTACGGACTGCCGTTGTATGTCATCAGTGACCAGCGGTGGTGGTGGTCCTGGTTCTGGGGGCCGTTGCCGACGTACCAGGGTCCGCCGCGCAGTGGCGGTGACAGCACCCGATGGTGCCGGTTCGGATCGATCACCGTTCGGGCGCCCTCCCGGATCAGGCGCTCGTCGGAATTCGAGTAGCGGAAGGTGACGCGGTGATACAGCGCCGCGGGCACCGCGTGGAGCGTTTTAAAGGTGACCCATAGAAACACCGTGTAATCGGGCGAGACCTTGTCCGGCAGGCGAAGGCACCGCGCCAGGCCGTCGCCCGCCAGGGAGGTCAGCCGCTTGCCGTCCCGGTCATCGCTGAGCACCTCGACCTGAACCAGCTCCAGGCCCAGGGTCCGGAAATCGCCGATGTGCAGCTCGTACGCCAGCAGGTCGTTTCCCCGCCAGGTGACCGGCAGCGGCGGGGCGGGCACCGTCAGCGCGAGCGGGACGGGCGGTGGAATCGGAACCGGCTCCGCGCCCGGCAGCATCCCGGCGCCGAGCAGCCATCCGAACACCGCCACCAGCGCGCGGAATCGGGGATGGCCATCGCACAACACACGACGGGTGATCGAGCCGTTGTTCACGAGACCTCCTTCGCGTCGGAAAGATTCGTTTTTCTCAGTGTACATCACGGTGTCGGGAAAATACAGAATTGCAGCGGCGCCCACACCCGTCGGGAGATCCGGAACGGCGCGGTCCGCCACCGCAAGGCGGGTCGCACCGGCGTGGAAGATTCGGTGAGGTTCTCCGGGTGACTCAGGAGACACGCCGATCTTGGCAGTTTTGCCGTCGGCCGTCAATCAAACCGGACGCGCACGTTCACCTTTTCAACTGTTCAGAATGAGATGATCCTGTCGCTGTCCGTGACCCACTCCGCCAGTTCGGGCATGGTGGCTTTTTCAGCACCGTTAAAATACGGCTGATTCTTGTAAATGCCGCAACGCGCCATGCAAGTCCCGCAGACCTTTACCGATATTTCTCTGGCTATCAGATCACGGAGCATTTTGGAGAGATCCTGGTCGTAACCGGCCGGTGGTTTGCAAGCATCGCGCGCCAGATCCACGGCATCATTCATCAGGAATAGCCGCACGTCGTTCCCCGCTTCCGTTAGTTTTCCGGCGAGCCGCAGGCCGTTCCAGGTCACGTCCGTACTGTCATAGGGCTCCCGGTTGAAAATCAGCAGAATTTTCATCGCACCTCCGGCGGGCGAATCATGGACCGGCTGTCACCCTACGGATTATACCAAGCGGACCTGTTTGTCAACCTGTGGGCCCGGGACAGCCTGGGCCCGGCCGTGGATCTCGACCCGCCTTGCGGGTCGAACATGGGTAGCCCCGGGTGAAACCCGGGGTCCGTTCCGCCCCGCCG
>CALAMB010000291.1 GCA_937925645.1 uncultured Acidobacteriota bacterium
GGTGGGCAACCCGTCCGATGGCGCGGCGAAAATCCTGCCAAAAATTGGCAGAAAATCGGGAGTAACTGAGTAATCGTGATCGTGGTTGTAATCGTGATCGAGGCTAGAGGCTAGATGCTGGAGGATCGTTCCCGGTCCCTCTGATTCTGCCCAGCGAGTGACCGTTGATGGTTGATGGTTAATGGTTGGGAGGAGATCGTTGAAGGTTTGCGGTCCCCTCAACGATCTCCTATCTCCTATCTCCTATCTCTTCAAGTCCTTCTCCAGCACCAGCTCGTTGACCACCTCGAAAGCCATGCCGCGCCGGCGGGCCATGAGCTCGGCCTGGGTCCTTTCCAGATTAGTGGCGACGACTCCCTTCAGGATCACCCGGCCGTTGAACACGATGATGTGGATGGGCGGCAGGGCGCTGTTTGCATAACGCTGGAACAGGGAGCTGCCGTAGATGGACCGGGCGATGGTGGCGCGCAGCTGGTCGTCGAAACTGGACACGGGCAGCACCTGGATCTGGTTGTCCAGCGCCTTGACGCCGGTCACCGCGGCGACGCGGCGGCCGTAATCCTCTTTCCGCCACGGCTCGCGGGCCCAGCCCGTGAGCGTCACCTGGCCGTCCACCACCCGGCCGTCCACCCAGTCGAAGATGTCGAACAGGGCGTAGGAGCGGATGGATTGGCCGATGTCGGCGGCGATGGCGTTGTCCGAGCGCGGTTCGGATTCGATGACCAGGTTGTTGTCCAGCCGGACCACGGAGTCGACGCCGTGTACGGCCTCGGCGGCCTTGAGCTTCTCGGCCAGGCTGCCGACCTTGCCCGCGAACGTCACCACACCGTCGGTCACGGTGACCACGAGGTTGCCCTCCTTGAGGAGGCCTTCGTTGATCAGCCGGGTCTCGATGATGGTTTTGATCGTGGCGTCGGGAAGCGCCGCCTGGCGCGCCTGCGCCGGCAGCGGGGCGGCCAGCATAAACGACAGGGTCAGGGTCAGGCCGACCAATCCGATTAACTTGGTTTTCAGGTTGTTGTCTTTCATGTGCGTCCCTCCTGGTGCAATCCGGCGCGGGTGCCGTCCCCGCGCCGTCACCCATTATGATGCGGACGAGATGCAAAAAGTTCAGCGGGGCGCGCGACGCCCCTGCCGCCCCGATGGGACTCGGGGCGGTGGAAGAGATCGATTTTCTTCGTTTTATTCGCTCACCAGGGGCTGCGCCCCTGGAAGGCCGAAAACCCTTATGAATCAGATTTTTTTCCCACACTGAGCCCCATCGGGGCGGCATGACAACCGTGCAACCGGTCGCCGCGGGCGCGCCGATCAGCCCTCCGCCAGCACCGGCAGGATGAATTCGGCCGGCAGGGCACCCTCGCGCAGAATCGTCGGCGGGTTCACAACAAACGAGACGATGGTGGAAGGCGTTGATTCGGGCAGGAGGCCTCCGTCCACGACGCACTCCACCCGGCCGGCGAACGCCGCGGCAATGGCCGCCGGATCGTTGAGCGGGGCCGCGCCGGTGACGTTCACGCTGGTGGAGGCCAGCGGCACGCCGGCCATCGCAATAAGGCGGGCCAGGACCGGGAAGCCCGGCTGCCGGACCGCCACGGAAACCTCCCCGCCGGTGAGCTCCGCGGGAAACGCACCGGGCGCCGATAGGACGAGGGTGAGCGGCCCCGGCCAGAAGCGTTCCATGAGCCGTCGGGCCGCCGGCGGCACGGTGATCTCCGCCCCGTCGAGGTACTCGGGACCGGCGATGAGCACCACCATTGGTTTCGGCGCCCCGCGCGCCTTGAGCGCCTGGAGCCGGGCGAGCGCCGTCGGAAGGTCCGCCCGGCAGTGGAAGCCGTAGATGGTGTCGGTGGGCAGCACGCAGATCTCGCCCCGCTCCAGGCGGCGGGCGACGGCGCGCAGCGTGGAGCGGTCGGGCCGGGCCAGGTCGATTTGGATCAGTTGGGTATCCATTTCTAGTTCACAGGTTCGCAGGTTCCAGGTTCGAAGTTGATGGTTGATCGTTGATGGTTCGTGCGCGTCAGCGTAATCGTGCTCGTAATCGTCATCGTGCTCGTCATCGAGGCTCGAGGCTAGAGGCTCGAGGCTCGTTCCCGTAACGCGGACATCGGACACTCCGTCTTCACCACAAAGTCACAAAGGACACAGAGTCTTTTTATGTTCTGAACCCGGATCGTAAACTCTCGCCAAGACTCCTATTCATCCAATCCCCGATTCACCGATTCACCCATTCGTCTATTCACCGATTTCCCGATTCACCCATTCCCCATCCAACCTCGTCCCGCACCATCCGACTCGACTCTAGATAGCCAATAACGATTAAGCAATCACCAAAAACCAATAATCCGAAATGCCCGCTGAAAAATGTCAAATGACCAATGACAAATGAAATCCTTTGTGTCCTTCGTGCCTTCGTGGTGAAGAACGGTCATCCCCCGCAGCGGAACGCGTCGCCGCCGGCCACCTCGAGCGCGTGGGGCAGCACGGCGGCCAGCGCCTCCAGCCCCTCGGTGACGCCCTTCACGCTGCCGGGCAGGTTCACGATGAGCACGCCGCCGGCCAGGCCCGCCACCCCGCGGGTGAGCACCGCCCGCGGGTTGCGCCGGGCGCCCTCGGCGCGCAGCAGTTCGGGGATGCCGGGCACCTCGCGGTCGATCACCGCGCGCGTCGCCTCGGGGGTGACGTCGCGCGGCGCCAGGCCGGTGCCGCCGGTGGTGACCACCAGCCGCACGCCGCCCCGGCCGCACAGCTCCCGCAGAGCCGCGGCGATCGCCTCCCGCTCGTCGGGCACCACGCGGACCTCGTCGCAGGCGAAGCCCTGGCTCCGCAGGAGATCCCGGGCCCGCGGGCCGGACAGGTCCTCCCGCTCGCCGCGGGCGCAGGAATCGCTCACGGTGATCACCACCGCTTCAAACGCCATGGTGCGCCTCGTTGCCGATCCAGGTGGAACCGTCGGCGTAGTGCTCTTTCTTCCAGATGGGGACCCGCTCCTTGAGCGTGTCGATGAGGTGGCGGGCGGCATCGAACGCCTCGGCCCGGTGCGCCGACGCCACCCCGATGAACACGGCGGCCTCGCCCACGGCCAGCCGCCCGAGGCGGTGGATCAGCACCACGCCCTCCAGGCGGAAGCGCGCCGCGGCCTCCGCGGCCAGCTCCGCCAGCAGCGGCCGGGCCATCTCCGGATAGGCCTCGTACTCCATGGCGGTCACGGACCGGCCGCGGTTCCGGTCGCGCACCGTGCCGACGAAGGTCACCACGGCGCCGGCGCCCGGCGCGCCGAGCGTCGCCGCGGCCGCCGCCACGTCGATGGGCTCCCGCACAAGATCCGTCTGTATGACCATCATTTCGTCTCCGGTTCTCAGGAAGGCGTATGATAGCATCCGCGGGGCATGGATGCCAACGGGCGGTTGGCGCAAACCGCGCGCCGGATGTTCCGGAGCGGCCCTCAAATAATCCTCGCTCCGTGAATATGCGTCACCAGTTGGTGTTGCCCACCACGACGTTGAGCAACAGGGTCAGGTCGAGGACGTCGACGCGCCCGTCGATGGTGAGGTCCGCAACTGGATATACTTCCCCCGGTGTCCCGGCCTGCCCTGCCAGGGCGCCCGCCAGCCACAACAGGTCACCCGCGTCCACCGCGCCGTCCCCGTTGAAATCCCAGGTGCCGATGGTCAGGGTGTAAATGCCCTGCGAACCGTACGCAAAGAGTCTGTTCGGATCGTGGGGATCCACCAGCACTTTTCCACCAGCAAAATGCGGCCAACCACTTGTGATTGGCCTCCATTCCATGCCCGCGGTAGCTGTTCGGTACACTTCTACATTCGTGAGGTATAACAGGTCGGGATTCGCAGGATCCTGCACGATGTGATGACTGGTCTTGACGCTCAGTCCGTTATTGAGAATGACCCAGTCTCCGTTGCCGCTGGCACTGAAGTGGCAGCCTTGTTGAGTGACCGCATACAGGCCTTTTTCGCTGCCGGCGTCTTCGATCGCCCAGCCGGTTCCAGCCTGAATCATCGTCGGATCTTCACTGCCGTCCGTAGGGGCATTAAACAAATCGCCACTTTGGAAGTACAATCGCCGATCGTCCGAACCAAACAGGAGTTGATAGACCACATAGTACGTGAGCACCCTCGGCTTGTCCCAGTGATCGCCGCTGTCGACACTCAAGGCGATTCCACTTGAATACCCAATCCAAATCTCACCAGCATGGCGGGGATGGTACTGGATTTCAAAAACTTTCCCGCTAATTCCTGTATTACGCTGGCTCCAGGTGGCGCCTCCATCCTCGGACCGGACGAAGCCGCAAGAAGAAGTGCCGGCCATCAGCCTGTCAGGGTCGGTCGGATCCGGCAACAGACTATAAACTGGACCGTTATCCCAGCCTTCCGAGAGCGCCTGCCAACTCTGTCCGCTGTCGCTGCTTTTGTACACGCCACCGGTTGTACCGACATAGAGAACCTGGGAATTAGACGGATCAACGGCAATCTCAGTAATCGTTCGGGTGGGGAGCCCGGCGTCAATGGCCTCCCAAGTGGCACCGGCATCGGTGCTACGATACAGGCCATCTCGATAGCCGGCATATACAACGCCGGAAAGCTGGGGATCGGCCACGAGGCAACTCACCCAATTGGAGTTCAGCGGATTGACGAGCGGATTGACGAGCGGGTTCCAGGTGGCACCCCCGTCGATGCTCCTCCACATCAATCCGTCGTCAGACAGCCCCCAAATCCATTCAGGCACCACCGCATCGAAGGTAAAATCCAGCGCAAGATCCTCACCCGTCACCTGGCCCAACAACTGGAACGATGCACCGCTGTCTGTACTGCGGTACACTTCAATCTGCGGAAAGGTAAAACCGCATGTATATACGACTGTCGGATTCAACGGATGGAAGGCAATGTATGCATTCCCGTAACGTAGGATACTTGACAGCATCAGGGTCCAGTTGGCGCCGCCGTCTGTGCTTCGGTAAACGCTACCGCCTGCAGCCGCCAGCAGATTCGAAGGATTCAGCGGATCCACGGCCATGGTTCGGGGTTTGAACGACGTGCGCAGAAATGACCAGCGGCGGCCGCCGTCGTCGGTCCGGGCGATGCCCCGGCTCAGGCAGGCGTCCAGCCGGTCGGGATCCGAAGGGTTCGCACAAAGCTCATAAATGTAAAATTCCGGGAAATCGCCCATGGCAGGAAGCCATTCCGCTCCGCCATCGTCACTGCGATACATCCATCCGCTCCCGATGCCGGCGTACAGTCGTGCCGGATCGGCGGGATGCACCACCAATTGGCTCACCGTTTCACCGCTGAATCCGGAGTTCAGTCGCTCCCACGGCCCGTCGCCATCCCGGCGGTACACCCGCCCATAGGCCGTGCCGGCGTACAGACGGCCAGGGATAGCGGGATCCGCCGCCATGGCGCTGATGTCGGCTCCGGTCAATCCGGCGTAAGCGGATTCCCAGTTCGCCCCGGCATCCGCACTCCGGATCACGCCGTCATTCGTCCCCGCCAGAACGATCCGCGGATCGTGGAGGCTGACGTACACTCCGCTGATGCGCCGGATGCGCGGCCCCGCATCCAGCGCCGCCCAAGTGGTGCCGCCGTCGATGCTTTGCGCCAAACCGCCGCCGGAGGTGCCGGCGTAAAGCCTGTTCCGATCGAACGGGTCGATTGTCAGACAAGGAACGGTGCTGATGGGCAAACCATCATTGTGTCGGCTCCACGTGTCGCCCCCGTCATTGGTCCGGTGAACTCCGCCCTGAATGATTTGACCCGTGAATGACAGAGTGCCCGGTGTTTCTCCTCCCAAAAATAATGTTTCCGGATCCTCTGGATCCATGACCAAGGTCTGAACTTTCGTGATCACTTTTCCGAACGTAACATTTTCCCAATTTAGGCCCCGGTCCCGAGTACGCCACACATGATTTTCGGATCTATCCAGTAAATAAAGAACATTCGGGTCCGTCAGATGGGTAATCCACTTCGCAATAATATGCCCGCCAGCAGGAAGGGGTTGAGATTCGCACAGGCCAGTGGCCGGCTCGAGA
>CALAMB010000292.1 GCA_937925645.1 uncultured Acidobacteriota bacterium
TCGGCCAAGTTCGCCTCCGGCTTCTACGGGCCGTTCCGCGAGGCGGCCGAGTCGGCGCCCCAGTTCGGCGACCGGCGCTCCTACCAGATGGATCCGCCCAACGGCCGCGAAGCGGTGCGCGAAGTGGCCGAGGACATCGCCGAGGGTGCCGACATCGTCATGGTCAAACCGGCGCTGGCCTACCTGGACGTCATCCGGGCGGTGCGCGACCAATTCGACCTGCCTCTGGCGGCCTACAACGTGAGCGGCGAGTACTCCATGATCAAGGCGGCCGCCCGGCAGGGCTGGCTGGACCACGACCGGATCGCGCTGGAGGTGCTCACCGCCATCAAGCGAGCGGGCGCCGACCTGATCCTGACCTATTTCGCCAAGGATCTGGTAGCCCGCGGGCTGATCCGCTGAGGCGGGCGCCATGGAACAGACACGCAGCCGCGCCTTTTTTGCCGAAGCCGTCCAGTGCATCCCCGGCGGGGTGAACTCGCCGGTGCGCGCTTTCGGGTCGGTGGGCGGGACCCCGCCGTTCATCGACCGGGGCGCCGGGGCGCGACTGTGGGACGCCGACGGCAACGAGTACATCGACTTCGTGGCGTCGTGGGGACCGCTGATCCTCGGGCACGCGTACCCGCCGGTGGTCCGGCGGCTGGAGGAGGCGCTCCGCAAGGGCACCTCGTTCGGCGCGCCGGTGGCGGTGGAGGTGGCCCTGGCCCAGGCCATCTGCCGGCTGGTGCCGTCGGTGGAGAAGGTCCGGCTCGTGAGCTCGGGCACCGAGGCCACCATGAGCGCCATCCGGCTGGTGCGCGGGTTCACCGGACGCCGGAAGATTCTCAAGTTCGAGGGCTGCTACCACGGCCACGCCGACGCCTTCCTGGTGAAGGCGGGTTCCGGCGTCGCCACGCTGGGCATTCCGGGCTGCCCGGGGATCCCCGCGGAGGTGTCGGGACTCACCCTGACCGTCCCGTACAACGACGCGGCGGCGGTGGCCGACGTGGTTCGGCGGGAAGGGGCGGACCTGGCGGCCGTCATCGTGGAGCCGGTGGCGGCCAACATGGGCGTGGTGCCGCCGGCGGACGGCTTCCTTTCCTTCCTGCGCGAGATCACCGCCGCGCACGGCATCCTGCTGGTGTTCGACGAGGTGATCACCGGCTTCCGGCTGGGGCTGGGCGGCGCGCAGGCCCACTACGGCGTGACGCCGGACCTGACCACGCTGGGCAAGATCATCGGCGGTGGCCTGCCCGTGGGCGCCTACGGCGGCCGGGCGGACATCATGGCCTGCGTCGCCCCCGAGGGTCCGGTCTACCAGGCGGGGACGCTCTCCGGCAATCCGCTGGCGGTGACCGCCGGCCTGGCCACCCTGGAGGCGCTGGAGCAGATGGAGCGGGACGAGGGCCTGTACGCGCGGCTGGCGCGGCTGGGCGGCCACTTGGCCGACGGGATCCGCCGCGACCTGGAACGGTTGAACCTCCGCCTGACCTTGAACACGGCGGGCTCCATGGCCACGCTGTTTTTCACCGACGGCGCGGTGCGGGACTTCGCCTCGGCGGCCCGGTCGGACACGCAGCGATACGGCCGCTACTTCTGGGAGATGCTCCGGCGGGGGATCTACCTGGCGCCGTCGCAGTTCGAGGCGTGCTTCATTTCGGCGGCGCACACCGAGGCCGACCTGGACGTGTTCCTGAAGGCCAACTACGAGGCCCTGAAAGTCGCCTTCACCTAATCAGATGGTAGTTGGGAGATAGGAGTTAGGAGTTGGTAATCTCTACAGTACTCAGATTCCCCATCTCCTATCTCCTGTCTCCTATCTCCTGTCTCCTATCTCCCAACTCCTAACTATTCATGGCGCAGCGCCTCGATGGGGGAGATCCGGGCCGCCCGCCGCGCCGGATAGATGCCGAACACGAGGCCGACGGCACACGAGACGCCGACCCCCAGCAGGACGGACCACACCGTGACCACGGTGGCCCAGCCGGAGTAGGCCGACACGATCCGCGCGATGCCGTATCCCAGCGCGATCCCCAGCAGCGACCCCCCGGCGCTCAGCCCCACGGACTCGAGGACGAACTGGCTGCTGATGTCGCGGCGGCGCGCGCCCAGCGCCCGACGGAGTCCGATCTCGTTGGTGCGCTCCAGCACCGAGGCGAGCATGATGTTCATGATGCCGATGCCGCCCACGAGCAGCGAGATGGAGGCGATGGCGCCCATCACCACGTTGAAGATCTGCTGCGTCTGGCGGTTCTGGGCCAGGAGTTTCTCCGGCACCACGAGACTGAAGTCGTCGATCTGCCGGTGCATGCTGCCCACCATCGAGGAAACCAGCGCCGCCTGAACGGCCAGGTCGGCCCCCTCGGGGATCTGGATGACGATCTCGTCCAGTTCGTCCGCCACAGGGTCGGGCTCAAACTTGGCCAGGCAGGTGGCCAGCGGCACGTAGATGTCGTTGCTGGGATTCTCCAGCTTCACTCCCTCGAACTCGTCCTTCTGCAGGTACGGGTCGGCCAGCACGCCGATCACGGTGAACCACTCCTGGTTGATCTTGACCGGTTCGCCGACGGGGTCGTTGACGCCGAACAGCTTGCGCCGCGCGGTGGTCCCCAGCACGCAGACCGGGTTGGCTCTGGCCTCGTCCACGGGGATGAAGAAGCTGCCGGCGAGCATCTGCAGGCCCATCGCCTGCGGGTAGAGGGCATTCACGGCCAGCACGCGCGAGTCGCTCTTGCCGAGGCGCGAGAAGATCTGGTAGGCCTTGACCACCTTCTTGCCCACGGCGAGCGAGCCGTCGGGCAGGGCCTGGCGGAGCGCCGCCACGTCGCGGCGGCTCAGGCCGGGCGAATCCTGGCGGATGATCTTCTGCTCGTTGGGGGCGAACTCCTTGGCCTTGACCATGATGTTGCGCAGGCCCATGTTGCGGATCAGGGTCAGCGACTCCTGCTCGGCGCCGGCGCCGATGGCCAGCATGGAGAGCACGGCCGCCACGCCGAAGATGATCCCCAGCATGGTCAGGGTGGTGCGCAGCTTGTGCCGGAACAGGTTCTCGACGGCGACTTTGAACGATTCGCTGATGAGCATCGGTTGTCTCTCCGCGGGATGGGGTTGCCTAGCCGATCACGATGAAGCGCCGCCCGGAGGTCATGGAGGAGGCGGCGTTGAAGTCAGGCAGATGGAGCTGCTGTTTTTCGTAAGGGTGGCGCAGGGCGATCACGTCGCCGTCCCGGACGCCGTCGAGGACGAAGAAACCGTGGTCGCTGTCCACGATGGTCACGGGACGCTCGCGGTAGCCGGTGCGCGCGTCGCGGACGTACACGAGAAAGCGGTTGTCCTTCTTGATCACCGCGCACTTGGGCACCACGAAGGCGCCCGCCTGGCGGGCCGTTTCGATCTCCGCCGTCAGGCGCAGGCCGGGCTTGAGGCGGGGGAGCACGTCGGGCGGCACGTCGAGGGCGATCTCGCACTCGAAGTACTTGCGGGGATCCTCGTCGACGATCTGCTCGGCCACCCTGGCCACCTTGACCACCCGGCCGGTGAAGGCCTGGTCGGGCAGCGAGGCGATCCGGACGTCAACCGGCGCGCCCTCCTTGACGCCGGCGATGCTGGCCTCGGCCACCTGGATTTTGCCCTTGAACGAGCTGAGGCTGGCGATGTCCATGAGCGGCTGCCCCGGCCAGACCTCGCCGCCCACTTCCAGGCGTTGGAACCAACTTTCGCGGTAGATGACCACGCCGGACACCGGGGCCCGGATCTCCAGCGACGAGAGAATTTCCTCGGCTGACTGGACCTCGGCCTGCGCCCGGCCGCGCTCGATCCCCAGGATTTTCTGGTCGGCCTGGTTCAGGGTGCCGCGCAGCTCCCCCTTGCGGGCGAGCACGCCCTTGCGATACTGGGCCAGCGCGGCGTTCATGATGGACTCCTGGATCTCCCATCGGGAGAAAATATCCTCATCCTTGCGGATCTGCCGCTGGGCGAACGCGTACTCCTTGTCGGCGCCGGTTTGGTCCAGCTCCACCAGCCGGGTGTCGGTGCGGGCGTCCTGGCTGTTCTTGTCGAGGCGATGGTCGTAGCTGGTGACGGTGTTCCGGTTCTGCTCCAGCGCCAGGGCCGCCTCGCTCCGGTCGAAGCGCACCAGGGTGCTGCCGGCGGGGAGCAGGGTTCCCTCGGGGACGAGCCAGGCGATCTTGAGGGACCAGCGGGAACGGCTGCGGGGGCTGGGGGTGTTGATGGGGACGGTGTCCAGTCCCGTGAGCGCGCCCTGGGCCGGCACGACGATGCGGTACTCCCGCGGCTTGAGGCTCAGCGTGGGCACCGGGTCCTCGTCTGACGGATGGAGCCACGCGGAGATCCGGCGGCTGACCGGTCCGCCGAACAGGTAGCCGGCGGCCGCCAGGACAGCCAGGATCCCGAGAGTGACGAGCGTTTTCTTAATCACTGGGAGGCCCTCCCGTTGACGCGGCCGTTGCCGTTGGCCGCGCTGGCGGTCTCGACAGGCCTGCTGGCAACCCGCTCGCCCTCGGCCAGCCCGTTTGTGACGATGGCCATCAGGCCGTTGTTCCGGCCCACGGTCACCTCGCGGCGCTGGGGGCGGCCGTCGCGCTCCACCCACAGGAACGAGCGGCCGCCGGCGGTCTCGAGGGCGGCCAGCGGCACCGCGAGCACGTTCTGGAAATGGTCGATCTCCACCTCGAGCCGGGCGGCCATGCCGGGGCGCATCCGCTGGGGATCGACCGTCTCCAGCTTGACCGTGAACCCGAGGGACTTGATGGGCCGATCCTGGGGGCCGGCGGTCAGCGAGTCGGCGATCTGCGTGATCCGGCCGCGGAACACCTTCTCCGGGATGCCGTCGAAGGAGACCGCCACCGGCAGGCCGACGCGGATTTTGTTGGAGTCCACTTCGGCGACCTGTCCGCGGACCACCAGGGTGGTGAGGTCGGGCAACGAGATGATCGTGTCCATCATGAACACGTCGCTGCCCACCTGCTTCTTCTCGTTGTTCCAGTCGGTCTTGTGGATGACCACGCCGCCGATGGGGGCGGCGACCTCCAGGGCGGCCAGGGCGGCCTGGTAGCTCTGGACGCGCTCCTGGTGGAAGCGCTGCTTGTCCCGCAGGAGGCCCAGCTCCAGCCGGGCGTTCTCCTGCACCGCCGCCAGCTTCTTGTTCAGCATGGCGGTGCGGGCCTTGGCCAGCTCCAGCTCGTACTCGGCCTCCCGGACCTTGATGGAGGACTCGAATTCGCGCACGTCGAGGAGCTTGCTCTGGGCGCGCACCTCCTGGGTCTTGGCCTCCTCCAGCTCCAGCTCCAGGTCCTTGACCGCGGACTCGCGGGTGGAACCGGTGCGCAGGATCTCCTGCCGGGCCTTGTCCAGCTCGGCGGTCTCGTCGCGCAGGTAGCGGAAGATTTCCGACGGATCGAACTGGACGAGAAAATCGCCCGGCCGGACCTGGATGCCCTCCTCGGCCAGCCGGATGATCTTGAAGCGCCGCACGCGGGGCAGGGCGGGCGGGCCGATGTCCACGGCCTTCTCCGCAATGACTTGACCCGAGCCGGCGACAGTGAAGGCGAAGTCATCCCGCTTCACGCTCAGCCATTCGATGGCGGCGTCGGCCGACGCGCCGGCACCGCCGGCCGCCGGCAGCACCTCCTCGCCGGCGCGGACGTCGCCCTGGACGACCGCCTCGGTGGCGTTGGCGTCCAGCACCTCGACGGGGACACGGCGCGGCGGATCGCCCGGTCGCAGGAGATACGCGTCGCCGCGGCTGTCGGTGTGGACGGCCGCGCGCGGCACCACCAGCGCCCCGGCCCGTGACACGGGCACCCGGATTCGGGCGGTCATGCCCGGTTTCATCACGGCCGGATCGGGCCGCTCCAGGGTGATCTTCATGCGGAACGACCGCAGCTGGGACCGGAAGTGCCGGGTGCTGGCCGCGTCGCTGAGCTGGACCACCCGGCCGCGGAAGGTCCGGTCCGGGATGGCGTCGAGCACGATCTCGGCGGGCAGGTCGAGGGCCAGTTGCAGAAGGTCGGTGTCGTACACGCGGGCGTCCACCTGGAG
>CALAMB010000293.1 GCA_937925645.1 uncultured Acidobacteriota bacterium
TCGCGGACCACTGGCGACCAACTGCCGAGACGCTCAAATAGTTGACCTTCGCTGAGTTTGTCGTAGGCGCTGTAGCGGTCCTTGTTGTCCCAGCCGCGGCCATCGAGGATGAGCGTTTGGGCACCTGCGGCGTCGAGCTGCGGGGTGACACCCGGGCGTTTGCCGGTCAGGTAGGTCTTCTTCAGCGGCATCGCGTAGGCCAGCAGGTAAACGCCTGTGCAGTCCCAGCCGTTGTAGCTGTCGTGGTCGGGCTCGGGCGGACCTTGGTGGAGGAAGGTGCCGTCCCAGCGCCGCGCGAGGTCGAAATACCAAGCGCCGAATTCCTGCATCCAAGCTCCCGTGGCATTGGGGCCGGACTGGGCGACGCCTGGCATCGCCCACAGAATGTTGAAGAAATTACCGGTATGTCCCGTGTCGCGCTCCGGTCCGTGGGAGGCGACGCTCATGCGGGAGAAGAACTCTGCGCCGTTGGCTTCGCCCAGAAGGTTGAATAGGACCGCGCTCATCCCGCACTTGCCGTTGTCTTCGTGGTTCTCAATCCACGGGTGATGGTCGCCATAGGGAATCGCCCCTTTGCCGATGTAGAATCGCAACAAGCGGGCGCTGAGTTCGATGGCGCGGGCCACCTCGGGGTCCCTCACGCCCGCCTCACGCGCCAGCACCAGCGAAATGGTTAGAGGAACTCCCGGAGAATTCATCATCCCGTAGCCGCCGAGGCGGCCGTCGGGTCTCGCGAATCCATGGCCCCACGAACCGACCGCGCTCTGCCCATTGGCGGCTTCCAGCGCGAGACGTCGCAGGCCCGGCATGACCGACTGGTCGCCGGTCGCCAGCACATACTCGGAGAGGAGGAGCATGACGTAGCCGTAGCGCCACGTCTGCATCGAGGCGGCCGAATAGTCCGCGGCCCATTGGGTCTCTTTCTTTACCAGCGGAAGGTAATCGGGATTGCCGCCGGCTAACAGGGCGAGCGCGTTGAGAGAGCGGGTGATGGGGTCTTGGTCGCTATAGGAAGGGTGAGCCGTTCGGGCGGCGAGCGCCATGCATCCATGTTCGAGAATGAGCTTCGACTTTGGGCAATCGTAGGGTGCGGTGGCGCTGTAGCTGCCAAGCACTGGTAGCTTGACGACCACCTCTTCGGTTTTGCCGGCGCGCCAGCGGGTGACGGCCAAGTTCCCGCCGCCCGCCTCGGACTCCGCAACGGTGAGCGCCTTGCCGAGTTCGGTGCGCGGGTCGTAGGAAAACGGCTTGCCGCCGACTCCAAGGATGACGTCGCCGACGAGAAAGACGCCATCGGCGGGAGACCCCTTCTCCACCTTGGTAATGGAAATCTGCCGCGCGTCGGTGGTCACCAGCTTGTCGCAGAAGATCCAGCCGCGCAGTCCCGTGGGACCAAGATTCCAGTCATGCTTCGCGCCTGCGGGAATGGCATCGCCCTTGGTGAAGTCGGGTATCGTCAAGGGTTGGTTCTTGCCGGCGGCCAAAGCCGGAAGCGGCGCGGAGAAGAGGGCCGCGAGGGCGAGAGTAAGAAGAGAGGTTTTCATCATGCTTTGTCTCCTGCCATTGTCTCAGTTTGTGGGTGTGATAATCCTGACCGGACCGAAAAGGCCCGACTTCATCAGCGGGGGTATTTCGGTGTAAACGGGCCGGGTCTTGCCGCGCGGAACACGGCCATAACTGCTATCGGAGGTCGGATCGGTTTGAATCCGGTCGAGGTTGCTGCGCGTGAAACGTCGCGACTCGGGCAGCAGCGAATCGGCGTTCAACCGGTTGGCCCAGAGATTGGCGACGCGAACCTCCAACTGATTCGCGCCGGCGCGGGCGGACCCGGAAATCTCGATCCGATAGGGCGGCAGCCACGCCAGCCCCAACAGTTTGTCATTGAGCGTGACATCGGGGATTTCGGCCAGGTCGCCCAGTTGAAGGAAGAGCTGATCCCGTTTCGCCAGCGCTTCCGGGAGCTCGAAACTCTTGCGATAGGTGGCAATCCCGGAGAAAAAGCGAATCCCTTCGACCTGCGACTCGGTCCAGCTTTGCAGTTTCTCAAAGTCCGCCGTGCGCGGCGCGCCCCAGCCTTCGGGAAACTCGACTTGCCATGGCCCGTCGAGAGTCAAGGACGCGGGAGTCTCGGCCGCAGGAAAGGTGTCGCGAGCGAGTGCGTCGAGATCATTGCCCGTGCCACCGCCCTTGCGGAACACCACAAACACCGACCCCAGGGGACCCAGCTCCACGGGCAGCTCGGTGTGACCGCCGGCGACGGCTTTCCAACCGCGGCAAACACTGCGGCGGCCTGAATCCGGCCACCAGAATTCGGGCGTCTGCCCGTTGGCTTCCGCCGCGACCCGGAAACGGCAGGTCAGTGCTTGCGGCTCCCTGGTCTTGTTGCGGATGAAATAGAACTCGTCATCGCCCGTCTTGCGATGGACGAAATCCAGCGAGCCGAGATCCGGTTCGCCGCGCCCGGCGATTTCAAAATCCGGGCCGACGCCAATTTCCCGGAGCGACTTCGTGCGATCGCGGGCGATCACAAACCGGCCGCGACCCATGGACCGGACCTGGACCGCCGGCCCGCCCGGCTGGTCCGCGCCCCAAAGCGCTTTGACCAACTGCTCCACTTGTTGGTTCTCCTGTTCGGAACTTCGCCGACCCGGGGCGCGGGTCGGCCGCTGGTGGCCGATCACCGTTGCCCCTTCGGCCACCAGCGTCCGAATTTTCCTGATGACTTCCAGCGGAATGTGATCCTGCTCGGGCAGCACCAGCGCGGCATAGCTCATCCCATCCGGCAGCATGATCCAGCTGTTTTCGACGCGCATCCGCTGGAGAATCACCTCCGAGGAACAGACATCAAAATCGTTCTGCGGGGCGAGGCCGTCCAATAGCGGTTTGTTCTCCACATTGCACAGCGCTGGGAAGAAATTCGGCGCCTGATCGCCATAGTAGTAACAAACGTCGGCGACAAACCACCCCTGGCGGAGCATGTAAGAGCAGCGCGCGAGGTAGTCCATCAATCCGCGGGCCATCGGCCACCAGGTGGCCGCCGGATTGATGTCCGTGCCGGCATGATAAGCCCAGCCGGGAAGCCCCGCGTCGGGCGGGGAACTGGCAAACGTGTGTACTGAAAAGCAATTCAAACCCTCGCACAAGGCACGGTCGGCCAGTTCCTTGTGATTCAACGGCCCGTCAATCCAGCGGCGCCAGGTGGTGAAGGCTTCCGCGTCCACCAGTCGTTTGTCGTAAACATGAGCGGCCGAGGCGATCTCCTTAACCAGAAAAATTCCGCGATGCCGGATCCAAAACTCCCCGCGCGGAATATCCACCGCTCCGAGCGCCCTGATGCCATCCACCGGATTGGAATCCCAGATCGGCGGCCCCGGCCCGCCCGCTTCGGCGATGAGCTGCACGCCGTAGGATTGAAGGACCTTGCGGCCCGTCGCGTAATGCGACTCAATCAACCGATCGCTTACGAACTTCCTCCAATCATAGAGAAACCGCTCCTGGGCTTCGGGATCGGCCAGTTTCCAACCGGTGAGCAAAGGCAGGAAGCCGATTACCGGGTAGCCCATCTGCTGTTGAAACCCATCGGCCATGGTTTCCGTCCAGGGCGTGAAGCCGTCGAGTTCCATGCTGTCAAATTCCATCGTCTGGAAGCTGGTCCCGGCGAACGACTCGCGTCCCAGTTCCTTGAGAATCGTGCCGGCGATGTGGCGGAGATGAAACTCGGTGGCGCGCGGGTCGAAGAAGTCAATCATGGGGCCGCCAGAATTCGGACTGGGAACGATCAACTGTTGCCCGTGATTCAAACAGACGAAACGCAAGATGGCCCAGTCCCCCTCGGGCACCTCCCAACGCAACTTGCCGTCGGCGCCAACCTTCGTCGTCACGTCAATGACCTGTTTCCCGCTGGCGATGGTCTTGGCTGGATTGTCAGGCACCGCCAGCACCGCCACTTCGCGGAGGTAGCTTGGCCGACCCTGCTCATCACGCGGACAATTCTTCGGCAGTTCGGGCAATGGCAGCCCGTCATGAAAACCCGTGGGTCCCTTCACCGTGGTGGTTGAATGATAGAGTCCCTTGCCGGCATGCTCCGGCTTGATCCAACTCCCGCCCGCATTCCAACCGCTCGACGCAACCAAGCCGAGTTCCAGCCCGAGCCGGTCGGCCTCGCGGATCGCGTGGACAATCAACCGCGTGGATTCCGGCCCCAGGAACGGAGGCCCGGCCGGCACCCGTTTGTCCGGGTCGGCATACGCGGCCACATCCCAGATCTCGCCGCCCCGCATCCCCCCTTGTTTCATCGCCTCGAGGTCGCGGGTGACCTGTTCCGCGGCAATCGAGCCATTGAGCCAGGCCCAGAAACAACCCGGCCGGGTCTGGAGCGGCGGATCAGCGAAGGCGGCGGGCGAAAGCCGGTCATCGGCCCTGGCTGGTTCCACCAGCTTCCCGGCCGGGTTCGCCACCGGGGAAGCGGCGAAACCAAATTCACTGCCCGGCAAGAGGCCGCTTTGCAGTGCAAGAACAACGAGCAAGACAACCGGAATCCACCGGTCCACTCGTGCACATTTGTTAGTTTGATGATGCTTCATGGATTTGTGATTGTCCTATTATTAGATGCGGGGGTATCCATTCGTTTAAGCGCCCAGTTCGGGGAGTATTGACCGGATGAGGGCACGGTCGTCTTCGGGCAAGGCCGCCAAGGGGCCAGGTTGGTCTTGCGGACGGGTTTGCTTTTGATTGATCCGCCCCAGCAGGCTCCAGT
>CALAMB010000294.1 GCA_937925645.1 uncultured Acidobacteriota bacterium
TCCGGGTCAGGAAGGTGGCCAGGTCTTTGGGCGACGGCCGCTGCTTGCCGGTGCTCAGGTAATCGTGCAGGTCCTTGCCCATCTCCCCGGCGGTCTGGTAGCGCTGGCCGATGTCGATCTGAAGCGCCTTGTTGATGATGTTCTTGAGCCGCGGCGGCAGGGAGGGCATCTCGTTTTCCAGGATCGGGATCTTGCCGGAGCGGACCTTCTCGAGGACGTCGAATTCGGACGAGTCCTCGAACAGGACCTTGCCGCTGATGGCCTCGCAGAGCACGATGCCCAGCGAGAAGAGGTCCGACCGCTTGTCCACCGGCTTGCCCCAGGCCTGTTCGGGGCTCATGTACAGGAGCTTGCCCTTGAGAGCGCCCTTGACCGTGTGGTGGATTTTGGATTCGGCCTTCGAGATGCCGAAATCCACCAGTTTCACCTCGCCTTCCCGGGAGATCAGGATGTTCTGCGGACTGACATCCCGGTGGACGATGTTCATTTCCTTGTTGTTAAAATCTTTCTTGAAGTGCGCGTAATCCAGCGCGCTGGCGATCTGCAGGGCGATGTGGGCGGCCAGCTTGTGGGGCAGCCGGATGCCCAGCTCTTTCGCCCGGCTCAGGATCTTCTTGAAATCAAAGCCGTCCACGAACTCCATGGCGATGTAGAACGAGTGGTTGATCTTGCCGAAATCGAAGATGGTGACGATGTTCTGGTGGGACAGCTGGGCGGCGATCTTCGCCTCGTCGATGAACATGGTGACGAGTTCCTGGTTGTCCGACAGGTGGGGCAGGATCCGCTTGATGGCCACGATCTTCTGGAAGCCTTCCTGGCCCCGCTTCTTGGCGCGGAACAGCTCCGCCATGCCGCCGTGGCCGATCTTCCGGTCCAGAAGGTAATCCCCGAACTTGGTGCCCTCCTCGTACTCGGGCTCCGGCGGGGGAGCGGGGGCGGTCCGCGGCATCGGAGCGGCCGGCTCCGGCGTCTTGGGCTGGATCACCTTGTCGATGCTGGTATCGGACAGGCCCACGCCGCTGAGCGTGTCGCTGAGCTTCTTCTCCAGATCGGTGTCGAACGAGCGGAGGAAGGCCTCCACCGCGTCGACCTTGGGCGCGGCCGGTTCCCCGGCTTGCTTCACTTCCTTTTTCAACTGGTCGAAACGGATCTCGCCGGTGTCGGGCCCGAGCAGCGGCGGCGGCGGCGCCGTCGCCTGGCTCGCCGATTCCACGAGTTTTTCGATGGCGGCCTCGGTCTTCTTGGCCTCGCTGACCACCGGCGGCGCCGGCGCCGGCGCGGGGGCCGCCTTGGACCTGCCCTTGCCGAGGTCGAGTCCCAGGCCGGAGAGCGTGTCGCTGAGGAGCTTGTCCATGGAATCGTCCATCTCGGCCGCCGCCGGGGCTTCCGAGGCGATCAGGGTCGCGGCGATTTCCTGCTCGAACCGACTTTCCACATCCGTGGACTTCGAGGCGGCGGGTGCCGGCTGCGGCTTGGGCGGTTCCGGAGCGGGTTGAGGCGGCGGCGGCGCCGCCTTGGCCGCCGGGGGCGGCGCCGGCTTCGGTGTGGGCGCCGGCGCGGCTTCGGCCGCCGACTCCTTGGCCATCTTGTCGATGAACTCGCTCCGGTGCGTATCGATGAGACTCCGGGTGTCGCCCATGAACCGCTGGACGGTCTCCAGAACAACATTGTCAGGGACGGGTTTCTCGATGAATTCGCTGGCGCCGTTTTCGTGAATGGCCTTGTTGCGGTACTTCTGGCCCTTGTACACCGAGGTGGCGATGATCACCGGAACGTTGCGACCGGTGGGATTGTCCTTGATCTTCCGGCAGACGTCGAAGCCGTTGATCTTGGACAGCATGGCCGAGAGGAGCACGATGTCCGGCTGGTCGGACTCGAACGCGTCGAGGGCCGCCTTGCCGTCCTGCACCGTGACCACGTCGAAGCCGGCATCGGTGAAAATCTTCTTCAGCTGCTGGAGCTCCCGCGTGTTGTAGTCAGCAACCAAGATCTTCTTGTCGCTCATTCACTCACCCTCGGCTAGACCAGAATTACCCGGATTGTAACGTATCATCCGGTCAATGTAAACATGATTCACATCACGTTTTCAAGCTCTTTCACTCGCTCCGACGGCTTCTCCGGCCCTCTCGCCGCCGCTTGGCGAACGCGGCCTTCCGCTCGGCGATTTCCCGCAGTTTGTCGCGGATGCGGGCTTCGAGGCCCGCGCCGGACGGCTCGTAGTAGGTCCGGCCCGCCAGGGCGGGCGGCAGGCCGGTCATGTCCGTGGTCCCCTCGGGATGGTCGTGGGCGTACAGGTAACCCTCCCCGTAGCCTTCCGCCTCCATGAGCCGGGTGGGGGCGTTGCGCAGGTGCAGGGGCACACCCTCGGCGCTGCTCTCGGCCACGTCCCGCTGGGCGGCGGCATAAGCCCGCAGGAGGGCGTTGGACTTGGGGGCCACAGCCACGTACACCGCCGCCTGCAGGATGGCCAGCCGGCCTTCCGGCAGGCCCAGCAGCTCGTAGGCCTGCCAGGCCTGGACCGCCACGTGCAGCGCCTGGTTGTCGGCCAGTCCCACGTCCTCCGAAGCGCACTGGAGGATGCGCCGGCAGATGTTCCGCGGGTCCTCGCCCGCCTCCAGCATCCGGACCAGCCAGTAGACCGTGGCGTCGGGGTCGGAGTTGCGCATCGATTTATGGAGCGCCGAGAGCAGGTTGTAATGTTCCTCGCCGTCCTTGTCGTACAGGAGTACTTTCTGGTGAAGCACCTCGCGCAGCTCGTCGTCGGTGGGCGCGGTCCGGCGGCCGTCGGCGCTCCGCTGCTCGGCGTAGTCGGCGAGCTGCTCCAGCAGGTTCAGGCCGCGGCGGGCGTCGCCGGAGGAGAACACCGCGATCTTGTGCAGCAGCTCCGGCGGGACCCGCAGGTCCAGCCGCGCGAGTCCGCGGTCGGGATCGGCCAGGGCCTCGGCCAGGATCGACTCGATGTCGTCCGGGTCCAGCGGCCGCAGGGTCAGCACCTTGACCCGGCTCATCAGCGCGGCGTTGAGGTCGAAGCTGGGATTGACGGTGGTGGTGCCGATGAGCAGGACCTGCCCCTTCTCCACGAAGGGGAGGAACGCGTCCTGCTGGGCCTTGTTGAACCGGTGGATCTCGTCGATGAAGATGAGCGTCTGCCGGCCGGTCTTCTCGAAGAAGTAGGCCGCGTCGCTCATGACGTCCCGCACTTCCTTGATGCCCGTCAGCACGGCGCTGTAGCTCACGAAGTGGGTGTCGAGCGTGCGGGCGATGACGTGGGCCAGGGTGCTTTTGCCCGTACCGGGCGGCCCCCACAGGATCAGCGAGGGGATGCGCCGCGACTCGATCATCCGGCGCAGGGGCTTCCCCTCCCCGACGAGGTGCGTCTGGCCCCGGTATTCGGCCAGCGTCCGCGGCCGCATCCGCTCCGCCAGCGGGACGCGGGACTCCTCCGCCTCGGCGCCTTCCTCGGCCTGGAACAGGGAGGGATCATTTTTCACTTTGCCTTTGCCGCCCATCGCGTCGTTCTCCACGGCGGTCAGCGGGCTTCGCGCCGGCGGGCGCTCAGGTGGTAGAGCAGGATGGCCGCCGCCGCGGCCGCGTTCAGCGATTCCACCGGCGCCCGGATGGGAATGCGCACGGTCCGCTCCACCGCGGCGGCGATCCCGCCCGACAGCCCGTGCCCTTCGCCGCCGATGACGAACGCCTGGTCGGCCTCCGCCGGCACGTCGGCCAGGGCCACCCCGCCCTTGACGTCGAGCGCCCAGAGCCGCACGCCCCGCTCGTGCGCCTGCGCGAGAAAGTCGTCGGCGCCCGGCGGCCGCCAGTACGGCGCCCGCAGCGCCGAGCCCATGCTGGCCCGGATGACTTTATCCTGGAAGGGGGACGGCGCCGGCGGCAGAAGCACCACCGGGACGTTGCCCAGCGCCTCGGCCGACCGGAGGATGCTGCCCACGTTGCCCGGGTCCTGGACGCCGTCGAGCACCAGCCAGGGCGTCCGCCGCAGGACCTGGCCGGGCCCCTTCGGTTCCTTGCGGCCGCAGAGCGCCGCCACCCAGGCCGGCGACCGGAGGCCCGACAGCTTGTGCATCACCTCCGGCGTGACCGCGAAAACCTGATGGGCCGCCACCGGCGGCAGCTTGTCCTCGTACCCCTGCACGACGAACACCTGGAGCACCGCGTGCGCCGAGCGGGCGACCTCCGCCAGGAGCTTGGCGCCTTCGACGGCGAAGCAGAGCGGGTTGTCGGACGTCCCCTCCCGCACCCGGACGAACTGCTTCACCTGGTCGTTGGTCCGGCTGCTGATGAGTTCCATGGCCGCCTCCCGGCGCCGAAATCGGTGATGAGGTGTCATTGTATGTTAAAATGCCCGGCGAAATCAAAACGATTGGGGCGGTCATGAACGACTGGCACAGCGCATTGCTCAAGGATCTGGAAGCCCAGCTCGCCGAACTGGAGCGGTTCGGCGACGACGAATCGGCCCGGCGGGCCCTGGAGATCCTCCGCGAGAAGATCCGCCAGGTGCGCCAGCGGATCCACGAGCAGATCACCCCGTGGCAACAGACCAAGCTGGCCCGGCACGAGAACCGCCCCTACACCCTGGATTTCATCGCGCGGCTCTTCACCGACTTCGAGGAGATCCACGGCGACCGCAAGTACGCCGACGACCCGGCGGTGGTCACCGGCTTCGGCTGGTTCCGCTCCCGGCCCGTGGTGGTGGTGGGCCAGCAGAAGGGGCGCAACCTGGCCGAGCGGAAGCACCGCAACTTCGGCATGATGCAACCAGAGGGCTACCGCAAGGCGCTGCGGGCGATGCGGCTGGCCGAAAAGTTCCGCAAGCCGATCCTGACGTTCGTCGACACGCCGGGCGCCTTCCCGGGCATCGGCGCGGAGGAACGCGGCCAGGCCGAGGCCATCGCCTACAACCTCCGCGAAATGGCCCGCCTGCGGGTGCCCGTCATCGTCAGCGTCATCGGCGAAGGCGGCTCCGGCGGGGCACTGGGCATCGGCGTGGGCGACCGGATTCTGATGCTGGAGAACGCGGTCTACTCGGTGATCTCGCCGGAAAGCTGTTCGGCCATCCTCTGGAAGGACCAGGCGCACGCCGAGGCGGCCGCCCGCAACCTGGGGCTGACCAGCCGCGACCTGAAGCGGCTCGGCATCATCGACGAGATCGTGCCGGAACCGCCGGAGGGCGCCCACGCGGACTGGGACGCCACCGCCCGCGCGCTGGGCGATGCGCTGGAGCGGCACCTGGACGAACTGGCCGCGCTCCCATTCGACCGCCTGACCCTGTCGCGGACGGAAAAATTCCGCCGCATGGGCGTGGTGGAATCGGCCGGGTCCCCCTGACGCCGCCGCCGCGCCCGGCTGAAAGCCCCGCCGCCCAAGGCTCTCGGACGCATTTCGGTTGACAGTCCCGCCGACACCGGTCTAAGATGGCCGGGAAATGGTTGCAAAGTATTCTCCCTGGCTTGTTGTGATCTTCCTGCCACTCCTCGGTTTTTCCGGCCTCGCGGGTGAACCGCCGAGCCCGCTGGAGCTTCACCCGCCAGTGCGGCACGTGCCGGACGCTTTCCGGATGCACGACCGCGACCTCGGCGCCTCGCCCGAGACGGACCTCATCAGCGAAAGCTTCGCCGCCTTCGAACTGGGCGAACTGTTCGCCGACACGAACAATCCCGAGTGGGCCGTCCGCGAAATGACCTACGCGCTGGAGAGCTTTTTCTTTTCCGGGATCGAGCTCAACGGCTCGCCCCTGTTCCGGGCCCGGCTGGCGGAGTTGCTGGCGCGGATCGACCTGCACCGCGACCGGCTCAACCTTTTCCCCGATGGCGACGCGGACGAGGACATCCCCGACCCGGAGGAGCCGCCGCTCGAGGCGCTGCTGGAAGCGTCCCTCACCCCGGCCGAGATCGACCCGGCAATCGAACACCTGATCCAGGATGACATTCTCCGCCAGCATTACGATTTCCCGGTGTACGTCAACCGCGAGGTGATGGCCTACATCAGCCAACTGACCACCGGCGCCAAGCGGGACCAGGTGGCGCAGGGCCTCGGCCGGCTGACCCGCTTCCACGAGATGTTCCAGCGGATCTTCCGGGAGGAGGGCATCCCCCTCGACCTGATCTACTTCGGGCTCGTGGAGAGCAACTTCAAGATCAGCGCCTACTCCCGCGCCCGCGCCAAGGGGCTCTGGCAGTTCATCCAGTGGACCGGCCGTCGTTACGGGCTGCGGGTGGACTGGTGGGTGGACGAGCGCTCCGACCCCGAGAAAGCCACCCGCGCCGCCTGCCGGTACATGAAGGACCTGTACGGGATGTTCGGCGACTGGTACCTGGTGCTGGCCGCGTACAACTCCGGCGAGGGCCGCATCCAGCGGATCCTGAACCGCCATCCCGACCGCGATTTCTGGGAGATGGCCGAGCAGCGCCTGCTGCCCCGCGAAACCCGCAACTACGTCCCGGCCATCCTGGCCTCCATCATCGTGGGCAAGAATCCCGAGCGGTTCGATATCCGGGTGGAGCCGCAGGCCCCCTGGGCCGGCGTCACCGTGGAGATTCCCTCGCCCACCGACCTCCGGGTGGTGGCGGAGACCGTCGGCGTCCCCATCGAAACGCTCCAGGATCTCAACCCGGCGCTGCGGCGCATGCTCACCCCGCCTGACCACAAGACGTACCCGCTGCGCGTCCCCGTGGATACCCGCCAGGAGATGCTGGCGCTGCTCTACGACCTGCCCGTCAAGGACCGTCTCATGTACCTGGAGCACGTCGTCGTCAAGGGGGACACCCTCTACAAGATCTGTCGGAAGTACGATGTGTCGCTCTCGGCGTTGATGGATTTCAACGACATCCGGACCCGCCGGACGGTGCTGCGCATCGGCCAGGTGCTGCAGGTGCCGGTCTCGGACTTCCACCGGCCCGCCCGCGAACTACGCGAGCCGGAACCCCGCCCCGCGGCGTACGCCGGCGCCACCTACCGGGTGCGGCGGGGCGACACGCTGTGGAACATTTCCCGCCGGACTCAGGTTTCCGTGGCCCAGTTGATGTCGTGGAACAACCTCGCCAGCCCGGCTCTCAAGGCGGGGCAGACCCTCCGCCTGCGGGAACCGGCGCGCGCCGCGGGTCCGGCGGCGCGGGCCGCGGCCGGTGGTACGGGGGGCGCGTACAGGGTCAAGGCCGGCGACACGCTGTTCGGCATCGCCCGCGGCCACGGCGTGACGCTGGACGACCTGCTGGCCGCCAACGGGCTGCAGCGCAACAGCGTCATCAAAATCGGTCAGTCGCTGCGGATCCCCGGCGCCGCCGGTCCGGCCGTGACGTCAGCCGCCGCGACGCCACGCAGCGGCTCCCCGCGCTACCACACCGTCCGCAAGGGCGAGACCCTCTCGGCCATCGCCCGCCACTACGGCACCAACGTGGCCAGCCTCAAGCGCGCCAACTCCCTGAGTTCCGACCGCCTCCAGGCCGGCGCCCAGCTCGTCATTCCGAACTGACATCGCGAGGCGCGAGGCTCGAGGCTCGTTCCCGTAACGCGGACATCGGACTTCGGATTTCGTGCTCGTAATCGTACTTCGTGATCGTAATCCCAAGCCGGCGGAGCCGGAGCCAAACGGAATGATCATTCGCTCCAGCTCCGTGCCGTTATGCCGGGTCTCAGGCAAGTCCTTCC
>CALAMB010000295.1 GCA_937925645.1 uncultured Acidobacteriota bacterium
GCGGCGTACGGCAGGATCGTCGAATGCGGCGTACGGCCGGGACGCCGAAGGCGGCGTACGGCAGGATCGTCGAATGCGGCCTACGGCCGTCAGGGATACGTCCGCACGAGACGGAAACCGACCGAGCTGAGGCGCCCGTCCACATCGCAGTAGTCCCGGTTGCCCGCCCGGCAGTGCCGGGCGTCACGGTCCCACGCCCCGCCGCGCACCACCCGGTGGTCGACACCAGATTCGGGTCCCGCATAGTCGGTCGCGGTTCCCACAGGATAGGCCGCGTACCAGTCCCAGCACCACTCCCAGACGTTCCCGAGCATATCCTGCTGATACCATGGCTGAGAGGCTACTTGCCCTACAGCCTGCGTCCTACCTCCCGAATTCGCTTTGAACCAGGCCATATATTCCAACGTTGGGTACATCCCGGCCGTGGACGCCGAGCCGCAATTGGCGGCCGTATAGTTAGGCTCGAAATCTCCTGCATAAGTCGGGAAGAGATAAGATCTCCCTCCCCGGCATGTATATTCCCATTCCCCTTCGGTGGGCAGCCGGAAACCGGTGGCGCTGAAATCGCAATAGAACGATCCCGACGTGTAGTTGGCCGCCGTCACCGGCATGGTGAAGGCCGCGTCCTTGTAGTAACAGGGCTTCAGGTTCCGGTGCGCCGACAGCAGGTTGGCGAACAGCACTGCCTCGTACCACGTGACCCGCTGGACGGGCTGGTCGTCGGTGTCGCCGCCGAACAGGTGGCTGGGATCCGCTGGCAGGGAGGGCTGCACGGCCCGGAGTGCCGCCCACATCCCCCGCGTCACTTCATAATGCATCATCGCAAAGTTCCGGTTGATGCTGTGGATGAACTGGTCTTCGTCCGTTTGCCGGCACGGCTCGTCCGCCGGCGAGCCCTGGGTGAAGGAACCATGGCGGCAATAGTGCATGGAGTCCACGATGTCGTCCATCCAGACCAATTCAGCGGACACGTTGGGAGGCACCGGCTCGGCGGCGAAGAACAGGTGCCGGTCCTGCTCGCTGTTGCCGGTGATGCTGATGGGAGCGGCAAAATTTCTACCAGACCACTGACGTATATCGGTATAGTCGCTCAAGATGAGGATGGTATCCAGATCCTGGTAGCCGACGCCGGTCCAGATGCCCTCCGTCAGGCGGACGTACTTGTTGCGGGGATCAATAGAGGCATACTTCCATCCGGCAGAGCTGTGATCCAGGATGGCATTGAAATAGACTTTTTGCGTACCCGTCATGTGATTGACGACCGCCAGGCCGGTCCAGTCCATCCAGGGCCGGACGGTGTTGGGCAGGATCCACATGAAATACTCGCCACCGGTGAGGTAGAACTCGCAAACGCTGGGCGTGTCGCCGTACTGGAATTCCAGCTTCACCAGCAGGTACCGGCTCGACGTGATGTGCGCCGAGCCCTCGTACTGCAGCCACGTGCTGTCCAGCCGCCGCCACGAGTACGGCGCCACCGTGTCCCACTGCGTTCCCAGGTCCGCCCCCGCCTCGTCGTACCGGAACAGGTCGATGTGCCCGTTGGCGTTGCTCGGGTTGTAGATGCTGATCCCCGTGCGCCACCCCGCCGCCGCCGTGATGTGGCTGGCCCACACGTCCGTCCCGTCCGGCGTGATGGCCAGCGGATCCTGGATGGGCACGGCCGGCTGGGCGGCGAAGAACAGGTGCCGGTCCTGGGCGTGGTTCCCCGTGATGCTCAGCGGCGCCTGGATGGGCGCGCTGGCGGTGACCACGAACGTGTCGGCGTCGGTGTAGCCGATCCCCGCCCAGATCTGGTCCGACAGGCTCACGAACTTCGCCTGCGGCGCCAACGTCACCGGCGCGGCCATCACCGCCACCGGCACGCCGTCCTTGTGCGCCTCCACCGTGATGTCGACGGGGAGATACCCCGTGTTGAGCACCGCCAGCCCCGTCCAGTCCATCCACGGTCGCACCGAGTTGGGCAGAATCCATTGGGTCTGCACGCCGCCCTTGAGATAAAACTCGCAGACGCTGGGCGTGTCGCCGAACTGGTACGCCACCTTGACCACCAGGTTGTCGTCCGAGACGATCTGGGCCGAGCCCTCGTAGTTCAACGTCTCGGGGGGGATGGTGATCCAGCCGTTGCCGAACGGGACAGTGCCTGTCTCTGTGCCGATGGGGGTACCGGTGGCATTGTACTTGTGCAGCGAGTAAGCAATGCTGAAGGGACGATCCTGACCGGGATTGAACAACCGGATGCTGGTCTTCCAGCCGGCCGCGGCGGTGACGTGGGCGGCGCTGACGTAGGTGCCGGCGGCGGCCGAGCCGGCCAGCAGGACCAGCAGCGCCGCCAGCCCGATCAGCCGGGCGCTGGTTGAGACGCGATGGACTG
>CALAMB010000296.1 GCA_937925645.1 uncultured Acidobacteriota bacterium
GTTGCCCGCGGATACCCGTGCCAGGCCACCGCGTACCCGCCTACCAACAGGTAGTCAACCTCCGTCGCGTTCAGCAACGACAAGAACTCTTTGAAGTCCTTCGGCAGTCTCATCATAACCGTAACAGACCCGGCGCAAGAGTTCCAAAGCGAGGAGCCGCTCGGCCCCCGTTCGGGTGAGCCAGAAAGGAACGTCATGACCGGACCGGCTCAGATCGACCACGTCAAAGATGCGCCTGTCCAGGCATGCTGAATCCAAAACGGCGTCTACTGACCCGCTCGTCTCACCATCCTGTTTGATTTCGTCTATCATGGCCGGAACCCCGCGCGCCGAATCGGCCTGATTATAGTACGGTTTGCCGGGCCTTGCCCGTGTCCATTGAACCGCGCGGATGGCTTTCTGAATCCGGGGTTGAATTTTCCATTTGACATTATTTGGCCTTTTTGTAAAATAACCAAATTATGTGGAAGAACGAGTGGAAAAAACTGGCGTTACTGACGGCCGCGTTCCTGGCCTGCTTCTACCTGCCGGTGGAATACCTGATGGGCTGGACCCGGCTCAAGGCCGCGGTTTGGGAATCGCTGTACCTGGTCCGCTGGTACGCTCAGGAGCACGTGCTGCTGTGCCTGGTGCCGGCGTTTTTCATCGCCGGGGCCATCGGCGTGTTCATCAGCCAGGCCGCCGTCATGAAGTACCTGGGCGCCAAGGCCAACAAGGTGCTGGCCTATGGCGTTGCCTCCGTTTCGGGGACGATCCTGGCGGTGTGTTCCTGCACGGTGCTGCCGCTGTTTGCCGGCATTTACCGGATGGGCGCGGGGCTTGGACCGGCATCCGCCTTCCTCTACTCGGGTCCGGCCATCAACGTGCTGGCCATCATCCTGACGGCGCGGATCCTGGGCCTCGAACTCGGCGTCGCCCGCGCGGTGGGCGCCGTGGTGTTCTCGGTCGTCGTCGGCCTGGCCATGCATTTCATCTTCCGCAAGGAGGAGTTGGAAAAGGCGAATAACCAGGCGGACCTGCCCGCGCCGGAAGTCAGCCGGCCGCTCTGGCAGAACGCCCTCTTCTTCGCCGCCATGGTGGGCGTGCTGGTGTTCGCCAACTGGGGCAAACCGGCGGAGGCGTCCGGCTTCTGGGTGGCCGTCCACTCGGTCAAGTGGATCCTGACGGGGCTCTGCGCGGCGGGGCTCGGCCTGATCCTGGTGTTTTGGATCCGGGTGGCCTGGTTCAAGGTGGTCCTGACCGGCGCCGCCACGGCGGCGCTGGCGGCCGTTTTCCCGCACGAGCCCATGATCGCCTTCGCGGCCGGGGTGATCGGTCTTTCATGGGCCACGAGCACCGACGCGGCCGAGGGGGGCGAGTGGTTCGGCCAGAGCTGGAGCTTCGCCAAGCAGATCATGCCGTTGCTGTTCGGCGGCGTGCTGGTGGCCGGCTTCCTGTTGGGGCGGCCCGGCCACGAAGGATTGATCCCGTCGGAGTGGGTGGCGGCGGCCGTGGGCGGCAATTCGCTGGCCGCCAATTTCTTCGCCTCGATCGCGGGGGCGTTCATGTATTTTGCCACGCTGACCGAAGTGCCCATCCTGCAGGGCTTGATCGGGAGCGGCATGGGCAAGGGGCCGGCCCTGTCGCTGCTTTTGGCCGGCCCGGCCCTGTCGCTGCCCAGCATGCTGGTGCTGCGCAGCATCATGGGGACGAAGAAAACGGTTGTGTTCATCTGCCTGGTCGTGGTCATGGCCACGATTACCGGGATGATCTATGGCGCACTTTTCGCTTAAGGAGACGACGCTGAGGAGAATCCAGATCCTGGGCACCGGCTGCCCGAAGTGCAAGCAACTGGCCGAGAACGCCGAAGCGGCCGCCAAGGCGCTGGGCCTCGAGTACGAACTGGTTAAAGTCACCGAGATCAACGAGATCATGAAGTTCGGGGTGATGATGACCCCGGCCCTGGCGGTGGACGGTGAGGTCAAGTCGGTGGGCAAGGTCCTGCCGGTCGACGAGATCAAAAAGATCCTGGCTTGATGCACTGAACCTGCTGGAGGATAACGTGAGAACCACTTGGTGGAAAATATTGATCGTCGTGGCGCTGGCCGCCGTGGTGGGAATCGTCCTGGCCACGAAGAACCGGCCGGAAGGGCCCACCATGCCCGCGACCGCAGCGGCGACACCGCAGGCGGCGGCGGAACAACCGGCGTCCTCGGCTGAGTCCGTGTCGTCTGACTCGGAACCGGCGGCCCGGACAGCGGAGCAGCCCAAACCCGGCCCGCTAACACCGCCGGCGGCAAATCCGGACATATCCAGCCAGACAGCGGGGCCGGCTCCACAGGCAACAGCCACGGCCCCGCCCGCGCCGGCAAAAAAACTGCCGAAGCTGCTGGACCTGGGGGCCAAGAAGTGCGTTCCCTGCAAGATGATGGCGCCGCTGTTGGAGGAGCTGGCCAGGGACTACCAGGGCCGGATGGACGTGGAGTTCATCGACGTCTGGGAAAATCCAGGCGCCGCGGAGAAGTACGGCATCCAGAGCATCCCCACCCAGATCTTTTATGACGCCGAGGGCAAGGA
>CALAMB010000297.1 GCA_937925645.1 uncultured Acidobacteriota bacterium
ACAGAGTGGAAATTCACAATCGCCATCGTTTGGTTCCGGCTCCGCCGGGTTGGGAATTACGATCACGATTACGAGCACGATTACGAATCACGAATGATACCGGCACGGACAATCGATGACGAGCCTCCAGCCTCGAGGCTCGATTACGATTACGATTACGATCACGATTACGATCACGATTACGAATTACTAATGATACCGGCACGGGCAACCGATGACGAGCCTCCAGCCTCGAGCCTCGAGCCTCGATTACCATTACGATCACGATTACGAATTACGAGCACGAACCTTCGCCGATCAGCCATCAACTATCAACCATCAACTATCAACCATCAGCAGTTGACACGCGCTCGAAGAGCCGCCGGGGGTTGGTCAGCGTCGCGGCGTTGGCCTCCGCGTCGGACAGGCCCGCCGCCCGGGCCACCTGCCACGCGAACACGGCGTCGATCAGGTCCTCGGGCGCGTGGGCGTCGGAGTTGACGATGAGCGCCGCGCCGGCCTCGCGGGCCGCCCGGGCCACGTGGCCGTTGGTCAGGCAGTGCCCCTGGCGCGCCGTCAGTTCGATGAATACGCCACCGGCCGCCGCCGCGCGCGCCTCCTCGGCGGAGAGGAAGCCGGGGTGGGCCAGAAAATCCACGTGGCGCGACGCCACGGCGGCGCGGTTGGTTCCGGGGGCCACCGGTTCGACGATGGTCTCGCCGTGCACGCCCACCACCCGCGCGCCGAGCGCCTTGGCTTGACGGGCCAGCTCGTCGATGAGGTCGGGCGGCACGTGGGTCAGCTCCACGCCGGGGATCACGCGCACGGCGAAGCGGGCGGCTTCCATGTCCATGAAGCGCCGGTAGGCTTTCAGCAGATCCTCCAGGTTGCTGGCGTCGGCGTGGTCGGTCACGGCGAGCACCGTCACGCCGGCCTTCTCGGCGCGGCGGACGTGCTCGGACAGGATCAGGTCGCCGTCGCTGAGCAGGGTGTGGGTGTGGAACTCGTAGCGCTCGACGGTTGCCATCGGGTGCTCCCGGCCGTGCCGGTCATTGCCTCGGCGGCGCGGCGGCGCCGGCCGGGGCGGCCTGGGCGGCGGCCCGGCGGGCGAGGCAGCGGCGGCGGTACCGGACCAGCAGCCACACGATGACGCCCACCAACACCCAGAACGGCCAGATGTACACCAGTCCCACGAACAGGGCGACCAGGCCGGCCCAGCCCTCGCGGAGCGCCGTGAGGAGCCGGGAGCCGATGCCTTCGCCCGGCGCCGGCGCGAAGGCGAGCTTCTGGTACACGGTGAGACGGATGGTGCTGTAACCCACCTGGTCGTTGAGGTACTTGAGCCGGCCCTCGGCGGACTCGATCTCCTCGCGGAGCCCGCGCAGCTCGCGTTCCACCGCCAGCACGTCGGGGATGGTGCGGGCCTGGCGGAGGATGTCGATGTAGCGCGCCTCCACCTCCCGCCGGGTTCGGAGGCGGGCCGCCACGTCCACGTACTCCTCGGTCACGTCCCGGGCGTTGACCGACTTGGTGTGAAGGTAGGAGGCCTCTCCGGCGAGGGCGGCCAGGAGCGCGTCGAAGCGCTCGGCCTCCACCCGGATGACCAGGGTGTTCTCCAGGGTGTGGCCGTTGTTGTTCTCGTTTTCCGAGGCGATGTACGCGTCCTGGGCGGCAACATGCCCGTCGATCGCCCGGCGGCTGGCGGCGTAGTCGTCCACCTGCATGCGGACGTCGGCGGTCTTGATGATCTTTTTCTTCATCGCCTCGACGGGACGTTGCACGTCCTCGCGCCGGGCCGGCTTGTCCGCGTTCGGAGCGGCGAACTCGTCCGGCGCCGCGGGCATCGCCGCGCCGCCTTGGGCGGCGACGGTTTTCGACTCCTGCTGCTCGGGAGCGGCTGCCCCTTCATGCGACATGCCGCAGGCCAGCAACAGCGCCACCGCCAGTAACAGTCCGGCCGCCACGGCCGCGTATCGCAATGTGTTCATGGTGCGCCTCCATCCCTGTATTTCAGACCGTCCGTTCTATGGACGTTGCGTCCCGTCTCTTCTTGCACGCCGTGCGTGCCCGCTATCCAGCCCATGCACCGATTCACCGATTCACCGATTCACCGATTCACCGATCCCTCTCACAATCTCGTCCACCGCGAACTCCGGCAGCGGAGCGTCGACGCCGCCGCGTTCCAGCCAGCAGCCCGCGGGCAGAATCTCGCCGGCGTCGGCAGCCGGCAAGCCCAGGGGCGCCAGCGCCGCCAGGCAGCGCGCCACCGCGTCCGGGGCGGCGGCGGCCGCCAGCAGCCCCGAGCTGATGAGGCCCAGCCAGTTCAGCCCCAGGGCGCCGCAGATGGCCCAGGTCTCGGGCCGGACCGGGATGCGCTCCAGCACCAGGCGGCAGCCGGCGCCGGAAGCCAGCGCCATCTCCCGCACCGCCCCGGCTACCCCGCCCTCGGTGGCGTCGTGGAGCGCGTGGACGCCGTCGATCTCGGCCAGCGCCAGCGCCGCGTCCACCACCGACAGCCCCGGCGGCTCCGCCCACCGCGCCACGTCGGCCAGCACTTCCGCCGGGAACAGCGCGGCCAGGTCGGCGGCGCGGTGCCGCGCCAGGATGGCGCTCCCCTCGCGGCCGGCGGCGCCCGCCAGCAGGATCCGGTCGCCGGGCCGGGCGGCGCCGCTGCGGCGCAGCCGCCGGCTGTCGGTGACGCCCGCCATCTGGCCCACCAGCACCGGCTGGGTCACCGCCCGGGTGACCTCGGTGTGCCCGCCCACGAGGTCGATCCCCAGCCGCCGGCAGTGCGCGGCCAGGCGGCCGAAGGCCTCCCGCACCGCGGCGGCCGTGGTGCCGGGGGGAAAGAGCGCCGTGACGGTCAGGTAGCGCGGCCGCGCGCCCATGGCGGCGACGTCGTTGGCGTTGACCTGCACCAGCCAGGCGGCGGCATCGTCGCTGACGAAGGTGATGGGGTCGGTGGTGAGCACCACCAGCTCGGTGCCGATCCGGACCACCGCGGCGTCCTCGCCCACCGCCGGGCCCACGACCACCGAGGGGTTGGGCGGCGGGAGCCCCCGCAGCAACTCGGCCAGCAGGCCGGGATCCAGCTTCCCTTCGGGCAGCGGCCGGTCCGCGGCGGCGGTCATGACGCGTCCTCGTAGCTGGTGCGCCGCGCGGCGCGCCAGGCGTGGCGCTCCAGGGCCAGCCGCACCAGCTCGTCGAGCAGCGCGGGCAGAGGGAAGCCGGTGAGGTCCCACAGCTTCGGGAACATGCTGATCTCGGTGAAGCCGGGAATGGTGTTGATCTCGTTCACGTAGAGAGCGCCCGTGTCGCGGTCCAGCAGGAAGTCCACCCGGCCGTAACCCTCGCCGCCGATGGCCGCCAGCGCCTGCACCGCCAGCTCCCGGACCCGCTCGGTCAGCGCCGGCTCCAGTGGCGCGGGGAGGAGGAGGCCGGAGCGGTTGTCCACGTACTTGGCGTTGTAGTCGTACCACTCGCCGCTGGGGAGGATCTCGCCCGGCAGCGACGCGCGGAGCGCCTGGTTGCCCATGACCGAGCACTCGATCTCGCGGGCGGAAACGCCCCGCTCTACGATCACCTTGTAGTCGTAATCGAACGCCAGCGCCAGGGCGGGGCCGAGCTCCGCCGCCGTCCGGACCTTCGAGATCCCCACGCTGGAGCCAAGGCGGGCCGGCTTGACGAACAGCGGCAGGTCGAGTGCCTCGATGAGCCGACGCTCGAGGGCGTCGGCGGCCGCGAGCCAGTCGCCGCGGGTGACGGTGCGGTGGGGCACCATGGGCAGGCCGGCCGCGGCGAAGAGCTGCTTCATGATCTCCTTGTCCATGCCGGCCGCTGAGCCCAGCACCCCGCAGCCGACGCACGGAACCTCGGCCATGTCCAGCAGCCCCTGAATGGTGCCGTCCTCGCCATAGGTGCCGTGGAGCACGGGGAAGAGGACGTCGCAGGCGGTCTCGACGCCGTCCGCGTCGCGGGCCATGATCTCGAGGAAGCGACCCGCCGCCGCGGGCCGGAGGATCACCTCGGGGCATGCCACGTGGGGCAGGGGCCGCCGCAGCATGCGGCGGGCCTCGGCCGGCGCGGCCAGGGAGCCGTCCTTGCGAATGCCGATGGCGGAGACTCGGTAGCGCGCCGGGTCCAGGTTGGCCATCACCGTGGTGCCGGACACGAGGGAGACCTCGTGCTCGCCCGATTTCCCGCCGAAGAAGACGCCGATGTGAAGCATGCGGTTCGTGCCTCGTTGAATGCGTGATGCCCGAAATTATAGCAGGGAATCCCTGTTCGTGCTTGCAATCGTGATCGTCATCGTGATCGAGGCCCGAGACTCGAGACTAGAGGCTCGTTCCCGGAACACGGACATCGGACCTGGGACCTGGGTTCTGGGTCCTGGCTCTCAGAATCCAGGTCCCGGGTCTCAGTACCAAGGTCCCAGTACCAAGGTCCCATCACCCAGGTCCCAGCACCCGTAATTAAGGACTTGAAAACCTTCAATACAATCTTTTTGCAATTCGCCATCACGTTACACCATCCTCCGACGAAAACGTCGAATCCGGGCGGCGGATTGGTCGAATGATTCAGCGCTAATATTTACAATAAGATACGCACTTGGTGTTCAGCGCAGCGCGGATGGCCGCCGGTTTGGCGGACGATTCCGTCGGTTGGCGGTGGCTGACAAATTGAGTGTAAATACCTAAAAATAAATATGTTAAGTTCAATGGCGGTGATTGGCACGCACGGTGCTTTCATTGGGGCGTACGAAGAAACTGAACGGAGGTAACCCATGAAACGGATGCATGTGATGTTCGGCGTGATGCTGGTGTTTTCCCTGACCGTCTTCCTGGCCGCCCAGGGCAACGGGAACGGCGGTTCGGGCGGCGGGACGATCCAGCACCTGGATCCCAGCCAGCTGTTCCACTTCGAGGGGACCGTCACCACCATCCTGGCGGAGCCCGGTGCCGGCCAGCCCGGCTTCGTGCTGACGCCCGTCTCCGGCGAACCGGTGACGATCCAGGCGGGACCCTACTGGCTGTTCGATTCGGAAGACTTCGAGCTGACCGAGGGCGACGCCGCGTCGGTGGACGCATTCGCGTCGGCGGACCCGGCGGTGGCGGTCTTCTACGCGGCGGTGATCCGCAACCTCACCGACGGGACGGAACTGGTCCTGCGCGGCGAGGACGGCCGCCCGCTCTGGACCGGCGGCCGCCAGTACCAGCTCGGCGACCACGGTCGCCGCGGTGAGCGTGCCGGTACGCCCGGCGGCGCGGGCGAGGGTTCGGGCAATGGCTCGGGCAACGGGCCCGCGGAGGGCCGGGGCCGCGGCCGCCAGGGCGGCGCCGACCGCGGCGACGCTTGCCAACTGCCCGATTTCGCGTCGCTGCAGTCGATCACCGGCACCGTGACGGCCACGTCGTTCTCGCTGGGCGCCCGCGCCAGCGGCTTCACCCTCACCGATGCCGACGGCGTGACGTACGCCGTCGCCATGGGCCCGGCGTGGTACCTCGCCGCCAACGGCTTCACCGTGCAGGCGGACGACACCGTCACCGTTTTGGCCGCGAACTGCCTGGCCGATCCGGCGCGCTGGATCGCATTCCAGGTCGTGAACCACACGGCGGACGCCGCCATCGTCCTGCGGGGCGAAGACGGCCTGCCGCTGTGGAAGAAGAACTGAACATTGAAACCATGATGTGGAGGTATGACATGAAAAAGATCATGATGCTCATCGCGCTGCTGAGCCTGGTTGCCATGGGCATGGTGTTCGCCGCCGACGCGCCTCAGGGAACAACCGCGCCGGCCGCCAAGGCGAAGGGAACCCCGGCCGTCGACAAGGCCGCGGGCAATCCGGCGGGTCGCCTGTTCGTCGACGCCGACGGCGACGGCGTGTGTGACAACTATGCCGCCGGGCAGCCCAAGGGCAAGATGAACCGCGGTGGCAAAGGCAAGGGCCAGGGCCGGGGCCAGGGCGACGGCCAGTTCAAACGGAACCGTTCCGGCCAGGGGGCCGGGGCGGGCGCCAACGGCAGCGGCCAGCGGCAGCGGCTGCGCGACGGCTCCTGCGGCAACCGGAAGTAACCGTCCCTGATTCAATTCAACCGGCGCGGTCCCGTCCGGGGCCGCGCCGTTCCTTCTGCTATAATGCTTCTGGAGCACGGCCATGAAACGGTGCACGATCATACTGGCGAGCCTGATCCTCCTGACAGCCGCGGCGATGCCGCAGCGGCGGGGCGGCGGCGGCGCGGGCGGCGGGTCGGGCCGCGGCGCGGGCCCCAATTACGGGGGGTGGGGCTCCCAGACGGTGCATGACCGGGACGGTGACGGCATCGACGACCGCTTCCAGCAGCGCTACCGGCAGAAGCAGGCCAAAAAAATCGTCAGCGGCCATTCGGCCGTCCTGAACGGTGTGCTCGCGCTCCCTGACGACGCATCGCTGAAGATGGTCTGCACTCCCGGTGACATCCCGGGCCTTGACAAGGACACCCGCCGGCAACTCGAAGCACGGAAAGAGCCGACGGCGCCCCAGCAGTTCGCCGCCGGTGCCGACCGCACCCTGACCATTTTGTACACCTGGACCGAGGCGGAGGGCCTGCTCGTCCGCTGGGCCGTGATCCAGGAAGGCGCGGCGCTCCGCTCGCTGGAGGGGACGCCCGTCTCGAGCCGGCTGGGCCGCTGGACGCCCCTGCCCGATTACAAGCTGCCGGATTCGCTCACCTGGAAGGCGGAAGAGTCCGCCCCATGACGCCGCATCCCGCCCCCGCCAGCCGCTTGCCCGCCCCGCGCCTGCTGTTCGTCCTCTTTCCGCTGCTGACCGTCGGCTTCGGCTGGTTTCTATTCCTCGATTACCGCGGTACGGAGCGGGAGCTGCGCCGCCTGCTCGAGGCCAACGCCTTCACGCTGGCCGAATCGCTGGCCCGGACCGCCGCGTTCAGTCTGGAGTCGTACGAGCTGCTCCAGGACGAGACGGTGGAACGCCTGACGGCGTCGGCACGGCTGGTGGCCCACCTGGAAGCCGAAGGCCGGCTGAAGGCGGCGGAGCTGGGCGCACTGGCCGAATCGCTGGGCCTGTTCCGGGTTCATGTGGTGGATCGAGCAGGGCGCCTGGTGATGGCCTCGCATCCGCCGGCCGGAGGCGCGGCGGCGCCCCGTGACCTGGGACCGGACGTGCTCGGGCCGCTGCTGGCGGGACAGGTGGCGGAGCTGGTGCTCGGCTTCCGCGACAGCCGGTTCGGCGACGGCAAGCGGTTCGCCGTTGCCGTCCGTCGGCCGGGTGGCGGGGCGGTGGTGGTGAACATCGACGCGGCGCGGCTGGACGGCTACCGCCGCCAGGCCGGACTGGGGCACGCGGTGGCGGCCCTGGCCGCCAACCCGGATATCGCCTATCTCGTCATCCAGGACGAGGAGGGGCCGGTGAGCGTCTCGCCGGGCGTCACCGCGGTGGAGTCGTTCGACGAGGATCCGGAGCTCCGCCGGGTGCTCGAATCGGGCCGCCGGCAGGCGCGGTTTGTCGAGCGCGACGGGCGCGAGGTGCTGGAGGCCGTGGTGCCCCTGGAGCTGCGGGGGGATTATCCGACGGTGTTCCGGCTGGGCATGAACCTCGACTTCTACCGCGACCAGATCCAGGCGCTGCAGCGGCGGGAGATCCTGGCGGGCGTCGCGTTCGTGCTCGTCAGCGGCCTGCTGGTGGGGCTGCTGACCGCGGTGCAGAACTACCGCTACCTGCATTCGCGCTACCAGCAGACACTGGCCCTGTCGGGGCACATCACCGAGCACATGGCCGAGGCGCTCCTGGTCGTGGACGACGCCGGCCGGGTGGTGCGCCGCAACCGGAAAGCCGCGGAGCGGTTCGCCGCGGTCGAAGGGAAGCCGCTGCCGCCGGAGCTCACCGGCGCCCTGGCGGACGCGGCCGGCGACGGCCTCCTCCGCTGGGCGGACGCGTTGTACCAGGTGCACCGCCAGGACCTGCCGGCGGGCGAGGGCGTGCCCGCCGGCAGCCTGTCGCTGATCCTGCTCCGCGACGTCACGGCGCAACGCGCGCTCGAGGCGCAGCTGGAGCGCGATCGCCGGCTGGCGGCGGTGGGCCGGACGCTGGCGGCGGTCACTCACGAGATCCGCAATCCGCTCAACGCGCTGTCGATGTCGGTGCAGACGCTGCAGCGCCGGCTGAAGGACACCGCGGACACCAGGAGCCAGGACACCCTGGCGGTGATCCGCGAAGAAATCCACCGGCTCGATACGCTCATCGAAGAGTTTCTCGTCTTCGCCCGGCCGCCGGCAGCGGCGCGCCGGCCGGTGCCGGTGGCGGAGCTGCTGGACCGGCTTCGGGAGCTGTTTGCCGCCGGCGCGACGGCGCAGGGGGCGGCGCTGGACGTCGCCCTGGCGCCGTCGGCCGACGGGTTGTCGGTGCGCGCCGATCCGGAAGGATTGTTCCGCGTCCTGGTCAACCTGGTCAAGAACAGCCTCGAGGCACTGGCCGGGCCGGGGACGGTGCGCGTGATCGCGGACCGTTCGGCTGACGGCGCCGTTCTGACGGTTCACGACACCGGTCCGGGGTTCAGCCCGGAGGCGCTGCAGCGCGGCGTGGAACCGTTCTTCACCACCCGCCCGGGCGGCACCGGTCTTGGGCTCAGCATCAGCGCCGAAGTGGCGCGCGCCCACGGCTGGCGGCTGGAACTGGCCAACGATTCGGCGGGCGGCGGCGTCGTGAACATTCTGATCGAAGAGGGCGATTTGGCATGAGCGCAACGACGGCGATTCTGGTGGTGGACGACGAGAAGAACCAGCGCGAACTGCTGGCGGGTTTCCTGCGCGACCTGGGCTACAGCGTGCACGCCGCCGCGGGGCGGGCCGAAGCCATCCGGATTCTGGAGCGGGAGCGCGTGGACCTGGTGCTGTCCGATTACACGCTGGGCGACGGCACCGGCGCCGACATTCTGGAGCACATCCGCCGCGACAACCCGCTGGTCCAGTTCATCCTCTTCACCGCCTACGGCTCAGTCAAGCGGGCGGTGGATTTCATGAAGCAGGGCGCCGCCGACTACCTGGCCAAGCCGCTGGACCTGGACGAACTGGAGGTCAAGGTCCGCAAGATCGCGCAGCAGAAAATGATCCTGGAGGAAAACAAACTCCTGCGCGAGAACCTGGAGCGGCGGCAGGAGTTCAACCACATCCACTTCCAGAGCCGGGCGATGGAGGAGGTTGTCAACGTGGCGCTGCGGGCGGCCCAGTCCGCCGCCACCGTCCTCATCAGCGCCGAAAGCGGCACGGGCAAGGAGCTGCTGGCCCGGGCGATCCACTTCGCCTCGCCGCGGGCGGACGAAAAATTCGTGGCCGTCAACTGTTCGGCGCTGAACGAAAACATCCTGGAGAGCGAACTGTTCGGCCACGAGAAGGGCGCGTTCACCGGCGCGGACCGCCGGCGGTTGGGCCGCTTCGAGGAGGCCGCCGGCGGCACCCTGTTCCTGGACGAGATCGGCGAGATTCCCGCCTCGCTTCAGGTCAAGCTGCTGCGGGTCCTGCAGGAAAAGATCATCCAGCGGCTGGGGAGCAACGACAACATCCCCGTTGACTTCCGCCTCATCGCCGCCACCAACCGCGATCTGCCGGAGCTGGCCCGGCGGGGGGAGTTCCGCAGCGACCTGTTCTACCGGCTGAACGTGATCCGCCTGGAAATTCCCCCGCTGCGACAGCGCAAGGAGGACATCCCGGAACTGGTGGATCATTTCATCCGCGCGTTCGCCGCCGCCAACGCCCGGCCGGTGGACGGGATCTCGCCGGAGGCCATGCACCTGCTCATGCGCCATGATTTTCCCGGCAACGTTCGTGAGCTGGAGAACATGGTGGAGCGCGCGGTGGTCCTGGCGCGGACCAGCCGGCTGCAGCCGGAGGACTTTCCGGAGCTGACCGGGGCGGGCGGCGCGCCGCTGGCCGACGAGCTGCTCCGCCTGCCGCTGCCGCAGGCGGTGGAGACGCTGGAGCGCCACCGGATCGCCGAAGCGCTCGAGGCGGCCGGCCATGTCCAGACCCGCGCGGCCGAGGCGCTGGGCATGACCGAGCGCAACCTGCGCTACAAGCTGGACAAGTACGGCATCGCGGCCAGACGGAAATGAGCGACAAAATTTCAGTGAATGGGTGAATCGGTGAGTCGGTGAATCGGTGAGTCGGTGAATCGGTGAATCGGTGAATCGGAGAATGGATATTAGGATCTGGGTTCTGTGATCCAGGACCCAGAACCCAGGTCCCAGGTCCGATGTCCGCATGATGGAAGCGAGTCTCGAGTCCCGAGCCTGGAGCCTCGATTACGAGTGTGCCGGCATGGCGCGACGCCGTACCCGAGTCCCCGACCCGCCAGGCGGGTCGAATGTCGGTAGCCCCGGGCGCCAGCCCGGGGTTCATGTCGCCGGCCATCGTCAGGGCGCGACCCGCCAGGCGGGTCGAATGTGGTCCAGATCTCGATGGCAACGACGGACTACCATGGGTGGCCCGGGGGCTTCGGGAGCACCATGCCCCATCCACGCATCCGATCATATTCGACCCGCCAGGCGGGTCGCCCCTACTCACGATGGGGCGGAGCGGACCCCGGGTTTCACCCGGGGCTACCCATGTTCGACCCGCGTACCGCGGGTCGCCGGAAGGATTCTGGTGGAGCATGAAGGCCCGGGCGCACCCGACGCAAAGAATGATCCATAGGACCGTTCCCCACGCGAACGATCATAAAATAACGACGTTCAATGTCCGATGTCCGCATTGCGGGAACGAGCCTCCAGCCTCGAGCCTCGATTACGATTACTCAGTTACTCCCGATTTTCTGCCAATTTTTGGCAGAATTTTCGCCACGCCATCGGACGAGTTGCCCACTCCATCATCGACTGACACCGTCTCCGCATTCACGACGAAAACAGCCAGGCGCTGCCCCGCGAACGCGGGGCTGCATTTGGCTACTCTCTTTGCAACTGGACGGACTTGCCGGAGACACGGCATCGCGGCACGGAGCTGGAGTGAACGATCATTTCCCTTTGATTCCGGCTATGCCGGCTTAGGAATTCCGAGCACGAAATCCGATGTCCGAATTCCGATTTCCGATCCCTGAGCGGAAATCCCTCAACAATGCTTGTGACTTCCCCGCTGAGAGCGCATCATAACAAGATGATTCTTGCAAGGAGTCAGCCAATGATCCGATGTCACCGAGTGTCCCTGCCGGTCGCGGCCCTGGTGCTGGCGGCGGGCTGGCTGGGCCCGGCGGCCTGGTCCGCCGCGCAGACCACGTCCAAGTCCGGCCAGTCCACGGTTCACCCGGCCCACGAACTCACCGTCGAGCCCGGCGGCGGGCGGGGCCTCAAGCCGCAGTGGATCAAGTACACCGCACCCGACAAGTCGCTCTCGTTCTTTTACCCGGCCGGGTGGAAGGCCCAGACCAGGGGGTCCACGATCCAGGCGGTTTCGGAGTCCAGCGGCGAGGAGGTGCTCATGATCTCCGTGCCCAACACGGCGAAGAAAAGCCCCACCGCCCTGGCCGTAGAAGTGGCAGACCTGCTCAGGAAGGAGACCCCCGATCTCAAGACCACCGACGTGGTGAGTCACGACAGCCGGACGGTTTCCATGAACATGACGTTCAGCCGTCAGGAGGTGGCCTTCCGGGGCCAGGTGTCGATGATCACGGAGGCGGATAAAGGGATCTGGCTGTCGTACTCGGGGCCGGCCGTCCACTACCTGTCCGAGCGCGGAGCGGCCATCTGCAGGGGGGTAGCCGGGTCGCTCAAGGCGGGCCCGGACGCCCAGCCGCCCAACGTGATGATCCCGCCGTCGGGTGGTGAGAAGACCGCGGCGGCGCATCCGCCCGCGGTGCAGCCGGGAATGCCCAGGACCCGGACCGTCAAGCCGGAACCGGTCACTCCGACGCCCCAACCGGCGAAATCCCGCGGCACGGCTTCGACGTCCGCCGACATCAAGGATGCGTGGTTCCTGCCGGCAGGGCGGGAACTGAGCGGTTTCTACGCCGCGTCGCTGCCGCGTCAGGCGGCGGTCGCGAAGGCCTCGGGGACAACGGGTGCCTCCCGGGGCAGCAGCGGATCCAGCCAGGCGGCGACAGCCACGGGCGGCGGCGATTTACAGGTGGCCTTCTACCGGGACGGTAGCGTCCGGGCCAAGTACCTGGCGGCGGTCGTTGCCGGCGGCAAAACGTCCAGCGTGCCCCTGGGTTTCGAAGGGCGCTACGCCCTCGCCGCCGACGGCCGGCTCTCCGCCGGGCCGCTGACACTGACCCGGATGCCGCGCACCACGCTTGGGCTGGAGAAGCACATGACCCTGCTGCGCCTCAACGGCCGGTATGACCGCGCCGCGGACCGATTCACCGCCACGGTCGAGACGTACGATCCCGCCAAGTCCCGCTGGGGCAAGCTGGCGGATAACTGTGTGCTGGCGCGGGCCACCGAGCGGCAGTCGTCGTTCGACGGGACGACGCGCGGCACCACAACCAAGACGACCGTGACCAAGGATTGACCGCGGGGGCGGACGCCCTGACGCGCGGGTTCAGACGGACCGCTGCAAAAGGATGGCCAGCCCGGCGCCGTCGCTGGCCTCACCCACCGAGTCGAGGCGGACCAGCACGCGGCTGGCGGGCCACAGGGCCAGCCGGGCCAGGGTCTGGACGGGGCGGTGGGCGCCGAACTGGTCCAGCACCTTTACGGCCAGCTCGCCGCGGTTGCGCCGGAAGGTCCAGTGCCAGCGGACCAGCTCCAGGCCGGACCGGCCGACCACTTCGAGCAGAGGCGTCGGATCGGGGCTCCGGGGCGGGGCGGCGGGGGACGCCGGCTGGTCCGCCGGCAGCGGCAGATGCAGGTAGAGGTACCCGCACGGGTTCAGGTGCCGGGCCATGGCGTGGAGACGATCGCCCAGGCCGGCCAGCAGGTGGCGCCCGTCCGGGCAGGCGATGAGGTCGTAACGCCGGCTGGCGGGGATGCGCTCGCGCGACTCCGCGATCCACGCGGGGAGGGGCGCTTCCAGAGAGGTCGCCCACTCGGTGACCGCCGCCGCCGGCCAGCGCCGCAGCACGTACGCCATCCCGGACAGGTCGCGGGGGGCCAGGACCAGCACCGAGGCGGGGTGCAGATGGCGGGTGAATTCCCGGAAGTGAAGGGCGTTGAGCGTGCAGGCGGTCCGCTGGGCCGCCGAGAGGCGGATGGGGTTCGGCCGGGGAAGCGCCATCTCCCGGTCGTCGAGCCGGCTCAGGTCTGTCGCATTCATGCCGCCTGCCTGTGTGGGTGCGATATTGCGAACATATTCTACACATGTCTGACACTTAAAATGTGAGATAAATCACAAAATTTAGTAATATTTGACCGTTGGTTCCGGATTGTGACGTTTAAACTGAAACCTGCGGGAGGGTTCCATGCACCGGCGCCTCACCGTCGCCCACCTGTCGGATCTCCACCTGGCGGCCGACGACCTTGCGCCGCGCGCTGAAGCCCGGCTCTTCGGCCGGCTGCGCGGGATGGGCGGGCACTTCGAGCGCCTGCTGGCGCATCCGCCGCTGCGCGCCAGCGACCTGGTGGTGGTCACCGGCGACGTGACCGATCACGGCGATTTGGCGGCGTGGGAGCGGTTCTGGACCATCGTGACGGCGGCGGGGCTGAACCGCCGGGTGGCGGTGCTGCCGGGCAACCACGACGTGTGCTGCCTCGGCCTGCGCCGCCGCCGGCCCCGCGCGGAGGACTGGGCCCGCGCGCGGGCGGGGCTGGCGCTGGGCGGACACGAATGGGTCTTCCCGTGGGTGCGGAGCATCGGCGACGCGCTGACGCTCTTCGCCGTGGACGCCACCAACGCCGGCAACTCCTCCGGCCTGGACAACGCCGTGGGCCGCATCGGCCGCCGCCAGCTCGCGGAGCTGGGCCGCTGCCTGCTGCTGTTCCACGAGGCGCCCCTCAAGCTGATCCTGATCCACCACTCGCCCAACATCCCCCGGCCGGAGACCAGCCGGCGGCGGGGCGAGCAGCCGGCGGCCTTCTGGGAGCGCCGGGCGCTGCAGCTCGATCCATTCGACCGGCGCTGCCTCCGGCTCCTGGCGGCGGTGTTTCGGGTCAAGGCGATCCTGCACGGCCACACCCACGACAGTCTCGACCGCACCGTCGGCGGCGTGCGGATCATCGGCGCCCCGGCGTCCACCGAGCCCGACGCCGGCGGCTGCCTGCGCTACAAGCTGCACACCCTCCACCTCGACTCCGGCCGCCTGGCCAGCCGCACGGAGCGCGTCCCCGCCGCGCCGGCGGTTACCCGTGGCGCCACGCCGGCCCGGACCGTTCGGTTCCGTTGAGGAACCGGTCCGTTTGTGCTATAAAGATAGAGCTTTCACAAACGCCGCAAGGTGGTCGCCATGGCCAAACGGGAATACCTCAAGCCGCTCCTGGACTACGTGGAACTGGCTCCGAGCCTGGGCGAGAAGACGCGCTCGCCGCTGACGCACTCGCTCAAGGAGTGGCTCGACGAGCTGAGCAAGGACAAGAAGGCCGAATACCTGTTCGAACTCGAGATGTGGATCAACTCCTTCGAGCGGTTTTTCCGCATCGGCAACCACCCGCTCTCCGAGTACGAGCAGCAGGAGATCCTCAGCAAGGACTTCTCCGAGGAGCTCAAGATCGTCCACAGCGTGTCGGTCCGGATGAGCCACATCTGCACCGAAATCCTCACCCGCGAGCGGCAGCACCTGATCCAGTTCGAGCGCTACGTCGAGAACGAACTGCGCAAGGACTTCATCCTCGACGCCTTCCTCGAGAAGCTCATCGAGCAGCCGTCGCCCGAGGACAGCATGACCCTGCTGCTCGACTCGCTGTCCGACATCCGCACCCTGCTCATCGACATCACCAAGAGCAGCCACATCTCCTACCAGACCTTCACCGCCATCGGCAAGATCCTCAACCGCGAGATCAAGCGCTGCAAGTACATCGACCTGCTCATCACCTACAAGTTCAAGCCCCACTACGACAAGATCCACAACAAGCGCCTGGCCGCCATCGTCAAGAACATCACCGACGACCAGCTCCGCCAGCACGTGGCCAAGGTCTTCCTGGAGCTGTTCCGGATCGTCAATTACCTGAAGTTCGTCGAAGTGGCCCTCAAGTTGGACCGGCCGCTGAAGAACACCCTGATGATCTTCGTGCTCATCCGTTCCGACCTCAACCTGCTGATGGAGTTCATGGAACACAAGATCATCGCCAACCCGGCCCTGCCGCGGCAGCTCGTCGACAGCATCGACGCCATCCTCTACGCCCTCAAGATGGAACTCAAGAAGGTGTTCAACCACGAGCTGGTGGGCCTCGTCTACATGCGCCAGGCCCAGATGATCTTCGTCAAGGTGGAGAACAGCCACGGCCTGATCCGCGACTGCCTGCAGAACGCCATCGTCCAGATCGCCCAGGTGTTCGACGCCCAGTTCGACGGCTCCGAGATCTTCCAGAACCTGTCCACCCGGCTCAAGGAGTCGCTCAAGCTGCGCGACGACCTGCGCGGCCTCGTCCAGTTCATTCACGACTACCAGAAGCGCGTGGACCAGGAGGAGATCACCCGGCTCATCGAACGCCTGGCCCTGTTCCGCGACCTGTCGCTGAAGTACCTGATGTACCGCGACTGGGACGATTTCGAAAAGTTCATGGAGGAGATCATCATCGCCACCGGCCGGTCGGAGCTCGTCGACGTGCTGCACCGGTTCGAGGTGTTCCTCGAGGCGCTGCTCGGCGAGGTCAACAAGCGGGCGGTGCTCACCACCTACCAGCCGGACGAGGGCGAGGGGACGGGACCCGATCTTCTGCTGCCCGAGGGCGACGCCAACTGAAGCGGCGGACCGCCCTGCGCGTTGCCCGCCGGATCATGGCCAATCATCTGGGGGGATGTGCCAGCCGTTGCCGGCCGGCGCACTCGCCATCCGAGGAGTCGGCGGCATGCTGAACAAATGGTCCGACGCATATCTCGTCCTGCGAGGCGCCACGGAGCCTGAGGCCCGGCTCCTTCAGGCGTTGCTGGAGAGCCGGGGCGTGAGCATCGTCCACGTGAACGAGATCGATGCGGCCTTTTTTGGCATCACGCGCAGCCGGCGCTTCGCCATCCGCCGCGCCGACGCCGCCGCGGCCGCCGAAATCCTGGCGGCCGAAGGCCTCCGCCTGGAGGACTTCTGCGCAGCGTCGGGAGATCAACAGGAGGCGAGCCGGCGAAACGGCGAGTCGGAGAACCGCTGAAACGGCGAGCCGGCGATTCGGCGAACCGGAAACCTTGCGAACCGGCGATCGTTTTTACGTATCCGCTACAGTTGGAAGCTGCCAGCCCTCACCCATTCACCTTGAAACTCGATGACGATCACGATTACGATTACTCAGTTACTCCCGCTTTTCTGCCAATTTTTGGCGGAGTTTGTTTTGACTGATGTCATGAGCAAAATCAAACAGCCGGCAGGCGGGAGGTGCCGCGAGCGGCAGCGAGCGGCGCCAGAGGCCAACCGCCACAACAAGCCGGTGCCGCGACGCCATTCCATCACGGTGGCGGCAGCCCATCGCTGGCTTCGCGGCGTGTCGTTTAGAAAACAGGCGATGATTTGATCGTTGACCAGACGGGCATTCAAGCGGCACAGACAGAGTGGTTGGGCATCTGGGGTAAAGCGTGACGAGTGGGCTTTCGCGCCGCTCGCTGCCGCTCGCGGTACCTCCACGTTACCAATCGGTGGATCGAGCCACGGGCGGGGGAATAGTGAGTGGATGAATGGGTGAGTGGGTGAATGGGTGAATGGGTGAATGGGTACTAGGATCTGGACTCTATGATCCAGGACCCAGAACCCTGGTCTGATGTCCGATGTCCGATGTCCGAATTCCGCTGGGTGGGAACGAGCCTCTAGCCTCGAGCCTCGAGTCTCGATGACGATTACGAATTACGATTACGAGCACGAACCCTCAACCATCAACCATCAACGGTCACGCGCTCGAGTCCCGCGTTCAATCGTACGTCTTCCATCGCCGGTGCATCCAGAAGTACTGCTCCGGGTGGCGCCGGATCAGCGCTTCCATTTCGCGGTTCATCGCCGTGGTGAGGCGCAGCACCTCGGCCTTTTCGCCGACGCCCGGTGCCGGATGGATCGGATCGCTGACGTAACCGATGAAACGGCCGTCGCCCCGCCAGCAGCAGGCGGTCACGACGATGGGCCGTTCGTTGCGCATCGCCAGCAGCGCCGGCACCGGCGTGGTCAGGGCCGGCCGGCCGAAGAAGAGTGCGGGAACCCCCTTGATGGTGCTCTGGTCGGGCAGCAAGCCCAGCGAGCGTCCCTGTCGGAGCAGGTGCTGCAGCGGCAGCATGGAGTTGCGCTTGGGAAAGAACATCTGGCCGGTGTCGCGGCGGCTCTGGTAGAGCAGGCGCTCGATGTAGGGGTTGTCCAGCGGGCGAACCACCACGGCCATGGGAATGCCCAGCGCCGCGCTGATGTACGGCATCAGCTCCCAGTTGCCCAGGTGGGGGGTGACGAAGATGCAGCCGCGGCTGGCTTCGTGGAGCGCGCGCGCTTTCTCGAAGACTTCGACGAGGTGGGGCGCGTGGCGGTAGAGATGCTCTCGAGCCCCGGGGCCCATCAGGACGTCGCGCAGCTTGACCACCTCGGGCAAGGTTTGAGCCAGCAGCCGGAAACTGCGCCGGGCGACGGCGGTAAGTTCCGCTTCGGACATCTCGGCGCCCAGCGCGTGGCGCAGGTTGTCCAGGGCGATTTCGCGACGCCGGGCCATGACGCGCCAGGCGATCCAGACGATGGGGCGGATGACGGCCTGGTGCACGCTCAATGGCAGGAGGCGGGCCAACTGGATGCCCGTCCAGACCCCCGCGTGCTCCAGACGCCAGCGGACGCGCCGGGATAGGGGCGGCCCGGCAGAAGCGGGACGGGCTTCAGCCACGGCGCGGGCTCCCGGGCAGCGCGATCACCGCCGCCGCCGCCTGTCCGCCGATGCCGTAGCTGGCGGTGAGAAAGCGGGGGACGCCCAGGGGCTGCGGCGTCGCGGCGATCCGCAGGGTGGCGAACTCGGGTTCGCCGGACTCGAAGTGCGGCGTGGCCGGCGTGCAGCCGGCGCCGAGGGCCAGAACGCCCAGCACCGTCTCCGCCAAATCGCTGGCGGCGCCCATGTGCCCCGTATGCGGCTTGAGCCCGGCGACGGGTACGGCCGCCGCCGCCTCGCCCAACACCGCCCGGACCGCCCGCAACTCGGCGCGGTCGCCCTTGACGGTGCCGCTGCCGTGGGGACAGACGAAGCCGAGGTCCGCCGGCGCGCAGTGCGCGTCGGCCAGGGCCGCGGCCATGGCGCGGCGAGTGACGCCGTCGAGCACCGGCAGGCCCGGCGCCGCCTCGGTGGCGTTGCCGACGCCCTCCACCACTGCCAGAATGCCGGCGCCCCGCCGGACGGCCCGCTCGGCGGACTCCAGCACCAGCGCCGCCGCGCCCTCGCCGGTGAGAAAGCCGTCGCGCCGGCGGTCGAACGGGCGGAACGACGCCGCGCCCCGCCGGCCGCGGGACAGCAGGCCCAGGCCGGCCAGCTCGTACCGGACCACGGGATTGATCCAACTGCCGACGCCCACGGCCACGGCGACATCGGCCCGCCCGGCGCGCACCGAGCGGAAGGCCAGCTCCAGGGCGTGGTTGCCCGCCGGCGACTGGGCGGCCAGGCAGGTGCCGCTCCCCATGCACCCGAACAGGGCGCTCAAAAAGCTGAACGGGTTGTTGGACAGGGAATCCAGCAGGAAAAACGGATTCACCCGCTCCATGGCGGCCTGGTTGAAGCGCGCCGGGTCCGCGTCGCGGAACGTGCCGTCGGTGGCCGACCGGGTGGCCGGATAGAGAAACTCGTAGCCCACCGGCTGCATGTCGCCGGTGCCCACGTACAAGGACCGCCGCGCGGCGGGCACGTCGTCCAGGCCGCCCGACTGGGCCACCGCCTCGCCGGCGGCCACGACGCCGAACACGCCGCTGCGGTTGAGGAATTTCGCCTGGCTGACCAGTTTCGGCGGAAGGTCCGCCGGCAGCGCGACGCCCTCCACCCGGCCCAGCCAGGAGGTGCCGGACGTTTCCTCCACCGGCCCGATCCCGGTGCGCCCGGCGGCGACAGCCGCCCAGTTGGCCGCCGTGCCGGCGCCCAGAGCGCTCACAAGCCCCAGCCCGGTGATGACCACCGCATCCGGTGACGTCCCGCCGCTCATCTCACCACTCCTCCGCCCGGGTCAGGCGGCGGAACAGCCGCCGCCAGGACTCGGGATCGTCCAGCTCCGCCAAGGGCAGGCACGGGCCCTCGAACTCGGCCGCGACCACCTTCCGCCCGCCCACGGTGCCGACGCCCTGGTACGCGCGGCGCCCTTCGGCGGGATGGGGCAGCGCCGTGACTTCCAGCCGGACCTGGTCGCCGGGCCGGGCGAAGCCGTAGAAGGCCGCTCGACGGACGGTGTCGGACACGAAGCAGCGGGTGAAGTCCGACCCAGAGGCCTCGAGCCAGCCGGCGAGCTGGGCCAACGCCTCCACGAGCAGCACGCCCGGCATGACGGGATTGCCCGGGAAATGGAACTCCATCACATCCTCGCTCATGGCGATGTTCTTGACGCCGGTGACGGCGGCGTCGGGCTTGATCTCCAGGATCTGGTCCACGAGGTAGAATCGCATGCCGTTCTCCTTGCCGCACGTTCAGGCGACGGTCATCCCGCCGTCGACTCCCACCGCCTGGCCGGTGATGTAGCCGGCCGCCGGCGACGCCAGGAAGACCGCTAGCGGGGCCACGTCGGCCGGCTCGCCGAAGCGGCCGGCGGGGATGGACTGCAGCAGCCGTTCGCCGGCGCGCTGGCGCACCCGGGCGCTCATGTCGGTGGCGATCAGCCCGGGCACCACGGCGTTGACCTGGATCCCCTTGGGCGCGAGCTCGACGGCGCACGCCCGGGTGAAGGCCAGCAGGCCGCCCTTGGCGGCGGCGTAGTTGGTCTGGCCGCGGCCGCCGCGCAGCGCGCTCACCGACGCGACGTTGACGATCTTGCCGGCGTGGCGCGGGATCATCAGGGCCGCGGCGGCGCGGGTGCAGAGAAACGCCCCGCGCAGGTTCACCGACTGGACGCGGTCCCAGTCGGCCACGTCCATCCCGCCCACCAGGTTGTCGCGGATGACGCCGGCGTTGTTCACCAGGATGTCCAGGGAGCCCCAGTTCGCAGCCAGGCGCGCGAACATGGCCTCCACCGCCGCCGCGTCGGCCACGTCGGCGGCGACCGCCTCGGCGCGCCGGCCCAGCGCGACGAGCTCCGCCGCGAGCTCCTCGGCCGCGGCGGCGGAGCGGGCGTAGTTGATCATGACGTCGGCGCCGGCCTCGGCCAGCGCCCGGGCGATGGCCCGGCCGATGCCCCGCGAGGCGCCGGTGACCAGGGCGGTCCGGCCGCTCAGATCGATCCGCATCAGGATCCTCCTTCTGCCGGCGGGCGCTTGCGCACCGCCAGACAGGCGTTCTGGCCGCCGAAGCCGAAGCTGTTGGACAGCGCCGCCCGCACGGGCTGGTGCCGGGTCGCGCCGGAGACGTAGTCGAGGTCGCACTTCGGATCGGGCCGGGTCAGGTTCAGCGTGGGATGGACGGTGTCCTCGGCCACGCTGAGCACGGTCAGGATAAACTCCGGTCCGCCGCATGCCGCCAGCAGGTGCCCGAACAGCGGCTTGCTGGAGCTGACGGCCAGCCGCGCGGCGCACGGACCGAACACCGACCGGATGGCGATCGTCTCGGCGACGTCGTTGAGCTTGGTGCCCGTGCCGTGGGCGTTGACGTAATCGACGGCGTCGGGGGCGAGGCCGGCGGCGGCCAGCGCGCCGCGCATCGCAGCGGCCGCGCCGCGCCCTTCTGGGTCGGGGGCGGTGGCCCGGTACGCGTCCATCGAGGAGGCATAGCCGGCCAGTTCGGCATACACCGTCGCGCCCCGATCGCGGGCGTGCCGCTCGTCCTCCAGCACCACCACGCCGGCGCCCTCGCCCATGACCAGGCCGCCGCGCCGCCGGTCGAACGGTCGGCACAGGGTGGCCGGATCGTCGCCGCCGGTGGCAGCGGCGCCAAGCAGCACGAAGTTCACCAGGCCCAGCGGGTGAATCATGGAATCCGCCCCGCCGGCCAGCATGACGGGCGTGTCGCCGCGCCGGATGGCCCGCCAGGCCGAGCCGATGGCCTGCGTCGCCGAGGCGCAGGCCGTGGTGACGGTGGCGGTGCCGCCATCGAGGCCGAAGCGGGCGGCGACGCACGTGGCGGCGCGGTCGTGGCCGTGACGGCCCGAGGACTCGGGATGCAGCCGGTCCAGCTCGGCGCCGAAGCGGACCGTATCGAACGCTCCGGCGGGATCGAGCCAACGGGTGATGTCCTCCATCCGAGTCACGCCCAGCCCCGCCCCCAGGGCGACGCCGCAGCGGGTGTGGCCGGCGGGCAGACCGGCATCGTGGAGCGCGGCGGCCGCGGCCCAAAGCGCGAACAGGGTGCGCCGCTCCTCGGCGGCGGCCGCTTCGGGGAAGGCCCGCGCGATCCGCTCCCGGTCGGCGGCCGACACGGCGCCGGCCGCCTGGATGGGCGACCGCGCGTCGGCGGGATCGGGGAGACGGCGGATGCCCGTCTCACCCCGCCGGGCCTTGTCCCAGTTTTCAGCGACGGAGAGGCCCAAAGCGGTGGCCATGCCGAGGCCGGTGACGACGACGCGGGGCGGGGCGCTCATGAACCCTCCTCCGCCGGCCCCAACTGCTCCGGGCTCCAGCCGCTGTAGTAGCCGAACATGCGGCGGAGCGCCGCGGTGTCCACCGGCCGGAAGTGAGTGAAGATGATCCGGTCCAGCGTGGCGATGCGGCGGCCGTCCACGTCGATCCAGGCGCGGCACAGCGAGTCGCGCCGGGTGGTGGTGACGATCTCGCCGGTGACCGCGCCCAGCATGCCCGGCCGGAGCAGCGGCTCGCTCAGGGTGAAGCCCTCCACCAGCGACATGATGGCCGCGAGGCGGAAATCGTGGGCGTGCATCACGCCCCACCCCAGGAGCTGGGCCATGGTCTCGATGCAGATGCCGGCGGGGACCACCGCCCGGCGGGGATAGTGGCCGCGCAGGTATTCCTCGGACAGGGCGAACGACTTGACCCCCTCGATGCGCACGCCCTTCTCGATTCGGGTCACCCGGTCGTAGAACAGGAATCTCATGACGTCTCTCCGGCGGCCAGCGCCACGGCCGCGACCGCGTCGGTCCAGCCCCGGACGCCGAGGAGCAGGGTCCGCGGCGCCGCACCCGGCCCGGCAGCGGCCAGGGGGAGCCGGGGGGCGGCGTCCGCACCCGCACCGTCGGGCCAGGCGGCCGGCACGCAACCGGTGCGGATGATCTCGACGGCCAGCGCCGCGTCCGCCGCCAGGGCGGCGGGGCCGAGGTGGCCCAGGCGGCCCTTGAAGGCGGCGACGGGCGGCGCGGCGTCCGGCCGGGGCCAGAGCCGGCGGTAGGCGGCCGCTTCGTCGGCGTCGCGCGCGGTCGCGCCTTCGCCATGGGGGATCCACAAGTCGACCGCCAGGGAGCCGCCCGCGCCGGCTGTCAACGCCTGTTCAGCGGCGCGGACCACGGCGGACTCGCCGCCGGCGCAACCCCAGCCGGCCACGACGGCCAGGATCTTCGCCCCGCGGGCCCGGGCGGCCGTCTCCTGTTCCAGCACCAGCACCGCCGCCCCCTCGCCGGGGATGACGCCGCCGGAGACGGGGTGAAACGGCCGGCACGCCGGCTCCGGCCCGTCGCCCGGGCAGAGCGAGGCCTGGCGGTGCCAGCGCGCCAGCCCCAGCGGCGTGACCGCCTCGGCCGCTCCGCCGGCCAGCGCAACGGCGGCGCGGCCGGCGCTGACGACGTCGGCCGCCTCGATGAGCGCGGCGGCTCCGGCGTCGGCGCCGGAGGCGAACACCGCGTTCTCGCCGCGGATGCCCAGGCAGGTGGCGGCCATGCAGAACCCCACGTTGTTCAGGATGGCCAGCGGCCACAGCGGATAGATCTCGCGGTAGGCGTCGGCGTAGAAGCGGTCGGGATCGAAGGCGCCGTCGGGACCGCGGGACCGGGCCGCGGCGGCCCGCAAGTCGTCCGGCAGCGGATCGATCATGCCCAGGGCGGCAAAGCAGCCGACGTCCGTGCCGTCGGCGAAGGCGGCCGGCAGTCCCGCTTCGGCCAGAGCGGCGCGAGCCGCCTGCAGGAACCAGAGATTGCTCCGGCCCATGATGTAGGCGTCCCGGGGCGACACGCCCAGGGCGCCCGCGTCGGGGGCCGCGGCCTGGGCGGCGCGTCGGCAGGCGAAGCCGCGCGCGTCGAAGCCGGTCACGGGCGCCGCGCCCGAGCGGTCCCCGCCCAACGCGGTCCACGTGGCGGCCCGGTCGCCGCCCAGGGCGGTGACGAGGCCGGCGCCGGTGATGACTACGCGCTCACTCATCCCACCGCCCCAGACAGAGGCAGGCGTTCTGCCCGCCGAAGCCGAAAGAGTTGGACAGGACCACCCGGTGCGCCCGGTTGCGGGCGGCGTTGGGCACGTAGTCCAGATCGCACTTGGGGTCGGGGAATTCGTAATTGATCGTGGGGAGGAGCACGCCGCGCCGCATCCCCTCCAGCGACAGGATGCACTCGATGGCGCCGGCGGCGGCGATGGTGTGGCCCAGCATCGACTTGTTGGAGCTGACCGCGACGTTCCGGGCGTGGTCGCCCAGCACCGCCTTGATGGCGCGGGTCTCGGTGACGTCGTTCTGCTGGGTGGATGTGCCGTGGGCGTTGACGTACTCCACCGCTTCGGGCGTCAGGCCGGCGTCGGCCAGGGCGCCGCGCATGGCCAGCACGGCCCCCTCGCCGGCCGGATGGGTGTCGGTGATCCGATAGGCGTCGGCCGAGTCGCCGTAGCCCAGCACTTCGCCGAAGATCGCCGCGCCCCGGGCGCGGGCGTGGTCCAGCTCTTCGAGCACGACGACGCCGGCGCCTTCCGACATGACGAACCCGCAGCGCTTCCGGTCGAAGGGCCGCGAGGCGCGCTCCGGCGCGGCGAACCGTTCGGCCATGGCCTTGAGCAGGGTGAAGCCGAGCACGCCGACGAAATCGATGGCGGATTCGGCGCCGCCCGCGAGCATCGCGTCGCAGCGCCCGTCGCGGATGAGGCGCGTGCCCTCGCCGATGGCCTGGGCCCCGGCGGCGCACGCCGACACGAGGGCCAGGTTCGGCCCGCCGGCGCCGTACCGCGCCGCCAGGGTCACCGGGGCCAGATCGGGCTTCCGCCGGTAGAACTGGAAGTAGTCGTAGCCGCCGCTCCGGGCCATGGCCGCGGTGTCCCAGCGTCCCTGTCCGTCGGTGAAGCGGTGGAGAAACATGGCGGCGTCCACGGACGGGTTTTCGCCGTGGGCGCCCACGGCGACCCCGAGCCGCGTCCGGTCCGGCAGGGCGTCCAGGCGGGCCTGGGCCGCCGCCTCGGCGGCCGCGGTCAGGAGGAGGCGGGTGCACAGGGCGAGCTGCGGCCGGTGGCGACGGGCGAAGCCGCCGTCCTGGTCGTCGAGCCAGGCGTCGGGAATCTGACCACCGATGGTATACGGCAGACCGCGGGCATCGAACCGGGTCAGGTACCCGACGCCCGACTCGCCCGCGAGGGCGCGGGCGAACGTTTCGGCGGTGGTGCGACCCAGCGGCGTGATCATGCCGCAGCCGGTCACCACCACCCGGCGCCGCGGCGGCTGAGAGTCCGTGGCTGCGGGCGGACGGGACATACGCCCTCTACGCGGAGAACAGATTGCGTTCGGCCTGGACCTCGGTGAGCCACTGCCGGATCAGCTCGTCGCCGTTGGTGTACACGCCCGGCGCGCCGCAGGCGCCGCAGACGATGCGGCGGCCCTCGCCGTTCTTCCAGGCGGAGGCGCCGCAGGCGCATTGTTCCGGCAGGGTGTTCAGGATGCCCAGCACGGCTTCGGACATGGAGTTTACCGTGATGAGTCCCGACACCTGGTCCACGTCCAGGCCGGCGGACAGGTCGGGCAGGCGGTCCGGGTTGTACCGGCTCTTCAGCAGCTCGAGGGCCTGGGGCGTGAGGCGCCCGTCCGCGTCGATTGCGCTCCCCTCGCCGAACAGGTCCTCGGCGTGCTCCAGGAAGAAATGACGGGCCATTTTGACGCCGAAGGTCTGTTCGAGCCGGTAGTCGATATCCAGAAAATCGAGCGATTCGAGGCCGAGGTCCTGCACGAAGGAATGCTCCGGCCGGATGGTGGCGGCGTCGATGCGCAGGGTTTCGGCGGCGGCCTGTTTCACCGCCTCCACAACGTCCGCTTGGCTGATCAACTGTTGCATGGGTCTATCTGCTCCTTAAACATTTTGCCGGCAATTGGCCGTTGGACCATATCAGAATTCGACGGGGCGACGGCGCCGCGGGTTCAGAAGCGCAGCCGGTTACCCAGGCCCCGGTCCACCACCAAGGTCTGACCGCGCACGCCGCGCGACTCCGGCGCGCAGAGGAACAGCACGGCGTCGGCGATCTCCTCCGGGGCGACGCACAGCTCGTCGGGGAGGCGGTCCAGGCCGTCCCACACCTGGCGCAGCACCTTGAACGCGTCGGTCCGGACGATCCCGCCGCAGACCGCGTTGGCGTTGACGCCCCGCGGCCGCAGGCTTTCGGCCCAGTGCCGCACCGCCGCCTCCATGGCCGCCTTCATGGCGCCGAGCGGGTACTCCGGGGCGTAGAACCGGCTCCCCAGGCTGGAAATGAACACCACCCGGCCGCCCGACGCCTCGAGCAGCGGCAGCGCCTCGCGCAGGCAGCGGACCTGGCCGACGAAGTTGGTCTCCACCAGGTCGCGCAGCTCCCGGTCCAGCAGGCGCTCCATGGGCTTGAACGGCGCGCGGGCGGCGTTGAGCACCAGGTGGTCCAGCCGGCCGAAGCGCTCGCGGACCGCCGCCATCAGGGTGCGGACGGCCTCCCGGTCGGCGATATCGGCGGGGACCACCAGCGCCTGCCGGCCCAGCGCCTCGATCTCGGTGGCGAGCTCCCGGGCTCTGGCCTCCGAGGTGCCGCCCGTGGCGCGGTGGTTGATCACCACTTCGGCGCCGGCCCGGGCAAACGCCCGCGCGATAGCGGCACCGATGCCGCGGGAACTGCCGGTGACGAGGGTGACGGTGTTGTTGAAGTTCATGTCGTTGTCGCTTGAAAGGGCCACTGTTGCCGCGTAACTGGGCATTCTAGCGGTGAAGGCATGGGTCGGTCAAGACCGATGTTGCCGGCTTGTGAATGGTTGCCGGTTGAGCGGTCTGTTCCGCTTGTCCGATCCGTCCGCACGGTTTCGATCGTCATCGCCCTCCCGCCGATTTGAGGCCTGTTGATGCGGCATCACCCTGTGTTACCATGTAGACCGTGAATGTTAGCACTGGAGGAGGTCTCCGATGTCCCGTACCCGGTCGTTACTGGTCCTGATCGTTGTTGCGTGTTGTGTGTGCGGTGCCCATGCCCAGGAGGCGGATGTGAAAGGCAGCGCGGACCATCCGTTCCTGACCCGCATGCAGAACATGTACATCACGGTTTATAAAATGTCGGAGTTTGACCAGTTCGCCTTCAAAACCGGTCCGAAAGCCACCGCGGCCGTGGAGGGGAAGCGCTTCGAGATCCGGTACGTGACCAAGGCCGGTTTTGTGCCCCCGACGCCGGTGGCGATCATCCGCAACCACCAGCAGGCCGTCGCCCGGATCGGCGGAACCACGGTGTACGAAGATCAGCGCTATACCACCCTGAAGTTGGCCAAGGACGGCAAGGAGATCTGGGTGCAGGTGGACACGGCCTGGGGCAAAGGGTATTTTCTGACCATCGTCGAGAAGCAGGCCATGGTCCAGGAGGTGGTGGCCAACGCCGATATGTTCAAGGCGGGCCTGAAGACGGCCGGCCATGTGGAGATTCCCGGCATCTTCTTCGATACCGGCAAATCGATTTTAAAGCCCGAGTCGGACACCGCCGTGGCGGAAGTCGCCAAGCTGCTCCAGGCCGATCCGGCGCTCAAGGTTTACGTGGTCGGGCATACCGACAGCGTCGCGGCGCTGGACCTGAACATGAAGCTGTCGCAGGCGCGTGCTGAGGCGGTGGTCCAGGTGCTGGTGACCAAACACGGCCTCGCCGCCGGCCGGCTCGTCGCCAAGGGCGTCGGCCCGCTGTGCCCGGTAGCCAGCAACGACACCGAGGAAGGCCGGGCCAAAAACCGCCGCGTGGAACTGGTGAAGCAGTAGCCGGTCGGCTCGAGGGTCTTCCAGACGCGAGGCGCGAGCCTCGTTCCCGTGACGCGGACATCGGAATTCGGACATCGGAATTCGGACATCGGAAATCGGGCCTGGGACCTGGGTTCTGGGACCTGGGTTCTGGGTCCTGGATCACAGAACACAGATCCTAGTGCCCATTCACCTATTCACCCATTCACCTATTCACCTATTCACCTATTCACCCTATAATTGAAATCGCCATTCCACTTCAAGGAGTGCCCTATGACCCATCGATTCGATCGCCGGTCGCTGTTGCGGCGCGGACTCGGCTGGGGCGCCGGCGCCCTGCTCGCCGGCCGCTTCGGCCAGACGGCCCACGCCCTGGCCGGCGGCGCCGTGGAGCGGCTCACCCGGCCCGCCGATCGGCCCGACCTGGCCGTGGTCACGGGCGACGACTACGCCGCCGCCGCCGTCGAGGCGGTGCGGCTGCTGGGCGGCATGGCGCGGTACGTGCCCAAGGGCGCGCGCGTGGCCATCCTGCCCAACGCCCAGCGGAACAACCCGGGGGTGTACACCAGCCCGGCCATCGTCCGGGCGGTGGTCCGGATGTGCCGCGCGGCGGGCGCCCGCGAGGTGAGCTGTCTCACCTGGCTGCCGGAGAAAAACTGGCTCGACACGGGCCTGGCCGCCGCCGTTCGCGAGGAGGGGGCAAAGCTGGTGCTGGTGGACATGAGGGACCCGGCCCAGTTCCGACCGGTGCCGGTGCCGCGGGGCGTGGCCCTGAAGGAGGCGGCGATCATGAACGCCTACTTCGACCACGACGTCCTCATCAATCTGCCCATCACGAAAGATCATGCCGGGAACAAATTCACCGGCACGCTGAAGAACCTCATGGGGTTGAATTCGCCGCCGAACAACCGCACCTTCCACCGCGCCGACTGGCAGACGAATCCGGACGCCATCGCCCACCTGGAGCAGTGCATCGCCGACCTGAACACCGTGGTCACGCCCACCCTCTGCCTCGTGGACGCCACCGAGTTCATCACCACCAACGGCCCGTTCGGCCCCGGCGAACTGCTCAAGCGGCGCCAGGTCGTCGCCGGCACGGACCGCGTGGCCATCGACAGCTACTGCTGTACCCTGTGGGGCCTTAAGCCCGGCGACATCATCGCCATCCGGCGCGCCGCCGCCCATGGATTGGGCGAGCCGGATCCCGCCCGGATCAAGCGCGCGGAGAAGACCCTCTGATGCGCCGCCCCGCGACCGGCGCGGCCGCCGCCTGCGCGGCGGCCCTCCTCCTGGTCGCCGCGGCCTGTTCGGCGCCGCCCGCTCCGGCGCCTCCGCCGGAGACGGCGGGGGCGGCCCGGCTCCTGCCCGGCGGCGGCGCGGTGCCCGGCTGGGAGCCGGCGGACGAGATTCAGCGCTTTACCGGCGACGAACTGTTCCTCTTCATCGACGGCGGCGCCGACCTCTTCCTCGAGTACGGCTTCCGTGAGGTGGCGGTCCGCGCGTACCGGGCTCCCGGCGGCGCCACGATCAACGTCGAAGTCTATGAAATGGCGGATCCGGCGGCGGCGTTCGGGGTGTACTCGGTCCGGTGCGGCGACACCGGCGACGATGCGGCGGTCGGTTCGGCGGCCCGCCTGGCCGACTATTACCTGACCGTCTGGCAGGACCGCTACGTGGCCACGTTCACGGGTTTGAGCGAAACGCCCGCCGTCCGGGACGACCTCCTGGCGATCGGCCGGGCCGTCGCAGGCCGGATCACCGGTCGGGCGCCGCTTCCGGAACTCGCGGCGGCGCTTCCCGCCGCCGGGCGGCGGCCGCACAGCGTCCGGTATTTCCGCGGCCCCGTCGCCGCGGCCAACGTTCCCCTTGGCGAAGCGGCCGTCCCGTGGCAGGCGCCTGAGGCCGCCGCGGCGCGATATGGCGGGACGGGCGGCGCGGCTGCGACGGAAGTGGTCACGCTGTTCCTGTTCGCCTACGCCGATGCCGAGTCGGCGGAGAACGCCCTCAGCCGGGTGGCCGCCGCCTGCGGCGCCGTCGTGGACGCCTCCGGCATCCTGACCTTGACGACGAAAGAAAATCAACCGGGCCTGGCCGAACGCTGCGGCCGGCGCGTGGCCCTGGTCGTGGGCGGAGCTGAAGCCGGCCGAGCGGCCGTGTTGAAAGTAGCAAACGGTGAACGGTGAACGGTTGGGAAAGGGGAGTATTGAGCGGGACGTGTTGTTCTTGTGAGCCGCTGTCGCAACTCGGAGTGGCCATCGTTACCGCCGATGCAATCGCGACCGCTCTCGTGAATGCAATCGGCGAATCGGATGGGGGACTGCGGGGGGAGTGCGGTCGGATGACTCGGGGGATGAATCAGTCGCGGGACGTCGTCAGGGAATTCCAGATCTTGAGGACCTCGTCCGCCAGCGCCAGCGGGGAAAACGGCTTGGCGATGAGCCCGGCGGCGCCGGCGCTGCGGTAGCGCCGGACGTCGGCGCCGCCGGTTTTGGCCGTGAGAAACACCACCGGCACGTGCTCCATCTGGGGCTGACCGCGGAGCGCCAGGAGGGTGTCCAGGCCGTCCATGTCGGGCATGAACTCGTCCAGCAGCACGAGGTCGGGTTTGAATTCTCCGGCGGCGGCGATCGCCTCGGCGCCCGAGGCGCACGCCCGCACGGTGAATCCGCCCACCTCCGCCAGGGCGAGTCTCGCCAGGTCGCGCACCGCCGCGTCGTCATCCACGACGAGAATCAGCTCCAGACTGTCCGCACTCATGCCTTCTCCTCGGCGGCCGGTCGGGTGACCGGCCGGGGGATCAGTCGATCACCGCGTTGGAAGCCACCTCGTACAGGATTCCGAGCGCCTTGTGAATCCGGGCGGCGTCGGCGGCCGGCGGCGGGCGGTCGCTCATGCGCCACGGATCGAGGAGTTCCTCCAGCTCCCGGGCCAGGGTGCTCACCTCCGGGAAGCCGAACGAAGCCCCGGTGCCGGCCAGATTATGCACGCGGGTGTACAGCTCGCCGGCCACCTCGGGCGCCCACTCCTGAAGGAGGTTTTCCCAGAACACCGAGATCTCCGTGGCCTTGAAGGGCAGCTCGGCGGCGAATTGGCGGCGCAGGGCATCCAGCCCCGCCTGGGCGGCCGGCGAGAGCTTGCGCGCCGCGGGCCGGGGGTGGTCCGCCTCGGCGTAGCGGCCGATCTTGTCGAGGAACACCTCCAGCTCGAACGGTTTGTGGATGAAATCGTTGGCGCCGTATCGCATCCCCTCGTACTGGTACTTCACGCTCTTGTAGATGGAGGTCATCATGATCACGGCGATGCCGGCCAGCTCGGAGTCCTGCTTGATCCGGCGGCAGAGATCGAAGCCGTTCATTTTCGGCAGCAGGAGGTCGGTGACCACCAGGCCGGGCCTGACCTGCTGGATCAGTTCCAGGCCCGCCTGGCCGTCCGTCGCGGTGTGGACCTCGAAGCCGCGCGCGGTGAGCTGGGTCTGGAGGAACTCCAGCAGCGTGACCTCGTCGTCGATGATGACAATCCGGTTGTTCATCCGCTCCATCACCCGGGGCGCACCGGCCGGGCCGGGTTATTTCGTTTTCTTCTTCATGGCAAACAGGGCGAGGAGCTGCTTGCCGAAACTCTGCTTCTTTTCCGCGGACAACGCCGCGTACTGGTGGATCTCGCCCGGGTCCAGCCAGATTCCGTGGCAGCATGGGCACTTGTCGATCTCCAGCCCCTCGAGGTCGACGGTGTTGAGCGTTTCGCCGCACTTGGGGCAACGCATGTAGTGGAGGTCCTTCAGTCGCTGGCGTTCTTCCGCCCGCCTCCGGGCGGCGATCTTTTCCAGACGGAGCTTTTCTTCCTGTTGAGCCCAGGCCTCTTCTTTCTCGTCGCCGTGGCGGACCATGCGCGTACCTCCGCGGGAATGGGCGTCTCGTACCGGACGTGATGGTATTCTACGGAGCGGGCCGGGGATTTGCAAGAAACAATCCGCTGCCGCCGCCGGACGTGCCGCCAGCCGAGCCGTCGGACCAGCCGAAAGCGGCCAGGAGCGCGGCCCAGGCCGCGGGCGGCGCCGCCTCCACGGTGACCGGCTCACCCGTGTGCGGGTGGCGGAAGGCGATGCGCCGGGCGAAGAGGAGCAGGCCGCTCAGGCCGAACTCGGTCCGGGCGAACCGGTTCTGGGAGCCGTCGCCGTAGGTGGTGTCGCCGATGACGGGATGGCTGACGTGATGGAAGTGACGGCGGAGCTGGTGCCGCCGTCCCGTGCGGGGACTGGCCGTCACGAGGGAAAAGCGGGCGCTGGGCAGGCGCCCCACGGGCCGGGGCAGCTCCAGCGTCGCCAGCCGGCGGTATTCGGTCACGGCCGGGGGGGACGGCCGCCCGGAACGGTTCCCCAGGGGATGGTCGATGCGCCCGGCGGCGGGGATGAACCCGCGCACCACGGCCAGGTAATCCTTCGCGATGGTGTGCTCCCGGAACTGACTGGCCAGGTCGGCGGCGACCGCGGGGGTCAGGGCGAAGAGCAGCACGCCGGCGGTGGCCCGGTCCAGCCGGTGCACGGGGTACACCCGCCGGCCCAGCTGGTCGCGCAGGCGCGGCAGGCAGGACGCCTCGCCGGGGGATTCGGCGGTGGGATGGACGTGCAGGCCCGCCGGCTTGAGCACGGCAATGCAATGGGAGTCGTGGTGCAGGATGATCAGCGGTCCCACGGGGCCTCCAGATTTGCCCGCGGCGCGGCGCCGGAAGGCCGGACGCCACGTCACCGGATGCGGATCCCGCATCCGGACACTGCCATTATACAAAACGGGCTGGTCATCGGCACGCGCGCGATCCCGATCAGCCGGAGGGTGCGTGCCGCGCCGTTTGTTGAGTCCGGCGGCGATCGCGCCGCATCTATGCAGGCGAACCCGGTCGATAGGATGTGCGTGCCGGCCCGGATCGAAAAAGGAGGAATCCATGCGCTACTGGAGCCGCATCACCCGAAGGTTGGTCGCCGCCGCCGGTCTGGCCGCGGCCATCGGTCTGGCTGGATCCGCGTCCGCCGCCACGCTGGTGGTGGCCAACAAATCCGAAGCCACCGTCTCCCTGGTGGACATCGCCACCCGGGAGATCCGGGCCACGCTGGCGGTGGGCGAAGGCCCGCACGAGGTGGCGGTCTCGCCCGACGGCCGCCTGGCCCTGGTGGGCATCTACGGGACGCGGGCGGCGCCCGGATCCTCGCTGGCCCTGATCGAAATCCCCGCCGCCCGGGTGGCGCGCACGATCCCCCTCGGTGAATACCGCCGCCCCCACGGCATCGTCTGGCTGGCCGACAACCGCCGGGCGGTGGTGACCGCCGAGGCGAACCGGGCCCTGCTGGTGGTGGACACGCTGGCTGGCCGCGTGGAGGCGGCCGTGGACACCGACCAGGATGTCTCCCACATGGTGGCGGTCACGCCCGACGGTTCCCGGGCTTTCGTGGCCAACATCCGCTCGGGTTCGGTGACCGTCGTGGATCTGGCGGAGCGGCGTCGCCTGGCCCAGGTGCCCACCGGGGCGGGCGCCGAAGGGGTGGCGGTCACGCCCGACGGCGCGACGGTCTGGGTGACCAACCGAGCCGCGGACACTCTCACGGTCATGGACGCCCGCTCCCTGGCGGTGCTGGCCACGCTGGAATCGCCGTCCTTTCCCATCCGGGCCGCCGTCACCGTCGACGGCCGGCGGGTGCTGGTCACCCACGCCCGCTCCGCCGACCTGGCCGTGTACCACGTGGCCAGCCGTTCCCTGGAACGCCGCCTGGACCTGCAGTTGCAGGCCAGCCAGATGGCGGGGCGGCTGTTCGGCGACACCTTCGGGAGCAGTTCGGTGCCCATCGGGATCGCCCTGACTCCCGACGGCCGGACCGCCTTCGTCGCCCACTCCAACGCCGATTTGGTCTCGGTGGTGGACCTTCAGTCGTGGACGGTGACCGGCACGCTGGCCGCCGGCAAGGAGCCGGACGGCATGGGCGTCTCGCCCCTGGTTGTTCCGCCGGCCAGAAAGTAGGCCGCGTCCGCCGGACGCGGCCGAAACAGTCGCCGCGTTTTCTATTGAAAGTTCCTGCAAACTGAAAGGTTTGTTTCCGTGTCCCGCCGGGCGCGTCCCGGTCGTTTCGCGCAATCCGCCCCGCCGACCCAACGCCCCTGTTATCGCGCCCCACCGCCCGACCCACCGCCCGGTGAAAATAATCAGACAAAGCATCGTGGTTTTAGCCGATAATTAATGAACAATCAGTCTCCAGGAGAACGGCCATGAGGAAATGGGGCCTGCTGCTTGCCGCGCTGGCGCTGGCTGCGTCCGTTCAGGCGGCCATCCCCCAGCCGGAGCGCGACGCGCTGCTGGCGCTGTACGCCGCCACGGGGGGTGACGGCTGGACGCAGCGGGACAACTGGCTGGGCGCGCCCGGCACCGAGTGCTCCTGGTTCGGCGTGCAGTGCGACGATGCCGGCAGTCACGTGATCGCGCTGTACCTGAACGACAACCTCTTGTCAGGCACCCTGCCCGCGGCGCTGGCGTCGCTACCGGAGTTGCGGGAGATCAACATGGCCGACAACAGCCTCACGGGCGCCATCCCGGCGGCGCTGGGCGGCCTGTCCAAGCTCCAGCTCCTCAACCTTTCAGGCAACCGGCTGACGGGGTCGATTCCGCCCGAGTTGGGCAACCTGTCGCAACTGGCGGTGCTCATGCTGGGCTATAACCGGCTGACCGGTTCCATCCCCTCCACGCTGGGCAACCTGGACCAGCTCGTGTCGCTCGGCTTGACCCATAATTTCCTGAGCGGTCCGATTCCCGCGAACATCGGCAACTGGAGCCAATTGGAAATCCTGTATCTGGATGACAACCAGCTCAGCGGCTCAGTCCCCGCGGAATTGGGCGACCTGGCCGCGCTCCTTGAGCTGTCCCTGCGCGGTAACGCGCTGTCCGGCGGCATCCCGGCGGAGCTGGGTGGGCTGTCGCAACTGGTGCAGTTCGATCTGGGCGACAACGACCTCACGGGTCCCATCCCCCGGGAACTGGGCAACCTGAAGGCGCTGCAGTCGCTCGACGTCTCGTTGAATCGGTTGACGGGGAACATCCCCGTCGAACTGGGCGGGCTGACCCAGTTGCGGTGGCTGAGTCTCGGCGCCAACCGTCTGGACGGACCGATTCCCGAGAGCCTGGCGGGACTGACGGAACTCCGATACCTGGTGCTCGACAACAATTCCTTGTCCGGGTATATCCCGACGGCGCTGGCCAACCTGACCCTGCTCGTGGAGCTGCATCTGGCGAGCAACCATCTGATCGGCCCCATCCCGCCGGAGCTGGGTCAACTGGCCAACCTGCTCGCCCTGAACCTGGGCGAGAACCATCTCAGCGGGCCCATCCCGCCGGCCCTGGGCGGACTGACTGAACTGCGCTATCTGTATCTGGGCGGCAATCGCCTGTTCGGATCCATCCCGCCGGAACTGGGGAACCTGACGCAATTGCGGTGGCTGATCCTCACGGGCAACCAATTGGACGGGCCGCTGCCCGACACGCTGGGCCAACTCAGCCAGCTGCTGGAACTGCGCCTGAGCTGGAACCAGTTCACGGGCCAGATCCCCGACAGCTTCAGTGGCCTGGCGAATCTGGAGAGTCTGGAACTCGTGGGCAACCAGATGACAGGGCTTTTCCCCGCCTATCTCGGCACGCTGACTCACCTGCAGCAGATCGACGTCGCGTGGAACCAGTTCAGCGGCCCCATCCCGTCGGAGCTGGGCAACCTCACGGCGCTGCGATTCCTCGGGCTGGACGGCAACGCGTTCGAGGGCGGCATCCCATCCGCGCTGGGCAACCTGGTTCAACTGGAGTACCTGATCCTGGGGTACAACCACCTGACGGGGCCGATCCCGGAGGAAATCGGGAATCTGGTCATGCTGCGCTATCTCTGGCTGTACGGCAACGCCCTGTCCGGCGAGGTACCGGCGGCGTTCGGCGAGCTCACCGCTCTCGAAGCCGGGGGCGGGCTGGAACTGCGCTGGAACGCGCTGTCGTGTGCCGACGACGCCCTGCTGGCCTTCCTGAACACGCGGCACGCCGAGGGGGACTTCCTGTCGTCCCAGACCCTGCCGCCCGCGAACTTCCGCGTCGTCGAGAACCAGACCGCCGGCGCGTTCGAGCTGCGATGGGACCCGGCCAGCCCGGAGTCGGGCGAGGGCGGTTATCTGGTCGCGGCGGCCGCCCTCGGCGGACCGTGGCAGATCCGGGCCCTGATCCCGGACAAGGAAGCCGACCGGTTCAACGGCTGCTTGTGCGGTCTGGGCGATCAGAATTTCATCATCGAAACGATCACCCGGCCCCATGGCATGAATCCGAACGTGGTGACCAGCTCGGCCAGCCCCATGGTGTTGGTCTCGCGTTCGGTCACGCCCGTGGGCACGGTGGGCGTCCTGTTCGACTCGACGCGGACCGGCGAGGTGTTTCAGGACAGCCCCTGTCAGATCCTGCCCGCGTCGTTCCTCGTGTTCGCCATCGACCCGGCGGCGTTCGCCGACGCCTCGGCGACAAATCCGGCGGTGATCCGGATTTCGCTGCCGCCGGGGGCGCGGCTGGGGACGTCCCTGGCCGACGGCACCCTGGCCACCACCGCCCCGCTGCCCAGCGCCGGCGAATGGACGCCCCCGCTGGCCGTGGTGGAGTTCGCCCCGCAGAAGGACGGCACCTTCGCGCCGGCGCCGGGCAACCCGATCCTGCCGACCATCGACCCCGACGCCGTGCAACTGCTCCGTTACATGGAGGGGGAGTTGGAGATCCTCGTTCGGATCACCGACAGCACGGCGGATTGGACGCCCTCGGCGCCCGGCCGCTTCATCGGTTTTGCCATGGGGCTGGGCGCGGGCATCTGGCCGGTTGACGCGCACAGCAACTGGGGCGAGGACGGCATCAAAGCCCAGAACGACACGATGTTCTACATGGACCTGCGGGCGTTCAATTTCGAGTGGTTCGACAACGCGTTCGTCATCGGCATCTGCGCCTTCCGGCAGGCCGACGGCGCCGGGCTGCCGGTGGCGTTCCAGCCGTCGTGTGCGTACCTGTTCACCGCCACGGCGGTCCACCCGGGGCCGCCGCCGGCCGCGTCGCTGCTGAACCCCGACACGCTGGACTTCGACCAGGTGGACCTCAACCAGGACGGCTTCAGCGACCTCCTCAGCATCGCGGCGGGGCAGCAGCGGATGTACATCGCTTTCGGTCTGCCCGGCGGGGCATTCTCCCGGGTGGAGTGGCTCATGACGGATTTCCAGCCGCAGACCCTGGACATCGCCGACGTGACGGGCGACGGCCGGCCCGACGTGCTCCTGGGCGGCGCGGACGGCGCGCTGCACGTCTTCGAGTGGACCCAGCTCTTCGGCGACAAGGCGGCCGTCCTGCGCCAAGCGGCGCCGGCGGTGCGGCTGAAGCTGGCCGGCGTGCCCACCGATTCGCTGGTGACGGACATCAGCGGCGACGGGCAATCCGACTACCTGTACTGTGAGGCGGCAACCAATACGCTGGGCGTGATGTACGGGTCCGATTTTGCCACCACCGCCAGCTACGCCACGGGCCAGGGGCCGCAGGCGCTCGTGACCGGCGATTTCGACGGTGACACGGAGCCCGATGTGGCCGTGGTCAACACGACGGCCAGTTCGGTGTCGGTGTATCTCAATGACGGCGGCGGGGGATTCACCACGGCGGAAGTGACGGGCCTGGGGACCGGGCCGGTGGACCTCGAGTCGGCCGACTTCAACGCCGACGGGCTGGGAGACCTTGTTCTGGCGGCGCAGGGTGATAAGGCGATCCAGGTGCTGCTGGCCGGCGCGGGCGGGGTGTTCGCGCCGGGCCACGGGCAGAAGCTGTTCTTTCAGCAGAAACCGTCGGCGGTGCTGGCCGAAAATTTCGACGGCCAGAACGGCCCGGACGCCCTGGTGGGTTTCTCCGACCACTACAAGCTGGCGCTGTGCACCACCGATGCCGCCGGCACGCTGGCTTATGCGTTTTCCATCGACATCCGGGGGGACGTGGAGGTGGACCCCCTCAATAACAGCGTGACCCTGGATGCCGACCAGGTGCTGTCGGTGGCCGGCGGAACCACCTACGGCGGGATTTCGTCGCGGCAGGGGGTGGCGGTGGTGCAGGACCACGGCATCGGGGTGCTCCACTTCCCGCGCAGCCGGCACCTGTCGTTCTCGGTGGTCAACCTGGACGACGCCAGCGGGCTGCTGTCGTTGGACCTCTACGACGACGCCTCGGGCAACCCGGTGCGGGCGGTGACCGCCGCCGTCTCCGCCGGCGCGCAGTACGCCCGCTACCTCACCGACAGCTCGCTGTTGGGCAGCGAGGCCGACAACACCGCGCGATGGGTGCGCGGCTTCCTGACCAACGAGCACATGCACGGGATGTGGCTGGCGAACAACGGCAACGACCTGCAGTACCTGGACGGTACCCGTTTGCTGGACGTGCGCGATGCCCGCACCGGTCTCGCCTTCCCGGTGCTGGATGACGCGGCCGGTCATTCCACGGAGCTCCTGCTCATCAATCCGAACCGGGAGCAGGCCCAGGCGGTGCTCACGCTGTACGGCACCGACGGCGCCAGCCGCGGCACCCACGCGGTGACGTTGGGCGGGCGGATGCGCCGCGTCCTCGACGCGGCCGACATCTTCCCGACGTTCACGTCGGCGGATTCGATCCAGATCCAGTCGGACCGGGCGCTGCTCGGTGTGGAACTGTTCGGAGACGACACGGCGCTGGCCTGCCTGGCCGCCATGCCCACCGCCGCCGCCGCGACGACGCTCTACGCGCCCCATGTGGCCGACGGCGATTTCGGCGTCGTCTACGACTGCCGACTGGACCTGGTCAACACGGGCACGGCAACGGCGTCGGTGGCGCTGACCCTTTACGACGACGACGGCACGGAACTGGGCGCCGTCGACGTGACGCTCCCGGCCCACGGCAAGCAGTCGTGGGACGTGTCTGAACTGTTCGGCTTGACGGGCGCGGTGACCGGCTGGTTGCGGGCCGATCCCGGCGGTTCCTCCGGCGTGGTGGGGAGCGTGACCTTCGGCGGGAGCAGCGGCGCGTTCGTCTCCAGCCTGCCGCTCCAGTCCGCCGGAGACAACCGGTTCCTGATGGGACACATCGCCAACGGCACCATCGGCGTCGTGTCCTATTTCACCGGTATCGCCATTGTCAATCCCGAAACCACCGAGGGCGGTGAGGTGCCGGTGCAGATCTCCGCCTACGACCAGAATGGCCAGCTGCTGGACACGCGCGTCGTGGTCCTCTCCAGCCTGGCGCGGACGGTCAGTCTGCTCCACCAGGTGATGCCCGGGCTGACCACCCTGTTCGGCGGATATCTCGTCGTCGAGAACCTCTCGTATTCCGACGGCATCCTGGTGTTTCAGTTGTTCGGCGACACGTCGCTCCAGTTCCTGAGCGCCGTCCCCGCCATCCCGCTGGAGTGAGGGGCGCGTCGGGAAAAGAACGAACCGGCGAAGCGGCGCGCCGGCAAAACGGCGAAGGGCGACCCGGTAAACCTGATTGGATTTGTCAGTCGATCCGGGTGCCCGGCACCGATACTGAATCTTGGTGGGTCCGGCAGGCAGTTCCACAACCGAGATAAAACCCAAACCCACTTTGTGCCTTGGCGCCTTGGCGAGCGACGGCCTGGCGAGGGGACCCGCCGGCGGTAGCAGGCGGCTACGGCGCGGTGCGATGCAGCAGGGTGGCGCTGCGCTGGGCGGTGGGGAGCACGATCATGTCGAGCACGTTCACGTGCTCGGGAGCGTTGGCCACGTAGAAGACCGCGTCGGCGATGTCCGCCGGCGTGAGCGACTGCACGTCGGCGTACACCTTGGCGGCCCGCTCGGCGTCGCCGTGGAACCGCACCAGCGAGAATTCCGTCTCCACGAGGCCGGGGCTGACGCTGGAGACGCGCAGCGGCGTGCCGTACAGATCCATGTTCATTCCCTCGGTGAGCGCCCGCACCGCGAACTTGGTGGCGTTGTACACGTTGCCGTTGGGGTAGACCTGCCGGCCGGCGATGCTGCCGATGTTGATGACGTGGCCGCGCCCCGCGGCCAGCATGGCCGGGATGAGCCGGCGCGACACCAGCAGGAGGCCGCGCACGTTGGTGTCGATCATGCGGTCCCAGTCATCGACGGCGCCCTCGTGGAGCTTGTCCAGGCCGGCGGCCAGGCCGGCGTTGTTCACGAGCACGTCGGGCACCAGGCCGCGGGCCGCGAGAGCGTCGCCGAAGGCGGCGACGGCGTCGGCGTCGCGCACGTCCAGGGGGTACGCGTCCACCGAGGCGGCGCCCGCGTCCCGCAGTCCCGTCTCCATCGCCTCGAGACGGTCCGCGCGGCGGGCGGCCAGCACCAGCCGGGCCCCGGCGGCGGCGAAGCGCTCGGCGCACGCCTGCCCGATGCCCGCGCTGGCTCCGGTGATGACGATGATCCGGTCCTTCATTCGGTTCATGTTCGCTCCCTGTTTTGTGATTCGCTTCAGATCCGGTAGAGTGTTCCGATTTTGAGACAAGAACTAATCCTTGCTTGGCGTCTTGACGCCTTGGCGAGCCCGATAAACCGTCGGGCTATCCGTAACCCAGCTCCCGCAGCCGCTCCTCGGAGAACCCGAAGTGGTGGGCCACCTCATGCATGACCGTCTTGCGGATCTCCCGGACCACCTGCCGCGGCGTGCGGCACGCGCGCAGGATGGGGCGGCGGAAGATGAGGATCCGGTCGGGCATGGGGAAGAGGTGGAACGCGCTCTTCTGCGTTTCGGGGATGCCATGGTAAAGCCCGAACAGGGTGCCGCCGCCGCGGATACCCACCTCGCGCAGCAGCTCGCGCGACGGCTCGTCCTCGACGAGGATCTCCACGTTCTCGAGCTTCTCCAGAAACTCCGCCGGGATCTCCTCCAGCGCCTCGTCCACCAATTCCTCGAATTCCTGTCGGGTCAGCATGGCCGGTTCTCCGCTCTCCATTAAAGACGGCGCTCGCGCCGCCGTCAAGCCGAAAAACCGATCCCGCGTCGCGGCTGCCGGCGACACGCGTTTCTGGTAGAATAGCCCCTCGGATCGCCCGGCGATCCCATCCCGACTCCGGAGCAGACGCCATGACCGACTTCGACCGCCTGTTTTCGCGCGGCGCCCGGGCCATGCAGCCGAGCCCCATCCGCCGCATGGCCGGCCTGATCAACCAGCCGGGCGTGATCTCGTTCGCCGGCGGCGTGCCCAATCCCGCCACGTTTCCCGACGCCGACCTGAAACGGATCATGGACGACATCGTGGAGACCGACGGCTACCAGATCTTCCAGTACGGCGTCACTCGGGGCCTGGAGGCGTTCCGGCAGCAGCTCGCGAACATGCTGGCGGGACGGGGCATCCGCGCCGCCGACGACGAGCTGATGGTCACCTCCGGCTCGCAGCAGGGGCTGGAGCTGTTGAGCCGCGTCCTGCTCGACCCCGGCGACGTGGTCCTTGTGGAGCTGCCCAGCTACATCGGCGCGCTGGCCTGCTTCCGGAACACCCTGGCCGAGATGGTGGGCGTGGCCCAGGACGCCGACGGCATCATCCCCGAGGAGCTGGAGCGGACCATTGCCACCCTCCGGAGTGCCGGCCGGATGATCAAGCTGCTGTACGTCATCCCGAACTTCCAAAACCCGTCGGGGATCACCATCTCGCCGGCGCGCCGGGCGGCAGTGCTGGAGCTGACCCGCGCGCACGACATCCTGGTGGTCGAGGACGATCCGTACGGCGAGCTCTATTTCCCCGGCGTGACGCCCGAATCGCTGCGGGCGATGCGGGCCCTGCCCGGCGGCGAAGAGGTGGTCTACCTGAGCTCGTTCTCCAAGGTGGTCAGCCCCGGGTTGCGCACGGCGTTCATGGCCGCCCCGCCGCCGGTGATCCGCATGCTGGAGCTGGCCAAGCAGGCGGCTGACCTGTGCTCCAGCAGCCTGGACCAGCGCCTGGTGTACGAGTACTGCAAGCGGGGGCTCTACGACCGCCACCTGGCCGAGGTGCGGCGGTTCTACGCCGCCAAATGCGAGGCGATGCTGGCGGCGCTGGACCGGCACATGCCCTCCGAGATCGCCTGGACCCGGCCGCGGGGCGGGATGTTCGTCTGGCTGACCCTGCCCGCCGGACTAGACGCCGAGCCGCTGGCGGTGGAGGCGGTCCAGACGCTGAAGGTGGCGTTCATCCACGGCGCGCCCTTCTTCGTCAACGGAGCGGGACAGAACACCCTCCGGCTGACGTTCGCCAAGGAGGACGCCGCCAAGATCGAGGAGGGGATCCGCCTCCTGGCCGGTTTCTTCAAGTCGAAGCTCTGATCAGGTCTTTCCCTGTTCCCGGCCGCTGCCGGTTTCGCGGAGGATCTCGTCGACGTCCTCGTCCCGCAGTTCCGGGTCGAGCGCGATCGCTTCGATGAGCAGGCTCTGGGCGCGCCCCAGGTCGCCGAGCTCGTAGCAAATGATCCCGAGGTAATACTTGGCGTCCGCGTCCTGCGGGTGGGCCGCGACGTACTCTTCGAACAGCGCGAGGGCCTCGGGCCAGCGCTCCAGCGCGTAATAATTCCGCCCCAGGTTCCAGCGGGTGTCGTCATTGCGCTCCAGGGCGAACGCCTTCTCGGTATGGGTGAGGGCGAGCTCGTAGTCGGCCAGCCGCTCGTCTTCGTCGCCAAGCAGGATGCGGCCGAGGGCGGTGTGCGCCTCCAGGTTGCCGGCGTCGAGCTCCAGGCAGCGCGCGTATGCGGCCACGGCGCGGCGAGGTCTCCCTTCGGCCAGGTTCAGGCGGCCCTCCACCCGGTAGCGGTCGGCGCTCTGTGCCGGACACAGGGCCAGCGCCAGCCGGTAACCGGTTCGGGCCGCCGCCAGATCCCCCCGGGTTTCGGCGACGCCGGCGCGCCCGAGTTGGGCCTGGAGCCGGATTGTTCGATCCTCCGGGCTCGCGCGCCGCAGGGCGTGCAGGTAGAACCGGTCGGCTTCGTCGTCTTTCCCCGCCGCGGCCAGCACATCCGCCCGGCGGAGAAAATCCGCGGCGCCGAGCAGCCGGCCGGCGGCCTCATCGGCTCCGGTCATGAACAGACACATGCCGAGGAAGTAGCGGCATTCGTCATCGTTCGGCTTCTGCCGGTGCAGTTCCTCGTACAGGGGCCGGGCATCCGCGTACCGCTCCAGGATGAAGTAATTCAGCGCCAGGTGGCGGGTGGTCACCGGCGAGCGGTTCCGCCGGTACATGAAATCGTTGTGGGGGAGGGCCGCCGCCCCGTCCACGGGATGGTTGCCTTCCAGCCCGATGAAGATCAGCCCCAGATTGTTATGCGCCATCCGGTTGTCCGGGTCCAGCTCCAGCGCCCGCCGGAAGGCGTGAACGGCTTCGCCGGTCTTGTGCTCGATCAACAGGATGTTGCCGAAGCAGGCGTGATGATCGGCCTCGCCGGAGTCGAACAGGATCAGCGCCCGCCGGTAACAATCGAGGGCGCGCGCGTCCTCGCCGCGATTTTCCAGAACGACGCCCAGGGTGTTGTACGCCCGCCGCTTCTCCGCCCGGGCGTCGTGGGTGAACCGGGCCAGCGCCTCGCGCAGGGCCTTTTCCGCGCCATACGAGTCGCCGGCGGCTTCCCGGTCGACCGCGACCTCAATCTGCTCCGTCCCGAGATGATTGCGCAGGGCGGCGCTCCCCCGGATGCCGGCGTAGACCAGGGCGTAGAACGCCAGCGGCAACACCACGAACAGCAGCAGCCCCTGGACGGGCCGAACGCCCAGCCGGCGCCGGGCCATCCGCAGACCCAGGATGCAGGAGCCGACGATAGCCAGTCCCGCCAGCGCCTCGACGCCGCGCCGCCACGCGGCGGGAACCGGATCGGTGAAGTAGGCGTCGCCGCAGACCAGCGCCAGTGCCAGCGCCCCGCACAGGACGGCCAGGGCGACGGGCAGGCCGGTGAACAGGTTCAGCCGCCGGGAAAGGCGAAACGCGTCCCGGCCGCCCGCCAGCCGGACGCGCAGGTGATACCACGCGCCGCCGGCCCAGTACACGGCCAGGCCGGCGGCGGCTCCCAGAACCGCGGCCAGGGCCCAGTGCGCCGCCCAGCGGGTGAACGGATACGCCGTTCCCGCAGCGGCGGCCAGGTCCAGCTTGTCCAGCACCCAGGCGGCGCCGGTCGCCCATCCCGCCAGCAGGAGGAGCGACCACGACGTGCCACCCGGTGATCCGCCGGGCTGCGTCCGGGCTGATGCCGCCGGCTGCGCCTCGTCGCCGGCGGACGACATCTCCGCCGG
>CALAMB010000298.1 GCA_937925645.1 uncultured Acidobacteriota bacterium
TGACACGGCGCGCCAAGGCACGAAAAGCGCAACGATCAGTTGAGCATTGGGAGCTAACGACAAGTAACCGATCTTTCAGCCAGACGTCTTCGGAGGGCATCTCAATCGGCCGCAGGCCGGTTGAGGCGGATGATCTTGAAGCCGGCCCCGGCGAGAAAGCGGGGGAGTTGGCGCACCGGTTCCCGGTCCTGCTCTCGCACCGCCTCGGTGAGTTCCTCCCAGGAGACCAGGTAGGGGGTGATTTTCAGGCTCACGTCTTTGGCGGGACCGGGGCGCCAGCCGCCGCGGCGGCGCTCGTCCACCCACCGGTCGTGCTCCAGCCGGGCGAGGCGTTCCACCTCGTCGGCGGAGAACGTGAACAGCGGCTCGTCCCAGTCGGTCAGGGGCGCCAGCCCACACCCCATCGCGCGGAGCTTGACCCCGATGTGGCCGGCCTGGTCGCGATTGGATTCGCGGAGGTGTTCCGGCAGCTCGTCCCACGGGACCATCGCCGGGTTGGTGGCGGGCGCCGCGCCTCGCTCCCACTGGTGGCGGCAGTAGTCGGCGTGGATTGCCTGAGCCAGGGCCTCGTGGACGCCGGTGAGGAGTTGCTCGGGGCGGCAGGCCTGGTCCAGCAGGCTGAAGGCCCGGATGTCCGCCGGCCGGCCGGCCTCGGTGTCGTCGCCGCGGAGCAGGGTGGCCAGCCCGGCGTCGCCGGTCATGCGCACGACCACCGGAATACCCAGGGAACGGGTGTGGGGCTGCAGGGCCAGTGCCGCCGACAGGCCCAGCGCGTCGTTGTCCAGACAGATGAAGACCGCCGTCGCGGGTCCGCCGTCAGCCGCCTGGAGGAATCCGCCGCGATGGAACACCGGCGATTCCACCTCCAGGTCCGTCGCCGCCAGCCGGCACGACTGGACCAGGCGGGGATAGCGGTGCGCCAGCGATGCCACCTTGGCCGAGGCAGCCCGGTCGACGACAGTGACGCGGAACTCGCCGCCGCCGGCGTCCCTCCGGGCACGCGCCGCCTGCACGAGCAAACTTTCGCCCATGCGCCCCAGGCCCACCAGCGCCAGGTGCGGCGCGGCCAGCGGCCGGCCGTCGGCGCCGGTCAGGACCGGGTGGGCCGACAGCCACGAGCGGGCGGCGAGATCGAACACGTTGAAGAACTCCAGCCGGAACCGCTCCGGGTGGTGCCGCTCCAGTTCCTGTTCCACCAGCAGGCGGCACAGGTGCGGGTCGGTGATGTGGACGACGCCGTGGAGCGGCGAACCGATGCGCTCCCGCGCCAGCTCTCGCGCGTGCACGGCCACCTCGGCATTGGCGCCGTCGTCGCCGCAGACGGCGATGACGCAGGCCGCCCGGTGCACCCGCGCCTGGCGCAGCGTCTCCCGGTGGGTGGCGTCACCCGCCAGGACGATGATTCCAAGGTTCCGGCACCGGGCGATGTGGTCGTTCCCCTCGTCCCGTTCCACGACCACCACCCGCTGCCCGCGGGCGTGCAGGTCCCGCGCGATGCGCATCCCCTTCCGGCCCAGCCCGCAGACGACCGCGTGACCGCGCGCGAACCGCAGCCGGAAGAGCTGGAACTGCTCGCGGAACACCAGGGCGAACGCCTTCACCGCCGCGATGGCCGCCAGGCCGGGGGCCAGCAGGCGAGCCACTTGCAACTCCCAGCCTACCGGACCGGACACCGCGCCCGACTCCAGCGTGAAGAGCTGGAGGGCCAGGTACAGCACGTCCCAGAACGTGCGCGGCTGGTCCAGCGCCGCGTAGTATTTACGGAAACCGCTGACGCCCAGCGCCAGGGTCAGCACCGCCAGCACCCCGATGAACAGCCACTGGTGCTCTTGCAGTGCGCGCCACCGGCGCGTCACGTCGCCTTCCGTGCCGCTCTTTTGCGTGACGCCGTCTCCGGATGTCGTGTGGATCATGGACGAATCCCCGTGCCATCGTGTGAGTGTGGGCTTCGCCAATCTAGCCCAGCCGCCGCGTAATGTCAAACCGGTTCCGCCCGCGTATGGTCAGCGAGCGAACCGGTTCGGCCTGACGCGCTCCAACGCAACTTCGGCGCGTCACGACCGATAATTGTTCGTATAACGGATGAGCCGATGGTTAACGGCAAGCCCTTGGCATCGGCCGGCCGCTGCTGGTACAATCCGAAGCACGGAGTGACCCATGCCGTCCAAATTCACCGAGAGTCTGGAGCTGGCTCGTGAGCTGCTGAAGATCTACCATCTGCAGGGCGCGGTGGCGTTCGCCGAGTGCCTCCAGCGCTATGCCCGGCTGATCGTTGCGGACTGCCAGCAGGACCCGCGCCGCCTCAACACCCGCTTCAGCACGGTGGTGTTCGGCATGCTGTCCATCCTGTTTGTCAATGACACCGAGCGGATCATGCGGCAGGAGGTGGCGGTCACCGAGGGATTCATCAACGAGCCCGACCCGGCGCGCAAGGCGGAGCTGTTCGTCCGGGACGTCGCCCGGTTTCTGCGCGAGTACGAGGCGGAGCGCCACGAGCAGGCCTTCTCGGAGCGCCTCCTCCTGCACCTGGCCTCTTGTCCGCTGGCCGAGCTCAAGGCGATGACCCTCGTCGTCCTGGCCGAACGGTTCGACTACCACCCGAACTACCTGTCCAACAAGTTCAAGAAGGAAAAGCAGTTCACCGTCCAGGAGGCGATCCTCAACGAGAAGCTGAACCGGGCGCTCTTCATTCTCCGCGACCAGACGGAGCGCACCACCATCAAGGAGCTGTCGTGGCGCCTCGGCTTCTCCGATCCCGCCTATTTCAGCCAGCTCTTCAAAAAGCGTTTCGGCCTGCTCCCCAAACAGATCCAGGCCACGTAGACCACAAATGCCGTACGCCGCATTCGACGAATGCGGCCAGACGGCACGCAGGAATGATCCGGGAATAGCGCTCAATGTCAAGGCTTGGCAGCTGGCACGTGTTCCGTCCGCTGCAAACGGCTCTCTTTCGACTGAAGAGGGACGATCAACCACGATGCGGGGACCACATCATTCAATTTGGAGCCATACATCTGAAACCCGCCTCAGCGTCCTATGATATGCAGGAACCATGACGGGTATCATCCTGCCCGCTTGTTAAATGAGAGGGATTTATCAGGTTGATGCCTTCGTGTACGGGACTTTGACCGCAGGGTACATCGGGAAGTGGCGGCGGTTGAGGGTGACCAGGGCCGCCCCGGCCGCAGCGGCGGTGGCGGCGATGATGGCGTCGGCCAGCCCGACGCCGTGGCTCTTGCCATAATCCCGCCGCCAGAGGCCGCCTTGGCGGGCGACCGGCTCCGTGACTGGCAGTATTTCGAACGTGTTGATGAACCCGTCCAGGATTTCAGTTTCCTTGCCTTCTCGGACGCCGGCGTAGAGTTCGGCCACGGTGACGGCAGACAGGGCCAGAAGATCTGATTGCGCATTCAGGAAACGGACGGCTTTCGGCTGCGCCCGAAGATAGTCCACCACGACATCCGTGTCGATGAGCATGGGTTTTGGCATCGGCTCAACCCCGTTCCCACTCGGCACGCAACCGGTAGAAGTCGGGCAGATCGTCCCGGTCCTTCCAAAGACCGCACGCCTGATTCATCGACTCCCGCCGATTTTGGGGCAGGGCGTCCTGAAGCAGCTGGTCGATCGCTTCGCGAATCAACCGGCTCTGCTTGCGGCCCGTGCGACGGGCCAGTGACTGGAGCTTTTTCTTCTCCTCTTCGGTCAGGTAAATCTGGGTGCGGACCATGGACCTCCTCCATGTGATGTATATTAGTAATGTATAACGGAATGGGACAGGTGTCAACGACGGTAGCCGATCGATTCGTCCTCCCGGACGTTCATGGCCGGTTGATGGCAACCACTCAGGCGTTTTCCACCTTGAATTTCTTCTCGAACACGAGCCGGAAAACCATCACGATGGCGATGATGAGCAGCTCGGCGCTCAGGATCTCACTCAGGATGGGCAGGAAGGGCAGATACGGCGGACAACCGATCAGGAACATCAGGATTCCGAGAACCACCCCGATGGCGCCGGCCCGGCTGTAACGCCAGAACCCCCAATGGTTCCCCTGACGGAGCAGGTGGTGGTGGTACCAGTTGATGAACACCGTCGCGCCGACGAAGAGCACCAGGTACTCGACCAGAACCGGCACCAGCGCCTCGGCGAACTGGCCCCAGTTCTCGATGAACGGGTTGTAGATGTTCGCCCAGGCGGCCGCAGTGGCGGCCAGGGGCGTGGCGACCACCAGGCCCTTCCAGTAGGCGTATTCCTGGTGCTGTGCCCGGCGGGTTTCCTCCACGTGGGTGGTTACCACGGGCACCAGCTCGGGGAAGTCGAGCACCTTCCGCCAGGCTCCACCCGCGGCGCGGATCATGCTGTCGGCGGCCAGACGGTTGGACCGGATCAGGTCCTGGACCGCCGCCGTGTCCAAACCGTTGTGGATCTTGCCGTCCACCAGCACGTCCCATTTCGCTGATGCGGTCATGCCGCCGGTCGATCCGTTCACGGGCAACCTCCGGGCAGGCAGGATGTTCGGAAGCGTCTCCGGAATCATACTGGAATCGATCTGAAAACGGAATGTTTGGTTGTGGAACTGAATCATAACAGCGCGGCTCAGGTTCGATCGGATCGGAACGTTCCCGCTGGCGCCGTGCGATCAAGGCGATTACAATGACTGTGATCATATCTACGGAGTTGATGCCGCAGAACCGGCGCCGGAGGGACTCATGGGTATCCGCGTGCGGTTGGGATTTGCCCTGCTGCTGTTGACGGCGATGGGCGGAGCTTGCGTTCAGGCGACAAACGAATGCTCCGATGAGGCAGATGGCGATCCCGCAGGTTCTCTCATCCTGACGGTCGACGAATCGGGTGATGCCGCAGTGGAAGCCTGGCTGGTGTTGCCCGATGAAAACACGCGGCCGCGGATCTCGCCCGAGCGGTTCCTGGGTCTCGTCCAGCTGGCGGTGGGGCGGCCGCTGGACGACCCCCGGGCCACGGAAAACGACAGTTATCTCATGGTGCAGGGGAGACTCCGGCGGTGGGCGTCGCGCGACGGCCTCGTGATGACGGGCACGGTGCGGATCGGCGCGCTGCAGGCCCTGCTGCGGGACGCGCGCCAGCCGCGGTTGGAACTGCGCCTGGAGCATCCCCGGCTGGGCTGGGCGGAATACGCGGGCTTCGAGCCGTCGCGCCGGTCGGCCGGCGGTGAGACGGAGTTGCGTTACATCGTTCGAGCGGGCGCCCCGGAGGCGGCCGTCGCGACCGTCCGCTGGGGCTACGACCGGTGGGGGCTGTGGCTGCGCCTGGCGCTGGCGGCGCTGGCCGTGCTGGCGCCATTCGGCCTCATCCTGATCGCCCGGCGCCGGTCGCTCCGGCTGGCGGAGGCGGATCCCACCGCCGCCTGGTTCGGATTCTGGCGGACGTACCAGTGGGTGCTCGCGGGCGGATGGCTGGCCTGGCTCTGGCTGGTCTTCGCGGGCCGTTGGGGGACGCTGGTCCAGTTTGTCGCCGGACCGGACCGTCCGGCCTGGCTGCTGGCGCTGGCGCTGCCGCCGGCGCTGGCGGGCGCCGCGTGCTTCCTGCCGGCGCGCGCGGTCTTCCGGCGGGTGCGCGGCATCCACCTCACGCCGGCCGAGATGGTGCGGCAGGAGTTCTGGCGGCAGCTGGCGTTTTTGGCGCCCGCCACGTTGGCGCTGGTGGGCCTGGCCTGTCTCTTCGGCGATTGCCCGGCGGCCTGGTTGTTCTTCGGCCTGGCGCTGGTCAGCGCCCTGGTCGGGCTCACCGGCTACGCATGGGCCACGGGCATGACGCCGCATCAGCTCATGTCCGGCGAGCTGCGGGACCGCATCGAAACGCTGGCCGGGCAGGCGGGCGTCAAGCTTCGGCGGATCTTCCTCATGCCCGCCGGCCGTCTGCAGATCGGCAACGCCTACGCCTTGCGCGGCAGCGACGTGATCCTGACCGACTACCTGCTGGAACGCCTCAACCGCGCCGAGACCGACGCCGTGATCGCGCACGAGCTGGGCCATCTCAAACGCAACCATCACCGGCTGGTGGGGTGGGTGTTCACGATCATCTTCGTGCTTCTGTTTTTCGGAGGCAGCGTGGCGTTCGCGATCATGCACACCTTGTGGCGCGTGGCGGCGGAGGCGGCCGGATGGGGCGGTGCGGACCGGCTGCCGGACCTGCTGGACGGGGTGATCGTCATTCTGGCGCCCCTCGGTTTCCTCGCGGCGCTGTGGGGGCAGCTGTTCGTCCGGCGTCGGTGCGAGCGATCCGCCGACCGCGCGGCGGTGGCTCTCACCGGCGATCCGGAGAGCGCCATCACGGCGCTGGTGAAGCTGTCGCGCATGAACCTCGTCCCCATCCGCTGGGGATTCTGGGACGAGCAACTGGGCACCCACCCGGCGACGCTGCGGCGCGCGCAGGCCATCGCCGCCGCCCACGCCGTACCGCCCGAGCGGCTGGACGCGCTACTGCGGACGCCGTCCGCGCCGGTGGCCGACGGCTATCCGGTGCCGGAGGAGATGCGCAATCCGCATCGCCTTTTCACCGCCGAGTTCAAATCGCGCCAGGTGATGCTGAATCTGCTGGTCATGCTCGGCCTGTTCGCGCTGGCCCCGGCGCTCTGGTTCCTGCGGCTGGAGCAGATCGGCTGGACGGGAACCGTCCGGTGGCTGGCCCTGGGGGCGGGGCCGCTGGTCGTGCTGGCGGTGTACCTGCTGGCGGCCAACTTCACCCAATTGTCGGGTTACGGTGCAGTGCGGCGGCAACTGGCCGGCCGGCTGCGGCGGCAGGGAGTGCTGGCCGCCGAGGCTGCCGGCGAGTTCGTCGGCCTGGCTCCCGAAGCGCAGCACCGCCTGTACGAGGGGCACTCCGTCTGGGACGTGGGCTTTCTCGCCTGGGACGACGCCGGGCTGGTCTACGCCGGCGACCGGTGCCGGTTTCGCATCCCCCGCGACGCCGTGACCGCGGTGGCGGCGGGCGACGGTCCGCCCGGCCTGCTGCGGACGGCCGAGATCCGCCTCCGCTGGCGCGACGGCGCGGGGCGGGAGCGGACGTGGCGGCTGACGGCGCTGGGCGGCACCTCACGGCTCGGGAACTCCACAAGAAGCCGGAGGCTGCGGCAGCGGCTGGCGGGGTGGCAAGCCGGCCGGCGAACTGAGGTCGGCATGGTGCTCGCGGCGGACGATCCGCCCAGGCCGGAACTGGACGATGTGCGCGGCGACCATCCCCGCCAGCACGTCCAGGCGGGCGGCGTCATCTTCAGCCTGACGGTCATCAGCCTCCTCGCGGCGGGCGCGGCGACGGCGTTCGGTATCGGCGGCTGGTCCACGCTCTACGCTCCGCTGGCGGCGTCGCTGGCGTTTGTCCTGGCCATCCTGCCCATGGCGCTGTACCGCGATCGCTGAGCGGTGTTCGCTTATCGGACATCGGACATCGGACATCGGACTTCAAAACTTCGAACCTTTGGACCTTCCCCTTGACAGGTCGTCCCCCGCAATCGGGCGCTCGTCCCGGCATACTTCCCGCTGGGAACCCATCCCTGAGATTTTTTCGACGGGCGTGCGTACTGAACGGATAAATCCGATTCCGCCCGCGGCTGAGACGTCCGGTTCATTGAATGCCGCCGCGGGGCGCACAGGCCGGATCCACGTTCGGTCAGGAGGACGCGATGGGGAAGCGGGAGATGAACGCCCGATCATTCCGCGCCCGGTGGTGGCGGCTGTGCCTCCTCGGCGGAGTGCTGGCGGCGGGGCTGCTGGCGGCGCCAACACCGGCGGCCCAGGTCGCGGAACCCATCGCGATCCTCATCGAGCACCAGGTACAGCACCTGGAGCAGGCCTTCATCAACCGTGACCTGCACGCGATCCAGCTTATGCTGGACAAGGATTTCACGATCGCCGGCCAGCAGGGTGAAACGGCCCGGCTGGTGCTGCAGGCGGCTTTGGATCAACTGCATCAGCTCGAAGCCATTCGGGTAAAGGACATCCAGCCGCTGCCGTCGGGATACCGGGTGACGGTCGACGTGCAGATGTACGGACTCGCCATGGAGCGGGATCTGAAGCTCTCCCCGTCATTCCGGATCCTGGAGCTGAACCTGTTCCAGGTGCAGTTCCACATTGTGGTCAGTTGGGAACCCCTGATCGCCCCGCCGCCCCAGATCATCGCCGACCGTTTCCGCCTGGCCGCCAACCTGGTGCTCATCGAGAACGTGCGGGTCAACGGGGTGACCGGTTGCATGATTCTGGACACCGGCACCAGCACGCTGTTGCTGAACAGTCCGCGCCTCGAATCGCCCGCCACCCGATCGGCGGCCTATCATGGCGCTCTGGGCGGCGCCGGCGGGACCACCCGGGCGGTGAGGCGCCTCTGGGTCAGCGAATTCGAGTGGCAGGATCTCCGCCTCGGCCGGTTCGAAACCATCGGGATGGATCTGACCCATCTGGAAAAACAGCTCGGTTGTCCTCTCCTCGGAATCATCGGCTTCCGGACCATCCGGCGGTATGACCTGACCGTGGATTACGACCGGAAGGAAGTGACGCTCTGCCGGCTCGAGCCCGGCGGGGAGCGGGTCGACGCAAGGCGGTGTCCCGCCGAGGCCATCCGCATGCCGTTCGAGCTGGCCGGCCCGCTGCCCGTGATTCCGGTGACCGTCGGCGGGGAGACACTCCGCTTCGGCGTGGACACGGGCGCCACGGCGAACGTGATCGACCGGTCGGCGCACACCCGCCTCAGCCCCGCACATTACCGGGAGCTGGACCGAAGCTTCTACCTCGGCGTCGACAACCGGAGCCGGGCGGCGCGACGGATGCGGCTGCACCGGACCCGGGTCGGACCGGCGGACTTCGACGGCATGATCGCGGTGGTGGGAGACCTGTCCCATTTGCGCCACGATTTCGGGATCCGGCTCGACGGGCTGCTGGGATACGAGTTCCTGCGCCAGCGGCCCATGACCCTTAATTTCATCAAGCAGGAGTTGTGGATCGGCACCGGCCTGATGGCCAGCGACACCCGGTTGGCTCAACCGAACATCAAGTCACGGCTTCAGCCGATGGTGACGCGCTGAGGCGCGCCCCCCGTCGTCACATGGCGAGTTCCGCTTTCAACTGGGTGAATTCCTGGTAATACCAGAACAGGAGTTCCGACACCTGCGGATCCGGCCAAGGGAAGCCGGACGGTACGGGTTCGGCCAGCGCCGGCGGGAGGCCGCCGGGATAGACGGCGGCCAGGCGGGTGAGCGTTTCGGACGCCAGCGGCGCCACGGGGTGGGGAGCCGGAGTCCAGTCGACGGCCGCCAGCTCGAGCGGGGTGGTGGGCGGCAGGCAGCGGTCCGTCAGTTGGACCGACTCCGGCAGGCGGGACACGCCGTCCCGGACCGGAATCCGGTACGTGCGGCCCGCGCGCAGCAGGGTGCCGCGCATGCCGTTGGCCGCCTGGATAGCGCGGACGGACACGCCGTACCGGCGGGCCAGGTGGCCCAGTGTCTGACCACTGCGGACCCGGTGGTTGACGTAGACGACCGGCGGCTTGATTATGCCCTGCTCCAGCAAGGGTTTGTAGGCCCGGATACCCATCTCCTGGGCCCGGCGGTTGTAGAACCGCACATGGTAGTGGTTGCGGTGCTTGACCACGTGCCGGACCACCGATTGGCCTGTCCCGCGGGGAAATTGGAACACGCGGCGCAGCCAGTCCTTGTCTTCGCCGATGGAGACGGCGTAATCGTACAGGAGGCGCTGGATGCTGCGGTCCAGCAGAATGGTCTCGACGTCGGTGTGCACCACCAGCGCCCGGACCAGCGCCCAGTTGCGGGGCAGGTCGAGGTTGCGCGCCGTGCCGTTGGCGCGCCAGGCGCCCTGGCCCTTCTTGAAATAGAAGCCGAGGTCCACGTCGCGGCCGGCCTGGTGGGTCAGGTGGCGGTTGAGGCGGCCGCCGTCGTCCTCGCTGATGTCGCCGATGTAGAGCGGGTGCGAGTCCGGATACACGGTGTGGACGGCCCGGATGGCGGTTTCCACGAAGGCGACGGTCTCTTCGGTGCCCCACGATTCGTCCGGGTTGACCACGTCCCAGAGCGGGCCCGACGTCATCTGGCGGCCGTTCAGCAGGACGCCGCCGCTGGGGAAGCCGATGGAGACGGAACCGAGGGCGGTCACGTCCTCGGCGATGAGCCGGCGGAGCTGGTCGTCGCTTAAAAGGACCATGTCGGCGGGCGCCGGGACGACGGCTGCGGGAGCGGGAGCCGCGATGGCGGGCGCCGGTGAAGTGACGGTGCTGTCGAGCAGGGCGGGGGGGAGGGTGTAGGCGGGCGAGAGCAGGCTCAGCAGAGTGATGACGAGTCGCCAACCGTTCATGTCGCCGCGCCAGCCTCCAGTATTTAATAGATCATCGCAATGTGATGCTCGCGGAAAATTTTATGTGAGCTGGAGCCGGATGTCTAATGAAAAATTACCGGTGGTGCAATTATCTGCAATCCAGCCACTGGAAAATGTGTTGCTTGCGCGACCCGCTTTCTGGTATTCCGGACGCAGATGGTCCACCGGAGTGAATGGGAGCGATGTCAGGGGACACGATCCGCGACGACACGGAATTGGTGATCAGCCGCTACCTGGTGACGGTGGAGGTGTCAGCCGGCGCCGTCTTCTGCGGGCACGCCGTCTTCGGGCGCCGCCGCCTGCTGGAGCGACGCCTGGCGCGTCTGCTCGGCCTCTTCCGGCAGCCGCGGGAACCCGCAACGGCCGTGGCCGAGTTCCTCAGCGAAGAGCCGCGGCTCGTGGCGGTGGCCGGCCTGCCAACGCGGCTGCACCAGATCATCCGGGATTTTGCGGCGGACGGATTTCTGGTGCCGGCCGATCAGGACGAGCCGGCCGCCGTCGCGGAGCGGCTCGGGTGCACCTATGGGCGCGACGCTGAAGAGGCGTTCGGGGTCGACGCCATCGAGGACGCGTTCATGCCGGTCCTGCCGAAACGGTTGGACCAGCCTGCGCCGGCGGGGGACGGCGAGCCGCTGGCCGTCCTGCTTCTGGGCTGGTGCGCGGTCCAGTCGCTGCGCCCGGTGCTGGCGGAGGAAGCCGCCGCCCGCGGGTTCCAGGCGACGGTCCACGTGGGATTCCCCGATGATCTCCATCTCATCGACGCGCTGGCGCCGGACGTGACGGTCCTGCAGTTGAGCCACCGCTTGATCCTGGCGCCGGTGCTGGACGGCTTGCACCTGCTGCCGCCGGAGGAACTCGCGTCCCGCGTCGACGGCGCCGTGGCCGCCATCCGGTCAGCCGTGGAGAAGGCCGCCGCGCACACCGGTTCCCGGCTCCTGCTGGTCCAGGGGATCGCCGCGCCCCAGGTATCGCCGTTCGGCGCGGCCGATTTCCGCCACGAGCCGGGTGTCGCCGATGTGATGTACCGGCTCAACCGGGCCGCCCGCGAGGCAACCTCGTGGCACGCCGACGCCCTGTTCGTGGACGAGGAGGCGATCGTCGCCGCCTACGGCAGGCGGTGGCTGATGGATGACCTGGTGTCCACGTTCAGTCACCACGGCCTGCTGGGCTATCCGCCCGGCGGCCCGGCGGACGACGCGCCGGACGATTCGCTGGAGCCAGCCGAACCGTCGGCGGCGGCGCCGGGTGCGGCAAGCCGAATCCGCTTCCACCGGTTGATGAGCGGCGCGTACCTGGACCTGTGCGAGGCCTGGCTCGGCCGGGGCGCGATCCGCTGCATCGTCACGGACCTGGACGGGACGCTCTGGCCCGGCCGCATCGCCGACGAGGCGTTCGACTTCGTTGACGAGCGGTTGGTGGTCCCGCTCATGTACGGCCGGTACGCCGGGCTGCATCAGGCGCTGCAGGTGCTCCGCCGCCGCGGCATCGTTCTGGCCGCCGTTTCGAAAAACGATCCGGGCGTGCTGGCCAAGTGGCGGCCGGACCGCCTGCCGCTGGGCCTCGGCGTCCGCCCCGAGGAGCGGGGCCACCTGCTGCAGCCCGACGATTTCGTCGCCGTGCGCCTGTCGTGGGAGCCCAAGAGCGCGGTCATCCGCCGGCTGATGGACGAACTCGGGGTGACGCCGGGGCAGGTGGCGTTCATCGACGACCATCCCGTGGAGCGGGAGGCGGTGCGCCAGGCGATCCCCGGCGTGCTGGTGCTCGGCGATGACATGGCGCGGGTGCGGGAGGTCCTGCTCACCTCGCCCCGATTCCAGGTGCTCGACGTCAGCCCCGAGGCGCGGCGGCGCACCGAGACCACGCGCGCCCGGCTGGAGCGGGAGGCCGCGCGGGCGACCGCGCCCGACGCCGGCGCCTTCCTGAGCAGCCTGGAGGTGCGCTGCGTCGTGCGCGTGGAGCGGGACGCCTCGCGGGCGGGCCGAGTCAGCGAACTGCTCCGCCGGACCAACCAGTTCGCCACCACGGCGCGACGCCCCTCGGCGGCGGAGCTTGCGTCGCTGATGGGGCGGGACGGGGCGGCCGTGATCTCGCTCCACGTGCGGGACCGGTTCGCCGACTACGGGCTCGTGGGCGCCGCGGTGGTGGAAGGGACGGCGGTCACGGCGTTGGCTGTCTCCTGCCGCGTCATCGGCCTTGAAGTGGAGATCCCCCTCCTGCGCCGGGCGCTGGAGTCGGCCGGGCGGGATGGCGCGGCGGTGCGCGTGCTGTTCGCGCCCACGGAACGGAACCTGCCGGCGCGGCGGCTGTTCGTACTGCCTGGATTTTCGACCCTCGCGGACGGCTCCGGGTACTGCTACGATCTGGCGTGCCACACGCCGCCGGCCGATCCGACCCACCTCCGCGTCATCGAGGAATGATCGAAATCGGAGACTCCATGGAGCGCGTCGCGAGTTCGATCCGGCCGGCGCGCCGCGATGGTGCGGCGCTTGTTCAACTGATATACTGGAAACCGCAACAGCAGGCGGACGGAGGGGTGGGGACGCACCCCGGGAGGTATCGATGGCTGAAGATTCCGGCAAGCGGTTCGGCTGGCTCAAGTGGACGGGCATCGCGCTGGCCGCCGTCGTGGTGATTCTGGCGGCCCTGGTGCTGCTGGTGGACGTGAACCGGTTCAAACCGGAACTGGAACATGAGCTGGGCCGGGCGCTGGGGCGGGAAGTGACCCTCGGCCGGATCCACCTGGCCCTGCTGGCCGGCGGCCTGCGGGTCGATTCGATCGCCATCGCCGAAGACCCCGCGTTCGGACGGGAGTCTTTCGTCAAAGCCAAGAGCCTGTCCGTGACCATGGAACTGGTGCCCTTCATCAAGTCCCGGGCGCTGCGCGTGACCGAAATCCGCCTGGAGTCGCCCGAGATCCGTCTGATCCGCGGCAAGGGCGGCCGGTGGAATTTTTCCAGTCTCGGTGCCACGACCGACGGACCGGCGGAGCCGCCGGCGTCCGCCGAGGGGAGCGGCGAAGCCCGGGCTGCGGTTGACCTGACAGTGCGCCAACTCGTGATCGCGGGCGGACGAGCCCGCGTGGTGCACGCCGACGCCGGCGGCCAGACGTTCCAGTACGAGGACGTCCACCTCGACGTGCGGGATTTCAGCCCCCGTTCCCAATCGCCGTTTGAATTGTCCGCCAAGCTGCCGGCCGACGGGAAGCTGGCGGTCAAGGGGCAGTTCGGCCCCCTCAACTCCGAGGATGTCGCCCGCACCCCGTTGCAGGCGGACGTTCAGGTGGATGATCTCGACGTCACCGCCTCCGGTTTCATGAATCCGGATGCCGGACTGGCCGGGGTGGTGGATTACTCCGGAAAGGTATCGAGCGACGGCGCGACCATCCGCAGCCGGGGCGAGGTCCGGGTGGATCGCTTGCGGATCATGAAAGGCGCGCCGCCCGCCGGGCGTCCGGTGACGGTGGCGTACGCCCTGGTGACGGATCCGGCCGCCCGGACGGGCCGGCTGGAGGAGGCCGTCGTGACCGTGGGCGGCGCGGTCGCCCGGCTGGCCGGCACGTTGACTCCCGCGGGCGAATCCACGCAGGTGACCATGACGCTGCGCGGAGAGGAGATGCCGGCGGAAGACCTCATGGCGCTGCTGCCGGCGCTGGGCGTGGAACTCCCCAAGGGGGCGACCCTCCGAGGCGGAACTCTCGGCGCGGACCTGGCGGTGCAGGGGCCGGTGGAGGCCCTTGTGACCACAGGAACCGTGGCGATGCGCGACACCCGCCTCACGGGATTCGATCTTGGCGCCGGCCTGTCGGCCGTGGCCGGGCTGATGGGAATCAAGACTGGTCAGGACACTCCCATCCAGCTGATGGGGGGCGACCTGAAAATGACGCCGGCGGGCATCGAGTTCGACCGCATCCGGCTGGTCATGTCGGAGATCGGCCAGCTCGACGGCGCCGGACGGATCGGCGCCGACAGCGCCCTCGATTTCCAGATGCGGGCGACTCTCGCCGAAAGCGCCATGGGTGGCATGAGTCAGTTGATGGGCTTGAAGCGATCGGGGCCGGTGATCGTCCCGTTCCGGGTTCAGGGGACCACCCGACAGCCGGTGTTCATCCCGGAAGTTCAGGACATGGTCACCGAGGAGTTGAAGGATCTGGTCGGCGAGAAGACCGCCGGCCAGGTGGGCAGCTTCCTCGAGGGTGTATTCGGCCCCAAGAAGAAGAAGAAGTGACGCCGTCCGGCGGTTGCCGCCGCGCTAGCGGCCCAGGAGCGCCGCGGCGCTGGCGGCCAGCTCGTCGGGCTCCAGGGGGCGGCGGTGCAACCGCACCCGGGCGATGGCGCCGTGGAAGAACTGGCTGCGACCGTTGTCCATGGCGCCGATCTGAGTGATCATGGCGGCACTGTCGTATTTGAAATTGCCCGCCAAACGGCCCTGGGCCACCCGCCGGCCGTCCACCCACAGCTCCAGAATCTGCTCGTAGCTGCGGTGGACCGCGGTGAAGACGTGATATTCGTCAAGATTCAGTCCGGTTAGCGGCCAGACGACCTGGTACGTTTTTGGCAGGTCGCGCCGGAAAATCAGCTTGCCGGCGGCAACGGAGAAGCAGTACGGATCGTGGCCGCCCCGCTCGTCGCCCCGCCAGACCATCATGTGGTAGCCGCCGTCGGTGGCCGCGGACTCCGCCAGGCGCGCCACGACCTCGATGGTGGTGTCGCCGCGCAGGTCGAGCTCGCGGATCGCGTCGAGCAGCACCCAGTCACTCTGGCCGTTGAACATCAGCGCGCCGCCGCCGGGGGCGTCCTCGCGGACGGGCGCGCCGCGCACATCGGCGCGGATCCCGTAGGGACCAAGATCCACGAAGCCGACGGCCCCCGACGGATCCGCCATCAGGTCCATCACCAGTCCCGCGGCGATGGCCGCGCCGGTGTCAGGCGGCGCCGACGCCGGCGTTTCCTGCGGCTCGGCATCCGGTGACCGATCCGGACCCGGCACGGGCACCGAGGGGAGCGGCGTCTCCGGCGACGCGGCGGGGGTGGCGGTCTGGTTCGCGGCCGGCTGGTCGGGTGGCGTCTCCTCCAGGACAAACGGCGGCCGGGATATCCCGAAGCTCCGCGATTCCGGTTCCGCGTCGCCGGCCAGGCACGGTAGGCGGTCGACGCCGGCGAGCACGGCGCGGACCAGCGTGTCGCTGTCCGGCCCCTCCAGGCCGGGCGTGGACATGGCGTTGGCGATGACGATGACTTGGCGCCGGCACGCGATGGCGTAGGCGCGCAGCGCCGTGCGGGCGACGCCGCCGAGATCGCCCAGTTCGGCGGGTTGCATGCCGTTCATCGATTCCATGGCGTCGCGCACCTTGGCGCGCGCGTCCGCCGCGTCGCGGCAGAGACGGACGGTGATCGAGACGCCGCGGCGGCCCGGACCGGCCGGCCAGATCACGGAGTAGACCAGCTCGCCTTCCGCCTCGGTGCGGTCGCGCATCACCTCGGCGTCCGGCGCCACCGGTCCCAGACTGGCGGAGTCCGGGAAGAGCGCCCAGATCTCATCGTCCGGGCAGGTTGCGGACACGAGGCTCGCGAGGGCGAGCCACACGACGGCAGCCGTCAGCCGGATGCCGGAACGAATCGGGTTGCGGCGGTATGTGGTCATGTTGAATCCTCTGAGGCGTAACGTATCGTGATAGAACTGTACCGCAGGCGACCGACCGGCGTCAAGACGGCCGAGGAACTACCGGTGTCTCCCGCCAGATGAGCTCAGCGCAACAGGTAGACGACGGCCACCGCCACGCCGATGATGACCACCGCCGCGCGCAGCGCGGCAGGCCGGAGACGGCCGGCCAGCCGGCCGCCTGCGGCGCCGCCCAGCAGCGCGCCGCCCGCCATGACCAGCGCCGCCGTCCAGACGACCTGGCCCGAGAACAGGAAGTACACCGCCGCCGCGACATTGGTGGCGAGGGCGATCGCCTGCTTCAGCGCGTTGAGCCGGGTCAGGGAGTCGTGGAGCATCAGGCCCAGCACGGCCAGCACGATCACGCTCAAGCCCGCGCCGAAATAGCCGCCATACACGGCGGCCCCCGCCACGGAGAGCGCCGTCACGACACGTGCGGCGCCCGTTTCCGGCGACGGTCCGCCCCGGCGCGCCAGCCAGGTCCGCACCGGCCCCTGGACCGCCAGCAGGCCGGAGGCCAGCAGGATGAGGTACGGGACGAGGGCGCCGAACAGCAGCTCACCGGACAGGAGCAGCAGCAGACCGCCCACAATCCCGCCGGCGACACCGGCGGGGATCAGCAGCCACAGGCGATCCCCTTGGCCCCGCAGGTCGCTCCGCTGCGCCAGCGTCGCCCCGAGGTACCCCGGGCAGAGTGCCACCGTATTGGTCACGTTGGCGGCGACGGCCGGCAATCCGATGGCCAGCAGGGTGGGGAAGGTGATCAGGGTGCCGCCGCCGGCCAGCGCGTTTACGGCGCCGGCGGCGAAGGCGGCCACAAAGATGACGACGTGCTCCAGACCGGCGGGCATCGGCGGTCACTCGCCGCGTTCGGAACCGGGTCCGCCGGGCGCGAACAGCCGGGCGAAGCCGGGATATGGCGCCAGGGGGATCAGCTCGAAGGCGATGAGGCCTTGCCGCACCAACGGCAGGGAATCGAGGGCCGCCCGGGCGGCCGAGTCGTCTGAGCATTCCAGGATGAGCACGGCCTCGTCGCGGTCGGACCTGAAGTACAGCTCCCGGATGACGCCCTGCTGGTACAGCTCCCACGCGCGCGCCGCTTCGGCGGCCAGATGGGACGCGTATTGGGCCTCGGTGACACCGGCGACCTCGCGCTCAAGGGCCAGGAACTTCATGGACGGTTTCCTCCTTCAAGTGGGTGCCGGCATTGTAACCTCTGGAACATGCGGTTGTCATCTGACCGGTTAGAAACTCCTTCCGCCGGGCGCCCTGTGCGATGCCGGGGCAGCGGTATAATTCTTGCGCTGACCCATGGAAAAAATTATAGTAAAGAAAACGCAGCAAACGGATGCCGTTGGTTTCGCCGCCGGTAGTGGTTTTGGAATCCGGTCGATGGTCTGGTTTGGCGGCGCCGGTCTGCTTGAAACACAATGGTATCCAGTCCGGAAAGCGGCTTTGCCATGTGTCGGCTTGCGGGAAGCAACCGCCAGAATTCGCACCATAGGAGGGAACCATGTCAGTCAAAACTCTGATCTTGGGCCTGGTCGTTTGCGTCGCCTGCTTCTGCCTGATTTCATCCATCGCGGCGGCCGACGAGAACAAACTCATCATCACCTACTGTGACGGATCCCGGCAGGAGGTGCCGCTCAACCAATCCAAAGCGCAGATAAGCAGCCTGACCTTTTCCTGCCAGGGAGATGAGACGGTATTCGGCGGCAACACGTACACTGAGGGCGCCTTGAAGGGGAATATCTATCATCTGCCGCCGAACACCAGAGCCCTGCCCGATTTTTCCACGCTGCTCCCGGTGGGTTCCATTTATGCCAAGGAGCTGAACATCCCGACGCAGGACTTCATGCAGGGGTTTCCCGGGGTGACTGACCGCTTCGAATGGTTCGGTGTCCAGTACGCCGGGCAATTTGAAGTGGAGCAGGATGGAATCTACGTTTTCCGGCTGAATTCGGACGACGGATCGTGTCTGTACATCGACAACCTTCTGCTCATCAACAATGACGGGATTCATCCCGCCCGAAGTAACAGTGGAAACATTCCGCTCAAGCGGGGACCGCATCAGATCCGGGTGGATTACTTCCAGGGGCCCCGGGCCAAAATCGCCCTGCAGCTCTTCATCACGCCTCCGGGCGGGAGCGAGCAGATTCTTCGATTCGGCCGGTAGCTCCAGACCACGCGGCACGACAGTGGAGAATCCGGTCGGCGGCCCTTGGGCGGCCCGTCGATGCGGTCAACCTTTCGGGATCGCATGATGAGCGCCAGAAAGACGAAGCGGGAAGCACATCCAACTCGCCGAACGGAAACACAGGGACCGTTGGGCAAACGGACCGGCTGGATCGTGCTGCTCGGTGTTGCGATCATCTGGCTGGCTGGTCTGGCCTGGCGGGGAGGCGTCGGCGAGCGGTTCCCCGTGGTGTACGTGGCGGACGCCGCGTTCCACCACCGGTTGGTGGATCACCTGCTGGAGAGCGGCCGGCCGCTGGCGGCGGACCCACTCTTTGTCAGAGCCGAGCCGCGCGCGCCGTTTCGGGACATGTACCCGCCGGCCTTTCACTACCTCGCCGCCGGCTGGGTACGCCTGGCCGGCTGGGCCGGCGCGCAGCGCGAGTCGGCCCTTTACTTTCTGTGCGCGCTGCTGGGCAGTCTGGTCATTCCGCTGACCGGATGGCTGGCCTGGCGCGTCGTGAATCGGGCAGACGCGGCGTTGGCGGCCATGCTGCTTGCGGCCGCCGCCACGCCGCTGGTGACGCGGGGCGCGTACGGCATCCTGCGTCCGGAACCGTTCGGGGCGGCGCTCGTGGTCCTGACCGCGTTGCTCGCGGCGGACTGGTCATCCGGCTGGCCGCGAGGGCGGCAAGCGGCCTGGCTCACTGCTGTCGGTCTGGCCCACGCGCTCGGCGCCGGCGCGTGGCGGCTGTTTCCGGCCCTGGCGGCGATTGGCGTCGGCGCGGCGGTGATGGCCGACTGGTTGGCAGGGCATCGGCCGAACCGGATGCCGGTCCTGCTGGCCGGAGTCGCGGGCACCGCCGCAGCGGGTGTCGCCTGCGATTTTTATCGGGCGGGCGCGCCGGATCACCTGCTGTTCCTCCTGCCGGCGCTGCTGCCGGCAGCCGTCCAACTGGCGCTGGCGTCCGGTCGCGCTCACGCGTTCGGCGAGCGACTCGGCAAGACACACCGCTGGGCGGCGCTTGGCGTTGGCTTCGCCCTGGTGGTGGCGGCGGGCTTCGCCGCGGTGCCACTGTTACGGGCCCGGGTGACCGGCTGGCTGGAACCGGGCGGCGTGCCGCTGAACGAGGCCAGTCTGTACGGCCGGATCGTGAACGAGCTGCAGCCCCTGGATCTGATCGCCGCCTTCGCCCAGGAGCGCTGGTTCTATCTGCCGGCGGCGCTGGTGGCGCTGGCGGCCGTGTGGATCTGGCGGCGGGAAGCGTGGCCGGGGGATCCGTACCTGGCTGTGGCGGCGGCCGGTTACGGACTGGCCGCGCTGCTGTTCGTCCGTTTCGAGTATGTGGCGGCGCCGTTCGCGCTGGCGCTTCTGGCAGCCGCGATCCGCGGCGCGCTGGCCGCGATTCTCCCCGCCCGTTGGGGGCGGGGCTGGGTGTCGGTCGGGTTGCTGGCGGCGGTCCTGCCTGTCGCGGCGGTCCACGCGCGGCTGGACGGCCACCTCGCCGATCCGCCGACGCGGCAGGAACTGAACCGCCGGGAGACCTATGACTGGCTGCGCGGGAACCTCCCGGCACATGGCGCCATCGCCGCTTCCTGGTCACTGGGTTTCGAGCTGCAAACCTACACCGGCCGGCCGACGCTCACCGACGGCTTTCTCGAGAGCCGCCTGAACCGGGAGCGGCTGCTGGCGTTCTACCGGGCGCTCTACGGAGAGGACGAGGAGCAGCTGGCCGCGTACTGCCGACGCCACGGCGCCCGCTGGCTGGTGCTGGACCGGTCCCACCTGCTGCCGGTGGCCCGCACGCTGGAACTTCCCTGGCGGGAGTGGGTGGATGTCGCCGAAGGGCCGGACCGGACGTTGCAGGTGACAATCCGGCCGGCCGGACTCCGGCTCGTCTACGTCCGGCTGCTGGGGGGGCAGCCCACCCGGTGCTTCCGTCCCGTGTATGACGCGGGCAACTATCTGGTAATGGAACTGAGCGACGTCACCGGCGGGAGATCGCCGGATCAGCCGGCCGTTGCCTGTTCCCGGGGACCGATCACCTCGGTCACCTCGATGCCCCGGCGGCGGAGCTCCCCCACGAGCAGGTCATACGGGACGTCCCGCACCGGCGAGAGCACGCCCCTCCCGGCGATTCGCCCGTCGACGATCATCCGGGCGCCGATGCTGGCGGTGAAGCCCACGGTCCGGCTCATGGCGGTGAGGCCGGTGGCGAGATCCCGCCGGTCGATGACCTGGTGGACGGCCCGCGCGGGCCGGCCGCCGCGCCGGCCGACCGTTTCAATCCGGACCATGGCGATGTCGCGCTCGCCGTCGCTGAGGCGCAGGTGCGGCTCCAGCGCCCGGGCCAGGTAACGCAGCCGGTCCACGGCGACGCCGTCCACCATCACGGGTTCGGGATCCAGCAGGTGGAGGTCCACCAGTTGTTTCCAGAACGCGCAGTGGCCCGGCCAGCGGAGGGTGTAGCGGGCCATGAGGCCGAGGCCGGCGGCGGGTCCCACGGCGTCCAGGTAGCGGGTCGCGTCGCCGTTGGGGTACGCCTCGAGTTCGCCCAGCCCGTCGACGTCCACGCGATGAACGTGAGCCGGGTTGAAGACGTCGTCGGCCCCGACTTCCACCACGGCGCCGTCGCGGATGTACCGAGCGACGCGCCGATAGGTCCGCAGCACGCCCTCGAAGGTCCAGGTCACCTTGTACCGGAGCGGGTTGTCCGCCGCCGCCGGTTCGGGGAGCCCCGCGCCGTAGCTTCGGATCTCACGGACGTCCTCCAGGCAGGCCAGCGCCCGGCCCAGCAGCACCAGGTCGATCCCCGGATCCAGGCCGAACTCGGGCAGGATGGCCACGCCCGCCGACCGGGCCGCCGCGTCCAGCGCCCGCACCTCCGGCGACGTGTAGAAGGTGTTCACCAGGTGCACGCCGTGGCGCACCGCCGACTCCGCCACGAGGCGCTGGTACTGGGACGGCATCAGGTCGATGGCCACGTCCGGGTGGGTGGAAAAGAGGCGGTCGATCTGGGCGGGATCGTCGGCGTCGCAGGCGACGGCCGACACCCGATCGCCATAGCCGCAGCGGTCCAGGTGCGCGCGCAGGGCGGCCAGGTCCCGGTCGGCGGCCACCACCCGGGTGACCGCCGGGCTCGCGCAGAGATCGTGCAGCGCCGCCTTACCCTGCATCCCGATCCCCAGCAGCAACACCTTCATCGAACACCTCCCGGCGGATCATCCGTCCAGACAGTTCCCGCTACTGTATCATGGAATCCTGAAGCGGGAAACCGGGCCGGCGCCATTGCAAATCCGCGGCGATTGGGTTTAAATGGGGCCCGATTGCGCGCGGGGTCGGCCGCGCGGGAGGCGTCATGACATTCATTCACGGCATGCTGTTTGCGTTCCTGGCCCTGTTCCCCATCCTGAATCCGCCGGCCATGTCGCCGGTCTTCCGGATGCTCACCGCGCGAGTGTCGGACGAGGAGCGGAACCACCTGGCCCTGCTCATCGGCTGCTATTCGTTCATCCTGCTCGCCGCGCTGCTGTTCGTGGGCGGCTGGCTGCTGAAGCTGTTCGGCATCTCGATCCCCGTGATCAGCGTGGCCGGCGGGCTGCTGCTCTTCCACACCGCCTGGCGGATGCTGAACCGCGAGCCGAAGATCAGCGCGGGCGAGCAGGAGGAAATGCAGACCCGGATGCTGGACCGCGCGTTTTTTCCCCTGACCATGCCCGTCACCGCCGGACCCGGCTCCATGGCCATCACCCTGACCCTGGTGCCCGAGGGGAGCATCCTCGAGGTGGCCACGCTGGTCCAGTTCGCCGCCGTCACGGCGGGCATCGCCCTGGCCGCCCTGTCCATTTTCCTCTTTTACCGGTTCTCCGGCGTGATCCTCGGCCGGATGGGGAAGACGGGGCAGGCCACCATCAACCAGGTGTCGGCGTTCATCCTGCTGGCCATCGGCGTCCAGATCGTCTGGAACGGCGTGCGCGGACTGCTGGCCACGCTGTAGCGGCCGTCCCGGGCGCGTCTCCCCGCCGGGACGTGCCGCCGCTTTCCCGATTTGACGGTTCGTCCCGCCCTATTTGAGTTGTTGCCGCAACCAGCTATCCACGGGCACGCCGTCCACCGAGGCCGGGTAAGGCCCCAGCCAGGCTCGTGCCTTGGCGGCAGCCGATTTCCAGGTGGCCGCATTGGCGTGCGCCTTCACTACTGACTGAAAAATGGTCTGCGTCGACAAATTCGATCTGAGATGTGACCGGATCGCCCGCCGGCCGGGAGCGACAGGGTTCGATATCGCCGGTGAAGGGGATGCTAGTACGAACCGGGCAGGAGCAGCGTCTTGCCGTTCTCGTCCAGCCGCCAGACTTCCACGACGCGTCCCTTTTCCACCATGATCCGGATTTCCCGGTCATAGCTGGGCTCGTGGAAAGCCGGCAGGCCGGGCCGCCGTTCGCCTTCGCCCACCAGCAGCATGCCGCTGAACCAGCCGGCGGGGACCGGCTCGTCCACCAGCATGTGGCAGTTGCCCCGGATGCCCGTAAGGAACAGGCGCTGGTTCCGGATCTCCCACGTGGCCACGTAGCCCCGCGCGCAGTCGGACGCCGCGCTGAACGGGTCGTACTGGCGGCGGGTGTCCAGATCCGGGTGCTCGCTGGGCAGATCGGGGAAACAGGCCAGCGGGAAGGTTCTGCCGTTCAAGACGATCTCGTCCGGGATCTGGATGGTCATGATCAATCCTTTGCCGGCGCCGGTGGCAAGGCGACGGGGAAGGTCGGCGCGTCCGGACGGGGAGCGGCCGCCGGCGGCTCGTCGGCGAAATACACCTCGGACACGTGCGGCTTGACGGCGGCGTCGTGAAATCGGACGGCGACGAACCAGTTCTCCACGAAGCGACGGGTCTCCCGCCGGGCCAGCTCCCGCACCAGCGGCAGCTTGCTGCGGGCCGTGTGATCGAGCAACTCCGGCATCTGCCGCTTCAGACGGTCGACGGCCGCCGCCTCGTCGCGCAGGAGGCTGCCCTCCACGATCCGGATCCGGAGGCGCGAGATATCCACGGCCGGGGTGTTGAAGCCGATTCCCGGCGCGTCCACCCGCACCGCCTGCCGGTCTTCCTCCCAGGTGAACCGCCACGGCCCGTCCAGATCCAGGTAGTACACGTAGTCGACGGGAGTTTCGAGCTGCACGGTGACGTCCGGCAGTTGCAGGCTGTCCCAGAAGATGGCCGTGGAGTCGGTGCGGGTGAAGGTGTCCACCGACTGAAGGCCGGCCACCTGGAGGAAATTGGTACCCCGGGTGCGCGTGACGTAGTCGCGGAACTCCACGGTGACGGTGCCGGTGCGGAAAGCGGCGGCGATCCGCTCCATGGCGGCGCCCGCCCGCTCCACTCCCTCGCCGGGCACGGCGGCCAGGCGGTTCACCGCGTAGATGCCGATGACGGTCACCGCGAGGGTGGCCGCGGCGATGGCGGCGAGTTTGGGAACGGCTGCGTGCATCGCCTGTCATTATACCGCGACCGATCACAAACCGGACACGGTTCGTTGAGGAGCCGGGAACGGGCGTCCCGTCTCCGGCCGGGAAGCGGACGCTATTTCAAGGCGGACAGGATTTCGGCGATGGCGCGGTCCAGTTGCGGATCGCGGCCGTCCAGCCGGTCTTTCACCGTCGTCGGCACGTAGATGTCCGGCGTGACGCCGTTTCGCTCGATGTCCTTTCCGTCCAGGGTGTAGCAGCCCCAGGACGGCAGGCGGAAATAGGAACCGTCCACCAGCGCCCGCCCCGAGGTGAAGATCAGCCAGCGGTACGTCTCGGTGCCCACCACCGTGCCCAGCTTCAGCGCCTTGAAGCCGGCGGCGGTCATCTCGGCGTCGCTGAGACTTTGCTCGTTGATGAGCAGCACGATGGGTTTGGCCGTGGGGGCGAAGTTGGGCTGCGGCGCGAGCTTCCCGCCACGGTATTTCCACTGGGTGTACGGCCGCTGGGAGAGGAAGCGCAGGACGTCGTCGTGCACGTTGCCGCCGGTGTTGTAGCGCAGGTCGAGGATCAGGGCGTCGCGCCGGTAGGCCTCCGACGTCATCTCGATGAGAAACTGGTCCAGACTCCGGCCGCCCATGTCCTTCATGTGAACGTAGGCGATCCGGTCGCGACCCTGCTGGTCCACCCGCGCCTGGTTGCCGCGGATCCACTCGTCGTAGAGCTGCGTGCGGAACGCCCCGTACGTCTCGGGGTGCGCCCGCACTTCGAAGGTGGACTCGCCCCGGCGGAACGTCAGCACCAGCTCGGGGCTCAGCGCGGGGCGGGCGAAATACGATTCGCGGTTCGCCGCGGGATCCACGGCCACGCTGTCCACGGCCACGAGGACGTCGCCGGGCCGGACGTCCTTGTCCTTCCGGTCGAGGGGCGAGGCGTGCGCCACCGCCCGCACCCGGTACGGGTCGTCCGGCTCAAAGATGAGGCCGGTGGCCAGGGTCCGCGTGCCGTGGAACGGCCGCTCCTCCTGGCCGGAGGAGTAGAACCCGAGATGGGAGGCGCCGAGTTCGCCCAGCAGGTCGTCGAGGAGCGTGCGCAAGTCGGCGCGCGACGTCAGGTGGGGCAGGAACGCCTCGTAGCGCCGCTTCATCGCCTCCCAGTCCACCCCGTGGAAGGTCTCGTCGTAGAAGTTTTCCTGCAGGCCCGCCCACACTTCGTCGAACATCTGGGGGAATTCGTGGGCCAGGCTCCGCCGGAAGGCGTGGTTGATCTCGATCTTCTCCAGCTTGTTGGCGTCCGGCTTGAGTTCGTGGATGTCCCCCTTCACCAGGAGGTACAGCTTGCCGCCGGCTTCGGCGAGGAGCAGGTCGTCGGCGACGGCGCCGGCGATCTTCTCGGTCTTGGGCGGATCGAACGGCTTCCGCACGGTCTTCCAAACGTTGTACGCCTCGCCGTCGTGATTGGACAGGTACAGCACCGTGGTCTCCTCATCCTTTTGCAGGACGTAGGGCGTGACCTGGCGTCCCGCGTCCGGCGAGACCCGCTGCCAGCGTTCCAGCAGGTCGTCCAGGTTGATGGTCACGGTGACCTTCGGCTTCTCCGGCGCCTTGGCGTCAGCCGGTTTGGCGGCGTCGGCCGGCGGCGTCGTCGCGCCGTCCTTCGGCGCCGTGGCTGCGGTGTTCGTCTTGTCTTCCTTGCTTGTATCTTTTTTCTCTTCCGTGAAGAGCTTGTCGAACTCTTCGGAGCGGAAGGCCGTGTCGAACTTCTCCAGCGGCAGCCGCCAGATGCGCATGTCGGCGCCGCCCCGCGGGTAGAGCGGTTCGCGCCGGTTGGCCGTGAAGTACAGGTCCTTGCCGTCGGGGGACCAGCAGGGGTCGGCCTCTGTCACGCCGGTGTCGGTCAGGTTGATCGTTTTCCCGTCGGCTACGTGGTGAATGAGGATGTCCTGTTCGAAATTGCGGAAGACCGTGAAGGCGACGTACCGGCCGTCGGGGGAGAAGCGCGGCGTGCTGCTGTCGAAGCCCCACAGCTCGTCCTGGAGGATGGTGCGGCTCTGGAAGTCCTTCAGCTCCATGATCCGGACCTCGTTGCGGCCGCTCAGGTACACGGCCTGGCTCCGGTTCGCGTTCAGCGACAGGGCCCGGTTCGACTGCCGGTCGAAGGTGAGTTCCTCTTCCCCGGACTTGCCGTTGGCGGCGATCCGGAACCAGTTCAGCCAGCCGTCGACGGTCTGGTTGAAGAGGAGCGTCTTGTTGTCGGCCAGCCAGGCGACCTCCATCGTTCGGCCTTCGGGCCGGGTGGGCATCTCGCGGACGAACCGGCCTTTGATGTCCGAAACGAACAGCCGGCCGCGCGAGACGAACGCCAGCTTCTTGCCGTCCGGGGACACGTTGAACGCCGTGATCTTGCCCGCCACCTTGAACTCCTGCTCGAGGGGGAGGGGATTGTTCCGGAACACCTCGACGGCCAGCCGGCGCGACTCCTTCCGGGCCACTTCGTAGATCCAGAGCTGGTAGTCCTTCTCGAAGACCACCCGGCGGCCGTCGGCGCTCGCCTGGGGCATGCGGAGCGAGGTCTCGAACCGGGTCAGCGCCTCCTTCTTCCCGCCCGCCAGCCGGTACAGGTTGAACTCGCCGTTGCTTTCGTCGGAGACGAAATACAGGGTGCCGGCGCGGTCGAAGGCGGGCTGGTAGTCCTTGCCGCGCCACGTGGTGTGCACCTTGAACTCGCCGGTCCGCGGATTCCACGACTTGATGTCCGGGTTGTAATCGCCCTGGTAGCGCTTGCGATTGGCGAACCGGAAGCTCTCCCAGCTGTCGGTGAAGAAATATTCGCCGCTCTGCGGATGCTCCGCCACGGCGTGAACGGTGTTGAAGTAGTGCGCCATCAGCCGCCGGGGGGTCCCGCCGCCGGCGCTCACGGCATAAGCCGCGAAGTCGTTGTGTCGGCTGGAGGTGAAGTAGATCGTCCGCGCGTCCCACGACCAGGAGTCCACCAGGTCGTCGGCCTCGTGCCAGGTGAGGCGGGTGATGGAGCCGCCGGCCGCGGGCATGACGTACACGTCGGCGTTGCCTGCCTGGCTGGAACTGAAAGCGATCGAGCGACCATCGGGGGAGAAACGCGGCCGCTGCTCCTCGCCATCCATGCCGGTGAGTCGGACGGCGGTCCCGCCGGCGGCCGGCACGCTCCAGATATCGCCTTCACAGGCGAAGACGACGGTCTGGCCGTCGGGCGAGAGGCTGGGGTCGGACAGGAAATACGGTTCCGCCGCGGCGGCCGTGACAGCCAGGGACATCAGACCTAACAACACGCAGACTGTTCGCATGGTGTTTCCTCGAGGGTGAAATGCCATCGTGATTGATAACATACGTCGCGGGAAATGAAAAGTTATCGGATCAGCCGCCGCCGGCTGTTTTCGGCGACGCCCGGTACGGATCCGGGGCACCGGCGTTCATTTTGATCCGGCGAAGTGAACTTTCCGGGCGCCGGCTTCGTTCTGAGTGAATGAGTACGCAATGATTCGTCCGGAGGTCAGTCATGAAACGAGCAACGATGATTCTGACGGCGGTGATGCTGATGGCCCTGTTCGGCCTGGCGGCCGACAAGGAGCGGTGGGTCAACATCCATGTGGTGGAAACCGATGACAATACCAAAGTGGACATCCGGGTTCCCCTGTCCCTGCTGATCGTGGCGGTGGACTGCGTGAAAAGCGACCAGCTGCAGAACGGCAAGCTGAAACTGGAATTCGACGACACCCAGGTGGACTTCAAGAAGCTGTGGGCCGAGCTGCGCAAGCACGACAACACCGATTTCGTCAAGGTGGACTCCAAGGATGAGAACGTGCTGGTGTCCCGCAAGGGCGACCTGTTCATCGTGCAGGTGTTCAAGAAAGACGAGCCGGAGCAGAGCAAGCCCCACGTGCTGGTGAAGCTGCCGGTGGCCCTGATGGATTCTCTGATGACGACCGAAGGCAACGAGATCGACTTGAAGGCCTTCCTGAACCAGCTCGGCAAGACGACCACCGGCGATCTCATCACCGTCCAGGAAAAGGACGCGAGCGTGCGGATCTGGATCGACTGATTCGAACGGGCGCCGGCGGCGGCCTGATCGGGACGGCGCCGGCCACGGAATGACACCGAACGCAGGAGGTGCGCGATGCCGGGCTTGATGAAGGTGATCGTCGCGATGATGGCGGTGACGGGGACGGCGTGCATGGGCGGTCTGCTGATGCTCGTCGGGCAGCAGTGGCTGCTGGTCAAGGTGGATACCAAGGGTCCGGACGAGATGCATCTGGTGGTCCCGGTGCCCGTGGGGCTGCTGCAGGCCGGCGCCGTCTTCATGCCGGATGAGGCCCGGCGCGTGGATTTCGGGTCCGAGGCGATCCCTGTCAAAATGGAGGACCTGAGGCGGCTGGCGGCCGCGCTGGAGGGGGCGCCCGACGGCGTCTACGTGCGCGTGACCTCGCCCCGCGAGACGGTCCGGATCGAGAAGCAGGGCGGCGACTTCAACATCTTCGTCAAGACCGCTGAGGAAAAGGTGGACGTGCGCATTCCGATTGCGTTCCTCACGGAGTGTCTGAACGGCATGGACCAGAACGGCATGAACACGCAGGCGGCCGTCGACGCCCTGTCGACGCTGCGCCATAAAAAAGTGGTGGACATCGAGGCGCCCGACGCCGACGTGACCATCTGGAGCTGGTAAGCGAACGCACCCAACGGTGCACTTTCTACCTCCCAACCGGCCGCCCGTGCGGCCGGTTTTTTTCATGGGATGATGATGAAATCCATGAGCTTTTTTCACATCTTTGACATCATTATGAACGCATAGCGTGACATGTCCGCGGCGCGCGGACCGCCCCGCGGGAAAAATGGCCTGGAGGTTCTGATGCGAGGGATCCGGTTGGCAGGGGTGACCGTTTTGCTGGCCGCGGCCTGGCTGCTGGCCTTCGACGGGCCCGACGAGCTGTTGAAACACTACCGGGGGTCCGAGCAGATTCCGGCCGGCCTCTTCCAGGCCTATGCCCGGTTGGTCGCCTCGCTGGAAACCGGCGATGCCGGCGAGATCGAGCGCAACGGCCTGCCTCACGGACTGACCATCAGCCGGGAGGAGCGCCCCGCCGGACGCCGGGACTGCGGCAACGACATCAATCTCCCATACGTGAAAAGCGGCTTTCAAAAGGAAATCCTCACCGTCCGCCAGGATGGCGAAGGGTGTTACCTGATCCGCACGGCCTCCACGGCCCTCTGGTTCGTGGAAACCCGGCACATGGGGTGGAGACTCTACCGCTGGCTGGACAAGCCCATCCAGTGACCCGCCGCCTCCCTCCCGGGCATTGAACATCCGCCCGGCAAACGGTATAATGCGGTCTGCCTGTCCGCCTCCCGGATTGCCGCTCGGCGCGGCCCGGGGGGCGGCAATTTATCGGCAGCGAGGCAGCGGCGATCATGAACGAAGTCATCCTTCAGGAAGTGGGACTGCGGGACGGCCTGCAGGCCGAGAAGCAGACGGTGCCGTTCGAGCAGAAGGCGGCCTGGGTGGAGGCGCTGATCGGATCGGGCGTGGATATCATCCAGCTCGGTTCGTTCGTCAACCCGGAGAAAGTCCCCCAGATGGCCGACACCGACAAGCTGTTCCAGCGGTTCAGCCAGCCCGGCGCCAAGCCGCCGCGGGTGCGGCTTTCGGGCCTGGTCCTAAACGAGAAGGGGCTGGAGCGCGGCCAGGCGTGCGGCGTGGAGCTGTTCTGCATGGGCGTCTCGGCCAGCGAGACCCATAGCCGGAAAAACACCGGGATGACCGTGGCCGACGCCGCGACCCGCATCATCCAGATGGCCCGGACGGCCATGGCCGCGGGCCGGGAGGTTCAGGTCTCGGTGCAGTCGGCCTTCGGTTGCGGGTTCGAGGGGGCCATCCCCGAAACGCGGGTGCTGGACCTGGTGAAACGCTACCTGGACGCGGGCGTCCGGATGGTCAGTCTGGCCGACACGGCCGGGCACGCCAATCCCGCCCAGGTGGAGCGGCTGTTCGGCGAGATCCGGGCCATGGGCGCCGGCGTCCAGATGGCGGCGCATTTCCACAACACCTACGGCATGGGCCTGGCCAACTGCCTGGCGGCCATGCGCGCCGGAGCGACCTATCTGGAATCGGCGTTCGGCGGACTGGGCGGCTGCCCGTTCACCAAGCTGCCGGCCGGCAATGTCTGCACCGAGGACCTGGTGCACATGCTCCAGCAGCTCGGCCAGCGGCCGGACGTGGACCTGGCGCGACTCATCGGCCTGGCCAAGGACGTCAGCGCCTTCTTCAACCGGGAACTGCCGGGCTTCGTGTACAAATCGGGCCCCATCAAACATTAAATATCCGTGAGGTTAGCATCATGAAGCTACTCGAGGGAATCCGCGTCCTGGACCTGACCAACGTCCTGTCCGGGCCGTTCTGCACCTTGCAGCTGGCGCTGCTCGGCGCGGAGGTCATCAAGATCGAAAATCCAAAGGACGGCGACCTGGCCCGCAAGCTGGGCTGCGTGCCCGACTTCAACAAGAAACTGATGGGGACGAGCTATCTCGCCCAGAACGCCAACAAGAAATCGCTGACCCTGAACCTGAAGCAGCCCAAGGCCAAGGAGATCTTCAAGGAGCTGGTCAAGACCGCCGACGTGGTGGTGGAGAATTTCCGCCCCGACGTCATGGACCGGCTCGGCATCGGCTACGAGGTGCTGAGCCAGATCAATCCGCGGCTGGTCTTCTGCGCCATCTCCGGCTTCGGCCACACCGGCCCGGACGCCTACAAGCCCGCTTACGATCAGATCATCCAGGGGCTGAGCGGCGTGATGGCCATCAACGGCGACGAGCGACTCAACCCGTTGCGCTGCGGCTTTCCGGTCTGCGACACCGTGGGCGGCCTCAACGCCGCGTTCGCGGTCATGGCGGCGCTCTTCGCCCGGGAACGCACCGGCCAGGGGCAGTTCATCGACATCGCCCTGCTCGACTCCATCATGCCGCTCATGGGCTGGGTGGTGGCCAACCTCCTGATCGGTGGTCAGCAGCCGGTGCTCATGGGCAACGACAACTTCACCGCCGCGCCCTCGGGCACCTTCAAGACGAAGGACGGCTTCATCAACATCGCCGCCAACAAGCAGGAGCAGTGGGAGAACGTCGCGGACCTGCTGGGCGTGCCGGAGCTCAAGGAGGACCCTCGCTTCAAGGAGCGGGACGCGCGCAAGGCCAACCGCCGGGCGCTGACGCCGCTGCTCGAGGCGCGGCTGGTCACCCGGACCACCGACTACTGGGTGGAACTGCTGAACCAGAACGACGTGCCCTCGGGCGCCATCCCCACGCTGGAAGAGGCGCTGCAGGCGCCGCAGATCGAGCATCGGCAGGCTTTCGCGAAGATCCGTGCCGAGGGCATCGGCGAGATCCCGCTCTTCAACCACACGGCCAAGTTCTCCGGCGCCACGGGCAACGTGGAGGCACCGCCGCCGCTCCTCGGAGAGCACAACGCGGAGATCCTGGGCCAGATCGGCTACTCGGCCACGGACCTGCAGTCGCTCAAGGCGGACGGCGTCATCTGACCCGCCGGTGAACCGGGCGCGCGCGAATGGCTCATGCGCCCGGCCGCCGGTCCGCCGCGGAATGTGTCCGAAAGGACCGCCATCAGATGCATCAACCGGGCCTGACCGGCCAGAAGGAGAGGGACGCATGCATCCATCCGGCCTGCTGATCGTGGGGCTGCTGGTCGCCATGGGCGGTGTCGCCTGGAGCGCCGGCGGCGAGGACGGGTGGCCCGTCGCGCTCCGGGAGCTCATTGCGTCGGAGCGGGCGTTCGCCCAGGCCGCGGACGAGGGCGGGATCCGCGCGGCCTTCCTGTCGTACCTGGCGCCCGAGGCGGTGGTTTTCCGGCCCCGGCCGGTGCCGGGGCGGCCGGCCTACGAGCAGATGCCCGCCGACGCGACGGCCCTGCTCGCCTGGCGTCCCGTCTTCGCGGAAACGTCCGCGGCAGGAGACCTGGGCTACACCACCGGGCCGTGGAGTTTGAAAAACCGCCGGCAGGATCCGGATCCCGCCGGGTGGGGGCACTACGTGTCCGTCTGGCGCAAGGGGGCGGAGGGACGATGGACGGTCCTCCTGGATGCCGGCATCCGCCACGGGCGGGCGGACCATCTGCCGGATGCCGTGGCGGTCGCCAAATCCGGCCGGCCGATCCATCCGGGTCAGATACCGTTTTCCGGACTGGATGCGGAGATGTCCCGGTTGGCGGCCGGGAGCGGCCCCGCGGCCGCTTTCCGCCAATTGGCCTCCGCCGATCTGCGATTCTATCGCGACCGTACGCTGCCTGTGATCGGCCGGGACAAGTCGCTGGCCCTGCTGCCTGCGGCGCCGGCCGCCTGGACCTGGCGCGCCGATGGGCAGGCCGCCTCCGCTGACGGCAGCTTGGGATACAGCTTCGGAATCCTTGAGACTCGAACCGCTGCGGGTGACGCGCGGCCGGCCCTGCAGTACAGCTATCTCCATATCTGGCGACGGGGCGGCGACGGCTACCGGCTGGTCCTGGACCTGGCGGTCGCCATCCCGGTCGCGTCCGCGCCGTGAGCCGGGAGTCGGAACTCTCGGGGCAGGGGATCAATCGTCGTGGACACGAAAAACCCGTCAGAGTTTGTCAGGCGGTCCTGCCGCGCGGTCATGGACCGCGCCGCGCACGTCCGGATCCACGCGCCGGCGATCGAGGCATACGTCCGGGAGCTGGCGGCGTCGAGTCCGGCGACGCCGGGGCACGATCCCGCCAGCCATTACCTGGACGGCGGCTCCGGCACCGCCGCGTTCTTCCTCACGCTGGACGCCATCAACTTCGGCTCCGGCTATTTCCCGTTCCTGCGCAAGCGCCCCGGTCTGTCGGGCTATTTCACCGTCGCCGCCGCGCTGGCTGACCGGTTCCGGACCCGTGGGCCCCTGTCGGCGGAAGAAATGGCGGCGATCACTGCAGACAGTTGTGCGGAGCTGTTTGGTCAGGACGCGGGGCATCCCGTCGTCGGCGAACTGATGGCGCGTTTCGCCCGGGCGCTCAACGACCTGGGGGTGCTGCTCGCCGACCGCTACGGCGGCGCCTGTACGGCGCTGATCGAGGCGGCGGGCGGCTCCGCGGCCCGGCTGATCGGGCTGCTGGCGGAGATGCCGTATTTTCAGGACGTTCAGATCCACGCCGGCGAGCCGGTGGCATTCTACAAGCGGGCCCAACTGGCCGCGGCCGACCTCGCGCTGGCCTTCGGGGGCATCGGCTGGGGGCGTTTTGAGGATCTGGCCGATCTGACGATCTTCGCCGACAACCTGGTGCCTCACGTCCTGCGGGTGGACGGCATCCTGATGTACTCACCCGAACTCATGGAGCGCGTTGACGGCGGCGAGTTGATCCCCCCCGGTTCGGCCGAGGAGGTGGAACTGCGAGCCGCCGCGGTCACGGCGGCGGAACTGATCGTCACAGCGGCGCGCCGGCAGGATCTGGCGTGGACGGCGATGGACGTGGACTACCGCCTCTGGAATCGGGGGCAGCAGCCCTACTTCAAACAGGTGAAGCCCCGCCACCGCACCCGGACGGTCTTCTACTAGCGACGGCGCGATCTGATCGACAACATCACACTGATGGCCATTCTTTTCATTGAATTGCCTCAATTACTTCACCAAAGATCTTAGACTGTTTAGATTCATGAATATTCAATAAAATACGATAAATAGATTCATAAATATAAATCCTTTCTATAAATATATCGATATATATCGTTTAAACAATCAAAAACGATCATAATAGTTCATCTGCTGAACTAGACTGGCAGTATCCATGTCGGGTCCGTTATCCCCACGTGATGAAACAGAACAAACTGGCGTGACGTACATACTGATGAATCAGCCGTGCCTCGAATGATTATGGTAATGGTGCAAGACTTGCAACAATTGTAGAATTCAGGTATAGTGGCTGCAACATGAGGCCGGATCATCGCATGCCGTGCCGACACAAAAGGAGAGAGACCATGGCCAAGTCGAACAAGCGCCTGAGCACCGAGGAGATCATCGCGCTGGACGAGAAGTACGGCGCCCACAACTACCACCCGCTGCCCGTGGTGATCGCCAAGGCCAAGGGCGTCAAGGTTTGGGATCCGGAGGGACGCGAGTACTTCGACTGCCTGTCGGCCTACTCCGCGGTGAACCAGGGCCACCGGCACCCCCGCATCGTCAAGGCGATGACGGACCAGGCGAAGCGCTGCACCCTCACGTCGCGCGCGTTCCACAACGACATGATGGGCCGGTTCCTGCAGCGGCTTTGCGAATACACCGGCTATGAGATGGCCCTGCCCATGAACACCGGCGCCGAGGCCGTGGAGACCGCCATGAAGATGGCCCGCCGCTGGGGCGTCGAGAAGAAGGGGATCGAGAACGGCCGGCAGGAGATCATCGTCGCCGAGGAGAATTTCCACGGCCGCACCATCTCCATCATCTCCTACTCCACCGATCCCGATGCCCGGATCAACTACGGTCCGTACACCCCCGGGTTCAAGGTGGTGAAGTACAACTCGCCCGAGGCCATCGAGGCGGCCATCACCCCCAACACCTGCGCCGTGCTGCTGGAGCCGATCCAGGGCGAGGCCGGCGTCTTCGTGCCGGCGGACGGGTACCTGCGCGCCGTGCGCGAGATCTGCACCCGCCACAACGTGCTCTTCATCGCCGACGAGATCCAGACGGGCTTCTGCCGCACCGGCCGCAAGTTCGCCGTGGACCATGAGGACGTGCGGCCCGACGCCATGACCCTGGGCAAGGCCCTGGGCGGCGGCCTGTTCCCGGTGTCGGCCGTGGTCGCCGAACACGACGTGATGGGCGTCTTCACGCCGGGCAGCCACGGCTCCACGTTCGGCGGCAATCCGCTGGCCGCGGCCGTGGGCATGGCCGCGCTGGACGTGCTGGACGACGAGAAGCTCGCCGACAACGCCCGCAAAATGGGCGAGTACTTCCGGCGCGAGATCGCCAAGGTGAAGTGCCCCAAAATGGTGCAGGTGCGCGGCAAGGGCCTGCTCAACGCGGTGGTGTTCGAGAAGGGCTTCGAGGCATGGGACGTGTGCCTGGCGCTCCGCGACGCCGGCGTGCTGGCCAAGCAGACCCACGGCAACATCATCCGCTTCGCCCCGCCGCTGGTGATCACCCGCGGCGAGATGGCCGACGCCCTGAAGCGGATCACCCGGGTGTTCAAGGCCATCAAGTAACCGAATCGGATCCAATACTCCCACAACCGAACGGACGGCAACAACCCGGGCGCAGCCCCGGGTTTTTCATTCTGAAGACGGAAGGTTGAGGATCGTGTCACCGGTCCGGTTTGCGTGCGGTGATCGGCCAGGGCTAACTGTGCCCAGGCCGGGGCGGTGAAACCGGTGGCGTTCCGGGTGCGCTTCAGAGTGAATCAATATGTCCCGTCCGGCGCGAGGACATTTCGGTATAATGGGGCCGAATTTCGGTTGAGGGTGCCGGTGAGTTCAGCGGGAAGATCGCAACCCGTCCGGCGTGGTTTTTGGGGAATCAGCCATGGATGAGGTGAAGTACAGCCGTCGGCTGGCCATGTGTGTGGGCGCGGGTGTCCCATTGGCCGAGATCGGCGCCGTGCTGGCGCGCGACGATCCGGCCGATGCTGTCGCCCGGGACCTGGCGGTGCGGCTGGCTGCGGGCGAACCGCTGGCCGGCGCGCTGCGGCGGCACCCGGGGGTGTTTCCCGCGTATTTCGCCGCCCTGGTCGAGGCGGGTGAGCACGGCGGCTATCTGGACAACAGCCTGGCTGCGGGCGCGGCCGAGCTGGTTCGGACCGCCCAAGCGGCGAGTCGCCTCCGCCGCGGCTGGCGCTCCCCGGGGAAGCGGCGACGACTGCTTCGACTGGCGGCCGTTGCCCGCTCCTGCGCGCGCCTGGCCCTGCTGGCGGACGGGGGCATCCCCCTTCCGGATGCGCTCTCGCTCACCGCCGCGTCCGTCAACGACATACCCATCCGCTCCGGCCTGCTGGCGGCGAGACAGGCGGTGGAAACAGACGGGAGCCTGACCCGCAGTCGCGAACCGTTCCTGACACCGCTCCTCTGGCAGGTACTCAATGTGGGCAGCCTGACGGGCACGTTTGCCGCGATGGTGCGCGAGATGGGCGGCTGCTCCGACGCCGAACTGGAACTCCGCCATACGGCCCGCGGCGCGGCCAGGGAGCGGCGGGTCCGTGCCGCGGTATTCGCGCGGACATTTGCCGCCATGTTCCGGTGCGGGGTGCCCGTGGTCACCATCCTGGAACTGCTGGCCGAGGAGTACGCGGCGTCGCCGCGCGTGCGGGCAGCCCTGACGCGGCCACCGGCGGACCGCGGCTACCGCCTGACGGACTTGCTGATCCAAACCGGCCTGTTCGACGAGTGGCACCTGGACGTGCTGGACACGGCGGAAACGTCGGGCCGCCTGGACGAGGGGTTTTTGGATCTGGCAAATGTCCTGGCCCATCCCGACGAGGCCACGCCGGCCGGCGCCGTCCGGAAGGCGGCGTTCCTCAGCCGGTGGGCGGTGGATCCGGGCCGGGTCGCCCTCCGGGTGTTCGGAATTTCCAACCAGCCGTTCTCCCAACTGCTGGCCGGCCGGGGCGTGTCCGGGCTGGATGCGGCCTTGCTCGACGCGGGCGAGGCGGTCGGGCAGCGTGCCGCGGCGCTGGCGGAGGTCGAAGGGCTGCACGCGTTGTACCGGGAGTTGCCGGACACGCTGAGCGCCGACGACTGCTGCTTCCTGGCCGGCTGGGCCGCGACCTGGCGGCTGGGCATCGGGATCGACGCCGCCTTCGATCTTCTTGAGACCGAGCTGCCCCGGATGGCCCTCTGCATCCAATTCCTTCGCCACGCCATCGGCGGTGATCCCGAACGCCTGACGCCCAAGCGGCTGGTGCGCGCCGGCCTGGCGCCCTGGCTGGCGGCGGGGATCGCCGCGGGGGCGGCGGGCGGCCGGCTGGGCGACGCGCTGGAACGGCTTGTCGCCTGCGAACGCATCCGTTTGCGCCGGCGGCGGGCGCCGCTGCTGCGCGGCGGGCCCATCCGCCGCCGGGCGGCGCTGGCGCACACCAGCCGGGTGCTGGGTACGCTGTTGGGGCTGGGGGCGCCGTTCGAGGAAGCGTTGGATGCGGCCGCCGCCAGCTCCGGCGAACGCACGATGGGGAAGGTGTTCCGACGCGTGTACCTGACCGTGGCGCGGGGAACACCCCTGTCGCGAGCGGTTGCGGTGGAGCCGGTCTTCCCGCCGCTGTTCACCGCCTGGATCGGCTGGGGCGAGACCGCCGGCGCCCTGGACGCCCATCTGTTGAAGATCGCCGAATTGTATGAGGCGGAGTTGGAGCTAACGGTGAATGGGTGAATCGGTGAATCGGGAGAGCTGGAACCGATGAGGAGATTCGGATCCGGCTATTGGAAAACTCAGCTGGAGCCATCACATGAATCTTCTGGGAACCAATGAGACGAATTGGCTGATATACGTGGCGGGCGCCGTCGGGTTGATTCTCGCCGCCTACCTGGTGTTCCGGCGGGTGGTGCGGCGGTCGTACGAGCGGCATGGCCGCCTAACCCGCGTCGCCGCCTGTCTCCAATTTATGGTGTTCCTGGGCGTGATCGCGTTTCCGTTCCTCTATAATCCGAAACAATGGCAATGGTTCTGGATTCTGGACACGCCGGCGGGACGCCCGTGGGCCACCGCGGGTTTCGTGGTCATCGCCCTGGGTTTCATCGTCGCGTTCGGCACCATGGCGTGGTTCGGCCTGCGCCGGGCATTCGGACTCGGAGTCGTGGGACTGGTGCGCGGCGGGCCGTACCGGCTGACGCGCAACCCGCAGATCATCGGCGGCTACCTGCTGATCATCGGCTCGTCGCTGCAGTGGCCGTCGCTCGGCGCGTGCGGCTGGATCGTCGTGTGGGGCGTTGCCACGCACTGGATGATTCTCACCGAAGAGGAACACCTGCGCCGGCAGTTCGGCGAGGAGTACGTCCGCTTCTGCCGGGAGGTCCCCCGGTATTTGGTGCGGCTGGGCAAGGCACACTAAGGGCAGGCGAGGCGCGGATGGCGAAGCGGAGTGCGGGATTGCTGGCTTACCGGCGCCGGGAAGACCGGCTGGAGGTGCTGCTGGTGCACCCGGGCGGCCCCTATTGGCGGGACAAGGACGCCGGCGCCTGGTCCGTACCCAAGGGCGAGCACGGCCCGGACGAAGACGCCTTCGCCGCCGCTTGCCGCGAGTTCGGCGAGGAAACCGGCTGGGTGCCGCCCGCGCCGCGCGACGGCGCCGCCGATCCGGCCGCGGGCAGCGAATTTTTCTACCTGGGTGAGACGAGACTCAACAGCGGCAAGGTGGTCGAAGCCTGGGCCTTCGCGGGTGAGTTCGATCCGGCCACGCTCCGGTCCAACACATTCACCTTCGAGTGGCCCCGCGGCTCCGGCCGGATGCATGAATATCCCGAGGTGGACCGGGCCGACTGGTTCTCTCTGGAAGCAGCGCGGGTGAAGATGCATCCGGCGCAGGCGGCTTTTCTGGAGCGACTGGCCGCACAACTGGAGCCATCGAACGGGTGATTTGGGACCGGGCAGGTCGGCGGGAACCGGCCGCCATCCCCGTGATCATCGATGAAGATTGACTATCGGAGACCGCATCCGTCACAATGGGGCGATATCCGATTCCGGGGGAGACTCATGAACCTGTCCCAAGCGATCCGATTCCTGGCGGCGGTCAGTGTGACCCTCCTCGTTTGCTGCGGTACGGCCGGAGGGGCGACGTCCCCCGACCTCGCCCCCATCGTGGAGGACTACCGGGCCCGCATCCCCGGGATGATGGCGGAACAGGGCATCCCGGGGCTGGCGGTCGTCCTGGTGGCCGACGATGGAGTGGTCTGGAGCGAAGGATTCGGGATCACGGACGCCAACGGAAAGGCGCCGGTCACCCGGAACACTTTCTTCAGCCTCCAGTCCAACTCCAAGGCGTTCACCGCCCTGACCGTCCTGACGGCGGTCCACGCGGGCAAACTCGACCTGGACACGCCCATCGCCGCTTACCTGCCGGATTTCACGATCCGCAGCCGGTTTGGCGACCACCCCGAAACGCGCATCACGCTCCGGCATCTGCTCAGTCACACCGCCGGCCTGGCCCACGAGGCTCCGGTGGGGAACAATTATCGCTCGGACGCGAGCTCCTTCGAGGAGCATATCCACAGCATCTCCCGGACGTGGTTGCGATATCCGGTGGGCGAGCGTTACGCCTACTCCAACCTGGGCATCGACCTGGCCGGGTACATTGTCGAGAAGGTGACGGGCGAAACGTTTGCGGACTATGCCCATAACCATTTCCTCGCCCCCGTGGGCATGGCGGACAGCTCGTTTGCCATGGAACAGATCCGGCGGTATCCATCGCGGGCGCTGGGCCACGACAATTACCTGGCCCGCCTTCAGCTGGAGATCCCCATGATTCCCGCCGGCGGCCTCTACGCCAGCGCGCGGGAAATGGGGGCGTTTCTCCTTTTCCACATCCGGCAGGGACGGGCGGGCGACGCCGACGTTTTGCCGGCGGCGCTGCTCGAGCAGATGTACTCCGTTCCTTTCGCGATGCCCGGCCAGAAAAACGGCTATGGGCTGGGGATTTACCGGGAACAGCGGCACGGCACCGTCTCGCTGAGTCACAGCGGCGGCGGCTACGGTTTTCTCAGCCACATGCGCTGGTACCCGGAGTTGGGAATCGGCGTCGCCGTGCTCACCAACGCCACCGGCCACAACCTGCACACCACCCTGGGACAGAACCTGCTCGACGCCATCATCGCCGAGCGGCTCCTCGCCAAGCCGGCGCCGCCGGCGGCGCCGCCGGCCGACTGGCAGCCGGGGGAGTCTCACCTGGAGAAACTGGCGGGCAGCTACGTGAGCGAACGGGGTTTTGAGTGGATTCTGCTCCAGCGGGACGGCGCGTTCGGGATTCTGAGCGGTGACACGTTCTATCCGCTGCACTTCACATCGGCCGGCGAGGCTTATGAGCGGGACGGCGACAACGTCATCCATTACCGCTTCCGGTTCGACGCGGCCGGCCGGCCCACGGCGATCGTACTGGTGGAAGAAGGGCTGATTTTCGATCGCAACACCGGCCCCGGCGATCCGCCGGGTCCGAATCGGGCCGGTTGGGAGCCCTTTGTCGGTCGGTACCGCATCCTGGAGCACGGCACGCCGGTGGAGATGCTGACGGTGGAGCGCCGCAACGGTTTTCTTTTCGCCAACAACTTGAAACTCCGCGAGCAGTCGCCGGGGGTGTTCACCGCCTGCACCGGGGACGTGCTGGATCTGTCAGGCGCCGCTCCCACCTTTCGGAATGTTCCCATGGAGAAGATCGTCATCCCGGAGGGCGGGCTGCTGGCAGCGTGGGTCTGCGCCGCCATCCTGCTGATCGCCGGAGGAGGCACCGCGCTGGGCGGCCTCAGGCGCTGGTTCCGGCGGCGCCGGCCGGATGGGCTGGGGGAGCCGGCCCGCCGTTCCCATCGACTGGCCGACACCGTGGCGTGGGCCGCCGGCGTCACCGCCCTGGCCATTCTCGGCAGCATGCTGTTCCAGTATCCGATGCTGATCGGTTACGGGCTCGCCTGGAATCCCCGATTCCCGGTCTGGATGAAAGTCGCCTACTTCATGCCCATGGTGGCTGGGGTCCTCGCCCTGCTCACCGCCTGCTTCGCGGTGACGGCATGGCGGGAACCGGCATGGCCGGCCCGGCGGCGCTTCATGTACACCGCGGTCGCGTTGGCGCTCCTTGTCTGTACGGGCTTGCTGTACCACTGGAAGCTGCTTGGGTTGTAATGGATTTGAGCGACAGGGTGAATCAGCGGGAGACAGCGGGGGAGAAAAAACCGCGCTGCCGACTGGAATGTTGGTGACAAGCGGCTATTTTGCCAGCTCGTACAGCCCCACCGCGGAGAGGGCGGGGCAGTCGCGCGACTCATCGACGATCAGGCGCACCCGCCGGGCCGTGACCGGGGGGAAGCGGAGCAGGCGCTGGTAGCCCACCGTGGTGCCGCGGGCGAATTCCCGCCATTGGTTACCGTCCAGGCACTCGAACCGGAAGGACTCCACCCGTTGTCCCAGCCGGATGTGCTCGCGCACCATCGCGACATCGAACGTCCGCGCGGTGGGCAGCTCGAACTCCAGGGTCGCGCGGCGGACACCCGCGGGGGCGGCCCAGTATGTGGCGGGGTCAGCGTCCACCGCATCGGCGACACGGTGTCCCCCAGCTTCAGCGGAGGCGGCGGCCACCGCGCCGTCCAGCCGATTCCTTCGGAATGTCTTGTCGAGGAGCCGGCGCAGACCCCGCAGGCTGCGGACGTCGGCGTCGTGAATGCGCCCGCGCTGGTCCGGCGGGACGTTGAGCAACAGCACGGCGTTGCGGCCCACGGAGCTGAAGAAGATGTCCAGCAGCTCGGCCGGCGACTTCACCCGGCTGTTTTCCGCCGGATGGAAAAACCAGCCGGGCCGGATGGAGACGTCCGCCTCCGCCGGGTACCAGAGGAGCGAGCGGGCCGATCGCAGCTGAGTCCGGCTGCCGAGGTCGGCGTCGGTGAGATCGCCCGGGAGGAACGCCGCGTCCACCGGATGGGCTGCCGCGCCGGAGAGACGCGCGATGTCCAGCCGGTCGGGGATCACGCTCCACTCCGTCTCACGGCCGACGCCCGTCTCCGTGCCCACCCAGCGGACATCCGGGCCCATGCCGAAAATGGCCGCCCGCGGCTGCAGCTCCCGGACAACGGCGTAGTACGACGGCCAGTCGTACTCCTGGCGCCGGCCGTCGGGCCCCTCGCCGCAGGCGCCGTCGAACCAGACCTCGGCGATTTCGCCGTAGCGGGTAAGGAGCTCCCGGAGCTGGGTGCGGAAGAAAGCGTTGTAGCGGGGCGAATCGCCATAGGACCGCTCGTGCCGGTCCCATGGCGACACGTAGATGCCGAACGCCAGACCGTCCGCGCGGCAGGCGGCCGCCACCTCGCCCACCACGTCGCCCCGGCCGCCGCGCCACGGACTGCTCCGGACGCCGTGCGCCGTGGTCTCGGTGGGCCAGAGGCAGAAGCCGTCGTGGTGCTTGGCGGTGAGGATCAGCAGCCGAACGCCGGCGTGGCGAAGCACCCGGGTCCACTGGCGGGCGTCGAAATCCGTCGGCTGGAACCGGACGGGGTCCTCCCGCCCCGTGCCCCATTCGACGTCGGTGAAGGTGTTCATGCCGAAGTGGGCGAAGGCGATGAATTCGCGTTCCTGCCAGGTGATCTGGACGGGCGACGGGACGATCCGGGCGGCTTGGCTCACCACATCGGTCTCCGCGGCGCCGGGCGGGACAAGACAGAAATTGACTGGGGTCGGGACGTTCGCCGCAGTGCCGAGCAGCACCAGCGCCGGGACGATTCTGAGCATCCACCATCCCTTGCGTGAATCGGCCAGTGACAGCATCTGTCCATCTCCTGGGGCGGTTGTTTTTCCGGGTGAGCCCGCTGGACGGATTATAGGCGGGCGGCGACACCCCGTCAATGGAGCCGCCGGCGGGACGGAGTGGCCGCGTACCGTCGCATGCCTTGCCCCGAGACGTTCGAGGACGTACAATGGCCCGGAGCCCTGAGCCGCGCTTTGAACCCACCGGTCCGATCCGGACAGCCCGCTGTTCGACAGTCTGCCGGCGGTACTCTCGGCCGGCCGGTTCGGCGCACCGGGCTCCATCATTCATCGCCGGGTGTTCGTGGGGTTAAACCTGGGCCTCACCGCTGGTCATCCGGTGCGAGGAGTCGAGCAAATGAAAACGATCGGACTGCTGGGCGGCATGACGTGCGAGTCGTCGCTCGTGTATTACAAGCTCACCAATGAGATGGTCAGGGAACGGCTGGGCGGCAACCACTCGGCCGCCAGCGTGATGGTGTCGGTGGACTTCGGGGAGGTTCAGCCCTACATGGAGCGGGGAGAGTGGGACCGGGTGATGGCGGTGATGATCGAAACCGCCCGGGCGATCGAGCGCGGCGGCGCCGACTTCCTGGTGCTGTGCACCAACACCATGCACAAGTTCGCCGAACCCATCGGGCAGGCGATCCGGATTCCCATCCTGCACATCGTGGACGCGACCGCCCGGGAAATCCGGCAGGCGGGACTCGACACGGTCGGGCTGTTGGGGACGCGCTTCACGATGGAGGAACCCTTCTACCGGGACCGGTTGCGGGAGCCGCACGGCATCACCGCGCTGGTCCCGGACGCCGAAGACCGGGCGCTGGTGCATCGGGTCATCATGGACGAGTTGAGCCGGGGCATCATCGATCCGGAATCCCGGCGCGCCTATTGGCGGGTGATCGACACCCTCGCGAGCCGGGGAGCTCAGGGCATCATCCTCGGTTGCACGGAAATCCCGCTGCTCGTGACGCCGGAACCGGGCCGCGTCCCCCTGTTTGACACGACGACCATCCACGCCCGCGCGGCGGTGGACTTCGCGCTGGAGGGAACCGGTTCGTGACCGCGGCGGTGCGGCCTGACTCGACAGGAGCGGAGTGACACCATGATCACCGGCAATGAGTGGTTTTCGAGCCGTCGCGCAGCGGTGGACCGGCTGCTTCGTGAGGAATATGAGATTGCCGGAACGTGCCGGCTGCTGCCGGGCGAATACGACCTGAACATCCGCGTGGACACTGAGGCGGCGAGCTACCTCCTCAAAATCATGCGGCCCGGCTGCGATCCGGCGTTCGTGGACATGCAGTGCCGGGCGCTGGCGCATTTGGCCGAGCGGGTGCCGGAGCTGCCGCTCCAGCGCGTGGTGTCCGCGCGCGACGGGGCGCCCACGACCGTCCTGGCGGACGCCGACGGGGAACGCCTGGCCTGGCTGCTCACGTTTCTGCCGGGGCGGGTGATGGCGTCGGTGCGCCCGCACCCGCCGGCGCTGCGGGAGGGGATCGGCGAGGCGCTGGGTCGGCTGGACGCGGCGCTGGCGGGATTCGAGCATCCGGCGCTGGACCGGGAGCTCAAGTGGAACCTGTGCCAGGCGGCCTGGATTCTGCCGCATCTGAAGCTGATCCACGATCCGAGGCGGCGGGATTGGCTGGCCCGCATCATGGACAGATTCACCGATCGTGTCGCCCCGCGCCTTGGGTGCCTGCGTCGCGGCGCCATCTTCGGCGACGCCAATGACTACAACCTGCTGGTGGATTACGACGAGCAGGGTCGGCAGCGGCTCTCGGGCATCGTGGATTTCGGCGACATGTGCCGCTCCGTGATCGCGGGTGAGGCGGCCGTGGCGTCGGCTTACGCCATGATGGGCCAGGACCGGCCGCTGGAGGCCGCAGCGGGGCTCATCGCTGCCTATCACCGCGTCCTGCCTCTGACTGATGAGGAGCTGGCGCTGCTGTTCCCGCTGGTGCTCACCCGGCTGGCGGTGAGTGTCAGATCGGAAGAGCGTCGTGTAGGGAAAGAGTGTAGATCTCGGTGGTC
>CALAMB010000299.1 GCA_937925645.1 uncultured Acidobacteriota bacterium
GAGACGAGAGACGGGAGACGATCGATCAGCGATCAACCATCAACCATCAACCATCAACTATCAACTATCAACTATCAACTATCAAACAACAACTGTTTAGAACCTGCGAACTTGGGAACCGGTGAACCTTCCAACATTCCAACCTTCAAACCTTCAAACGGCACGATCACGATTACGAATTACGATCACGATTACGAACGACACCGCCACGGACAACCGATGACGAGCCTCCAGCCTCGAGTCCCGAGCCTCGCTTCCGACAATCGATCTTGCTTTCACCGCGCGAAAGCCGTAGACTGGTATCGTCCAACATCAACGTAATGAGTATCATGGCAACCATCATTTTCGAGGAGTCCGACGCATGAACGAAATAATGCAGGACCAGCAAGATCTCATCGCCCAGTGGGCGTTCGACACCCGGCCCATCCTGGGCCGGTTCCATCTGTGGCTCGACGACGTGGAGGTCCGTTGGCTCAGCGGCGAACCGGCCAAGGAATTCACCCGGGAGATCTCCTTCCTCGACGGCCGCATGGAGCGCCTCCTGGCCATGGGCGCCGCGGTGACGGCGCTCGGCACCCAGCTCTTCGGGCGCTTCGGCGAGGGCGCCAAGCTGGACAAGGCCGGCCTCAACCAGGTCAAGAAGGACGCCGACGCGATCTCGGCCTACGCGTTGAGCGAGGGCCTCTGGTACCTGACCCGCCAGCTCCCCGAAAATCACGCCATCATGGTCTGCATGGGCGAGGGCCTCATGCCCAAGGCGGGCGAGACCCCCGAGATGGGCTCCAACCCGCAGCTCGGCTTCGGCCGCGTCTACGCGCGCCCCGAGGTGGCGCGCTGGCTGGACCAGCGGGTGGTGCGCATGCTCAACGACCCGGCCTACCGCTGGGAGGATTTCTACGGCGAGATCAAGGCGCGGGGGATCACGGTCTGGGGGGCGGCCATCGACACCCTCGAGAACACCTCCCGCTTCGCCAAGGGGAGCGCCAACGGGGCGCTCACCGTGCTGCACCTGTTCAACCAGCCGCTGCGCGTCTCGCGGCCCTACGAGGGCTACGTGGGCAACCTGTTCCTGCCCCGCGAGATCGTGGCCCGGGCGGCGCTTGAGTCCCTGCTCATCACCTTCCGGACCGACCGGGCGCTGGTGGTCCAGGCCATCGAGAATTGTTACCCGGAGATCAAGCGCGAGCACATCCACGTCTGGACCCTCCGCGGCAAGAGCCGGGAACACCGCATCGGCGAGCTGTGGCGGCAGTGGGCCGCCCAGGGCGTCCACATCATCGACGACGGCTTCGTGCTCCCCTCCGGGCTGGCGGCGTTCACCGAGTCGGGCACCTACGCCCCCACCTACCGCGTGGGCACGTGGCGCGACGCCCACGACGACCTGCATCTCCTCCTGGTGGACGGCTACGCCGCGTCGGCTGAAGCCATCCAGGCGGCCAGTCTGGCGCCCATGCTGAACCTGGAGGCCTCGCTGGTCCCCTTCACCTCGCGCTTCGACCTGCCGTACCAGCAGGAACAGGACGTGATGAGTCTCAACCCCGACACGGACGACTTCAAGGCCCGGCTGGAGGCGGTCATCGGCCGGCCCGCCGACGCCGCCGCGGTGCAGGAGTTCCGCCGCCTCATCCACGAGGGGATCGACGCCGGCATCCCGGTGCACAAGCCGCTCATCCACGTGGACGACTTCTTCCCCGAAAAGGAGTGGGACGTGCTGGCCGTCTGCGGCTACATGCAGGCGGATCCGTACTCCGGCGCGCCGGGTGTCGAGCAGCTCGAGACGAACGTCTACCGATCCACCGTCCGGCTGGCCGCCCCGCGCGGGGACAAGCTGATCACCTTCACCCTGCGCATGATGGAGACGCTGAACCAGAGCCGGCTGGTGTTCAACCCGCTGCTCAACCGGTTCCTGGCCGGCGAGGATTACGAGTCCCGCCCCGTCAAGATCTCCGATTCGGGCCGGATCCGCAACGAGCTGCAGACGCTGTGCACGGAAGCCCTCGAGTTCTGCGGCGACGAGCATATCCGGATCCACTTCGACCGGATCCTGCCCGAGGTCATTCCCGAGCCGAAGCAGGCGAAGCTGCTGGAGGTGCTCCGCTGGTACAAGCGGCGGCACCCGCTCTGGTTCTCCTGGCTGGAGATCGTGGAG
>CALAMB010000300.1 GCA_937925645.1 uncultured Acidobacteriota bacterium
AGGCGCTGGCCGCGGCGGTCGCCGCGCTGCTGGACGACGAGCCGCGGCGGCGGCGCATGGGGGCGGCCGGCCGGCTGCGGCTGGAGCGCGAACTGGCCTGGCAGCACTCCGTGCCGCACCTGCGGCGGGCGTACGAGACCGTGTTCGGCCTGGTTCCGGCCGAGCCCCCGAACCGTCCGGGGGACGGGGCCGGCTCGTCCGGTTCCGGCGGGTGACCGCCGGCGGTCCCACCGGGTGCCGGTCGGATTGTCAGATCGTGTTGACGGTTCCCGCCGGATAGAACTGCCACATGTCGAGGACCGGCTTCCCCTGCAGATCCAGCTCCCGGTAGCAGCGGTGCGGTGTGCCGAGGACCAGGAAATCGGATTCCCGGATGACCTCGGCCGCGTCCACCAGGGACGGATCCTTCACGAAGGGATCGGTGGCCCGCACGGCGCGGCACTCCAGCGCCAGCAGCTTGCGGAGCTTGCCGCCCAGGCTGGACCGGACGTCGTCGCTGTCGGCCTTGAAGGCGATACCCAGCAGCCCGGCATTCAGGTTCGCCAGGTCCAGTTTCCGGCGCAGGATCTGGATCAGGAAATTGGGCATGCCTTCGTGGATGTGGCTGGCCGCCTGCCCCAGGGGGAACTGCAGGTTCTGGAAGGCGGCCAGTTGCATGGTGTCCTTGAGCAGGCAGGGGCCGGCCGTCAGACCCGGCTTGGGCAGATGGGCGGCGCGGGGATATTCGAATGTGAGCGCGTGATGGACCTTCTCGTAGTCAACCCCGTGCTCGCGGCAGATCATGTAGAACTGGTTGGGGATGGCGAAGTGGATGTAGCGGTAGACGTTGGAGAACAGCTTGGTCAGCTCCGCCTCCAGCGGCTCGAGATGAATCAGGGTGGGGGTCAGGGTTGCGAACAGGCGGGCGCTCACCTCCCGGCCCTCGGTGCTGAGGGCGGCGATGATCTGGGGCAGGGAGCACATCTCCCGGATGGCCCGGCCCTCCGCCACCCGTTCGGGGCAGAAGGCCACGTGGAGATTCAGCCGGTGCCCGGCCAGGTAACGGGCCACCCGCTCTGTCATCCCGGGGTACAGCGTGGAGCGCAGGATGAGGGTCTGCCCGTCGCGGAAGTGGGGCAGGCAGGGGTCCAGGACTTTGAAGACCAGCGTCTGGCGGGGATTCATGTATTCGTCGACGGGCGTTCCGGTGATGAGGATGACGGCCTCGGCGTCCGCCAGGCAGGCGGGATCCAGGTGGCAGCGGAACCGGCCCGAATCGAGCGCCTGGCGCAGCAGCTCCGCGCCGTCCTGTTCCATGAAGGGCATCTCGCCCGCCTGGATGCGGGCGATGGCCGCGGCGTCGATGTCGAGGACGTCCACGTGGTGGCCCCGCGCCACCAGGGCCAGCGCCAGGGGCAGGCCGACGTGTCCGCATCCGCCGATCACTGCGACTTTCATCTGTCCATCCTCCGAGTGCTCTCGCGCCGTCCGGGCGACGCCGGTGCGTGGATAATCGCGGCTGCAGTATATCGGGTTTTGATCGTTGCGTCACGCCTTACGCGCGGGGCTGCGGGGCTGACCGGGGCGATCGGCGCCGGCGGACGGAATCCTCGGTGCGGATTCGGCTATCCAACCGCAGTAGCCGTCAGGGTTCGGTTTTAGTTGCGGGCCACAAACGTCTGGTTCGGCTGGCGGCGGACGGCTCTGGCAGACGATGACGATTGAAAATTCGCCAGGCCGGCTGAACCATTCGGGCGGTTCGCGGCGTATAACAATGATTCGAACTAAATCCCTTTCATGGAGTGCATATGGAACGCACACGTTGGATGTTGATTGTCTGCCTGCTCATCGCGCTGGGCGCCGCCGCGTTCGGCCAGGACGCGCCGCTCTGGATGCGGTACCCCGCCATCTCCCCCGACGGGAGTACCATCGCCTTCTCGTACAAGGGGGACATCTGGTCGGTGCCCGCCGCCGGCGGGACGGCCGT
>CALAMB010000301.1 GCA_937925645.1 uncultured Acidobacteriota bacterium
ACGAGATTGACTGACGTGACTGGAGTTCAGACGTGGGCTCTTCCGATCTCTTCGTGCGCCCGCTCCAGCGCCGCGGCGCGGGGCAGGCCGGTGATCTCGGCCAGCATCCGGGTCAGGCGCAGGGCGCTGAGCCCGGCGATGAAACTGTCGTTTTCGGGCATGTAGCCCGTCAGCCGCCGGATCTCCCGGTTCTGGAGGCGGATATCCAGGCCCATCACCCGGGCCGAGCCGGCCTGGGCCGGGTGGAAACCGAGCAGGGTGTGGATCAGGGTGGTCTTGCCGGCGCCGTTGGGGCCGAGGAGCCCGATGGCGCGGCCCGACAGGGTGCTGGTGAGTTCGTTGAGGATCGTCTTGGCGCCGAAACGGACCACCAGGCCGTCCAGCTCGATCAGGGCGGGACGGCCGTCGGGCACGGTTGGCGGGACACGGTCGGATGGGCTCATGCGTACTCCTTGAGCCGCCGGCGGGAGGCGGCCGGATGCCGCCTCCCGTCGAAGGGGATCTAAAGCGTTTTCCTGAACGGACGCGGTCTGGTCTTGGCCGGCACCTTGCCGGATTCCGGCCGCATTTTCATCAACTGGTCCGGACTGGCGAACCGGGCCCAGTCGGCCGGGTTCAGGCCCATCAGTCCGGTGCCGGTGAGCACGATGCGGTCCGTCTCGCCGTACGCGCAGAAGAGCATGGGCTTGAGGTTCTGGAGGACGTCGCGCACCTGTTGGAGCTCGTCGGCGGACATCTTGCCCGCGCCGTCCGGCACGAAGTCGGCGAGCGAACCGGCCAGCTTCTGCGCGTTGGAGTAAGCCACGGCGGAAAACTGGGCGTAGCGGTCCGCCGGCAGGGCCGCCTGGAAATCGGCGCTCCGGGGCAGGGTGTACCCGTTGTTCCGGTTGGCGATGGCTTGCGTGATGAGCGACCGCTCGGGGGCCATGATGAGGTAGCCGTCGTGGAAGGAGTAGTGCACGGTGACGGCGCTGTCCGATGACGCCACCGTGTAGTAGGTGTCGCCCGACACCTCGTCGCGTTGGATCGACAGGGTGGCTTTGCCCTCCTCGGCCAGCCGGCGGTTGATCGCCTCCGCCAGCCGCTCCAACGAAAGCTGGAAGCGGGCGGGGTCGTCCACCAGCAGCACCAGCTTCCAGGCCGGTTTCGGCAGGACCGGTCCGTCCACCGCCAGGAGGAACTCACCGCCCAGGGGCGCGGCCAGGTCTTCCCGGATGCTCAGGCCCGTCTCGTCCTCGAATTTCAGGAACTCCTGCAGGTCCTCCGGATTGAGGGTGGCCAGGATGCCGAGCAGCTCGTCCACGATCGCCCGGGGCTCCTTGGCCAGGACGCAGGCCGCGGCGTAGGCGTCCGGCGAGACGAAGTCCAGCGTGCCCATGGAACCCGGGTTGCCGAGCCAGGAGGGGATCCCGCGGCGTTCCCCGGCGAACCCCACGGCCAGGCGGAGTTGGGGCTGGTCCGACACGGTCTTCTGTTCCGCCACCAGGTAGCGGACGTCCTGGAAGCCGAGCAGTTCGCGTTCGGCCGGATTGTCGGACGCGTGCTCCTTCTGGATGCCCGCCAGGTCGGCGGCGAACAGCCAGGCGACGCCGTCGGCGTACGACTGGGCGACCTGGGCGCCGAACGCGGATTCGAGAAAATGGCCCGGACCGGCGGCCGAGGCGGCGCACTGACGCACGGCTTCCGGCTCGCTGCTCACGAACAGGTGATCGGCGGTGATGAGGACGTAGAGGGCCTCGACCCCGGCGGCGGGCAGCAGGGCCGGGTCATCGACC
>CALAMB010000302.1 GCA_937925645.1 uncultured Acidobacteriota bacterium
GGCCGCCGCCGCCTTCGACGGGCGGGTGGTCTGGTTCACGCTGACCGGTCCGTGGGAAAAGTCCGCCGGGGCGGATCAGTCCGAACAGTCAGCCGGCTGGCTGTCCGGTGCCGTGAACATTCTGATCTTTGTGGGATTGATGGGCGTGGGTGTGTACCTGGTCCGGCGCAATCTGCGGTCGGGGCGGGGTGACCGGCGCGGCGCACTCCGCGTGGCCGCGATCATCGGCGTCTCCCTGCTGGCCAACTGGGTGCTGATCGCCCGCATGCCCGCCACGATGGGCGGCGTTACCGGCTGGATCTTCGCCGGCATCGCCATCGCGATGGGGCAGGCCGGTTTCGTGTGGGCCGTGTACCTGGGGATCGAACCGTATGTCCGGCGCCGGTGGCCCAACGTGCTCATCGGCTGGTCGCGGCTGTTGGCGGGCCGCTGGCGCGATCCGCTCGTGGGCCGGGACGTGCTGACGGGGACCCTGCTGGGATTGGGGATCTGGCTGTTCAACAGCGTCAGCGCGGCGCTTCCCGGCTGGTTGGACATGACGGACTCGGCCACGTCCCTGCTCGACTCCAGGGTGTTTCCCGCCTCTGTCGCCGACGGGCTGGGCTGGCTGGCCGGGCTGCCGGTACTGGCGCTGTCCAACGGCGTGTTCATCGCGGGCATCCTGTTCGTCCTGCGGCTGCTCCTCCGCAATGACTGGCTGGCCGCCGTCGCCTTCACGTTGCTGATTTTCGTGCCCCAGTTGTTCAGCGGCGGCGAGCTCCTGCTGGCGCCGTTGGGTTTCGCGGTGGTGTTGCTGCTCGCGATGTCGCTGGTGCGGTGGGGGCTCCTGACCTTCGCCGTGTGCCTGCTGGTGAACAGTTTGGAGCCGGCGGCGCCGGTTCTGGCGGCGGCGGGGTGCTGGGTCCCGTGGCAGGGCTGGCTGGGGATGGCGGTGGTCGCGGCCCTGGCCGGCTACGGCTTCCGGGTCGCCCTGGGTCGGCAGAAGCTGCTGCCGTCGCTGGATGAGTGATCGCCGGCCGCAGCGCCGGATGAAAACGGGCCAAGGTGCGCATCGGTCAGCCGGTGAATCGGTTTCTGGGTGAATCGGTGAATCGGTGAATCGGTGAGTCGGTGAATCGGTGAGTCGGTGAGTCGGTGAGTCGGCAGGCCCCGGATTCTTTCGCGTGCTCGCAGTCCGAGATCGCCATCGCGATTTGCACTTGCAGTTGCGCTCGTTCTTGTATTCGAGACCGGGGGCTCGTTCCAGATCGTCGGCCTTTCGACATCGGACTTCGGAAATCGGACATCGGACATCGGACTTCGGACTTCGGACATCGGGAAGGAATTCCACTGGCTTTCCCGTATCTCCTTGCTCCTCACTGTTCACTATTTTCTGTTCACCGTTCACTCCTCCACCGGCACGGCCGGCACCGCGCTGAGCACGTTCAGGCCGTAATCGCCGAACAGCTCGAAGACCAGGACGCCGGCGGAGCTGGACTGGTTCTCCACCAGCAGGTAGCCGCCGAAGATCGCGGTGAGGTCCGGCATGAAGCCGTCCAGCAGGAACACGCGCCGCAGGACACACTCGGGGCATTCCGACTCATGGTACGGCTGCAGGACGAGCTGGCGGGAGTCGAGGAAGAGGCCCTGCGAATCAAAGGCGGTGATCTGGATGCGGGCGGCGTTCTCGCTGTCGGGGTGGAGCACGGCCAGCCCGGTGAAGTAATCGACGTTCCCGATGCGGCCGTTGGCGATGTGCCCCATGAGAAATCGGTTGTGGCGCCGGGGCGCCAGCGGCATGGACGACAGGAAGCGTCCGCCGGCGCCGGCCTCGCCGAAGGTGATGCAGCCGGCCAGGCCGATGGCGTCGCCCGGATCGGCGGCGAGGTACCCGGTGAAGGCGGCGTGCATATCGAACAAGGCCGCGACATCCGCCTCGAATTTGCCGTGGGCGGAAAGACTGCGGGTGACAGGCGAGCCGGCGACCGGCTGGCCCTGATCGGTGTACAGGGACAAGTCCACGTTCAGCGGCGCGTCGGACATGTTGACCAGCGTGAGGATCGACGCGTAAGGCACGCCCAGGTCGCCGATGGCGACATGCGGGGCATAGAGGACGCCGCCGTCGGCTTCGCTCGTCATGGCCTCGAGGCAGGCGACGGCGCCGGCGTCGCCGAACAGTTCCAGCCCGAAGATGCCGCGCTCGGATTCCACCTCGATGGAGTCGCCCGCGGCCATGCCGGCAAAGTGATTGGCGACGTCGAGCTCCAGGCGGCCGCGGCCGTCGAGGACGGCGGACCGAGTGGCTTTCACCGCACCCGCGGGCCCATAGACGGTGAAATTCAAACGGGTGGGGAGTCGCAGGGGGTTGATCAGGACGAGCGTGGTGGTGCGGTCGCCGCCGGTGTGGACCACCGGGAAGAGCAGGCGACCCTGCGCGTCGCGGGCCTCGGGCATGCGGGTGCCGTCGAGGTAGGTCAGCGCCGCGTCGTTGACGAGCCAGATGCCGTGGGTGTCCGGCTCGGTCAGGAAGGCGCGCACCCACCGCCCCGGCTCCTCGGCCGCCTGGCCGAGCACGCCGGACAGGTAGCGGGCGTACTGGGCGCCGGCGGGGATGACGTCGGTGGCCGTCGCCAGCAGGGTGCCGCCGGAGTCCGCATAGAGCTCCAGGTTGGCCAGCGTGTCGGCCGCCCCGAGGTTGACCACGGAAAACGACAGCGCCGCGCTCCGGGGGAAATGGACCAGGTTGACGCCCCGGCTGGCCACCACCGCGACGCCTTCACGCGAGGCGATGCCCCCCAGGGTCGTCCCGCCCGCCACGGACAGGACCTGATCCGCCGCCAGGGTCGTCGTCCGGCCCACGGAGTCGACGACCACGTCGCCCAGCGTGTCGATGGAGAAGCTGTGCTGCAGCACGCCGGCGTCATCCGACGTGCACAAGGCCAGGCGGGCGGAGTCGGCGAAACCCACCAGGGCGTCGGCGCCGGCCGCGCCATCGAAGTTGTCGGCCAGGACGGCCGAGGGCGTACGCTGGAAGAAGATCTTCTGCTGCCCGGCGGTGTCGAAGGCGTTGCCGGATACGGCCCGCAGGATACCGACCGCCTTGTCGGCGGCCAGGACCACGACCAGGTCTTCCAGTCCGTCACGGTCGATGTCCCCCGCGTCCAGGTCCACCGGCCGGTTGCCCACCCCCGCCAGCACCTTTGCGGTGAAGTGTCCGCCGCCGTCGTTCCAGAGCACCGACACCGAATTCGAGGCGGCATTGGCCACCGCCAGATCCGGCCACGTGTCCCCGTTGAAGTCGCCGGCGGCCAGCGCGACCGGCTCCTGTTCGGTGAAATAGGAATTCCCGCCTGAAAAGACCGGGCCGGCCAGAACTTGCAACCGGTCGCCGCCGGCGTCGCAGAAGACGTAATCGGAGCAGCCGTCGCCGGTGACGTCGCAGACGCGGGCGTCGGTGACGAGGCCCGCCAGGCGCACGGCCCGGTCGGGGACGGCGCGCCCGGCGCCGGCCTTGTCCGGGCCGAACAGCGAGGCCCAGAGGTAGACATGCAGCGTTCCGGCCTCGTCGGCGGTCAGGACGTCGGGACGGGCGTCGCCATCGACGTCGGCCACGTCCACCCGGACGGGGATCTCCTGCAATTCGGCCCAGTCGATGCCGAAGAAACCGCCCGTCCGGCTCCCCTGGCTCCAGTAAACGCGGCGCTCGCCCGGGGTGACGGCCACGAGATCGTCCACGCCGTCACCGTCCACGTCGCCGGTGTCGAAGTCCTCGATGGGCGTGCCCAGGGCCGTGGTCACGGGAATCGCGCCGGTCAGCACCTCCGCCACGGTGAAGAGGGCATAACCGCCGCCGGCGAAGATCAGGGGCAGGAGCTGCGCGCCGGGCTGCTGCGTGGCGTACAGCGTCACCCGGAACGCGTCGCCGGCATCGAAGCCGGCCTGGCGGAGATCCACGCAAACCAGGCTGGATGCCTGGGCGCCCATCCCGCCGGGACCCCAGTTGCTCGCGCCGGTGGTGGGCCAGGAGCCGGTGGCGAGGCCGATGGTGAAGCCCAGAAACGTGCCGCCGTGCTGCGGGAACCACCCCGAGGTGCTCTCGACGATGCGGACCAGAATGGCATTCTCGCCGGCGACGTAGCGGAGCAACTGGACGGCGTGGGGGCCGATCCCCGTCAACTGGCTGCCTTCCACGGGCTCGGGCCGCCCGTCGTCGCCGAAGCGGTACTCCACCACCGCCAGGTCCGTCACCCGCTCGCCCGCTAGCGGCAGCGGCGCCGCCGAGTCCGGGTTTCCCGTGGCCAGCGTCTGGCTGAGGGTGACGTACGGGGGGAGCGTGATCCAGAGGATGTGCGGGCCCGTGCCGGCGGCGGCGAAGGCGGCCGGGTCGATCCGGACGGTGATGGGGGCGCTGGGCGCCACCTGGGACGGGCTGTCGATGTAGATTCCGCCGGTCCGGTCTTCCTGCACGTACACGTTCACGGTCTGCCCGCCGCCGGGCGGAGATACGGACCGCTGCGGCGTGAACTCGCTGGCCACCCGGTTCACCCGCCAGTACTGCGGCGGGGTGAACGTGCGCAGGCGGAACGCGTTGGTCTGACCGGGGATGACGCTGCCGGTCCAGGTGGTGACGGCTTTGTCCGGGATCACGCCGCGCAGTCGCCAGACGGCGCCCGGCTTCTCGCGGTGCCACACCTCGTAGCCGCCTGCTCCGGAATAGTTCTCCCCGATCGGCGGGTCCGGGGTCCAGGTCAGCCTCACTGCGCCGGGCTGCAGCTCCGCCACGACGAGCGCCGTGGGGGGCAGGGTCTGGTAGCTGCGGTACTTGTACCCGTATTCCGGCCACGGGTAGCCCAGCCGGTCCAGGAATTCCTCCAATTCGGGCGTGTCGCCGTGGAGGGCGTTATAGTCCAGGCGCAGAACGTCGAGCCTGGGCATGTTCATCAGCGTCGGCGGGACGCTGCCGCTGAGCTGGTTGTCCCGAAAGGACATGTACAGCAGGGTGGCCATGTCGGTCAGGGTGCTCGGAATCGTCCCAGTGAGGTGGTTGCTGTCGATCATCAGCCAGTACAGGTTGTCCAGGCTGCCGATTGACGGAGGGATTTCCCCGCTGAACTGGTTCATGGACAGGTCGATGGATCCCAGCATTGGCATGGCATCGAAAAAATCCGGAATGGCGCCGCTCAGCCGGTTCCCTTCCAGGTCCAGGGCGGACAGGCAGGTCAAATCGCCCAGGGCGGCGGGTATGGTTCCGCTGAGCTCGTTCCAGGCCAGATACAATCCCTGGAGTTGCGACAGGTCGCCCAAGGCGGCGGGGATGGTCCCGCTGAACTGGTTTTTGCTCAGATCCAGGAAGGTCAGGCTGGTCATGCTCCCCAGGTATTCCGGTATCGGGCCCCCGAGCTGGTTCCCTTCCAGATAAAGGCCTTGGAGCGCCGGCAAGGCACCCCATGTTTCCGGGATGGTGCCGTGGAAGAGGTTGTTGCCTAAATTCAGATATTCCAGGCTGGCAAGGTCGCCTAAATACTCCGGCAGGTGCCCGCCCAACTGGTTTCCGGCCAGGCTCAATTTCTGCAGTTCGGACAGGTTGCTGAACGACGGCGGCACGGAGCCGCTCAAATGGTTTTCGTACAAGTACAATTCGCGGAGGTGGGACAGATTGCCCAGCGATTCCGGGATGGGCCCGCTGAGTGAGCAATAGGACAGGTTGAGGTAATCGAGTTCGGCCAGACTCCCCAGCGATTCCGGGATGGCGCCGTCGAGCGCGTTCCACCCCAGGTTTAAGGTCCGCAGTGCCGACAAGCTTCCCAAGGAAGCCGGGATGCTTCCACTCAACAGGTTGCCGTGCAACTGCAGCGTCATGAGCTGCGACAGATTGCTCAGCGATTCCGGGATCGGACCGGTGAATTCGTTCACCCACAGGTTTAAGGACCTCAGTTCTGACAGCTCGCCCAGCCACACGGGCAGGGGTCCGCTCAACTGGTTCCGGTACAGGGACAGGTATCTCAGTGCGGTCAGGCCGGCCCAAGAGGCGGGGATGGGACCGTTGAGCTGGTTTTCGCTCAGATCCAGGGAGGTCAGGCTGGCCAAATCACCGAAGGTTTCAGGCAGGGGTCCGGTGAACTGGTTCATGGAAAGATTGAGGCTGGTGAGCGCAGTCAATCCGCCCAGTTCCGCAGGGATATCGCCCGACAGTGCGCTCCAGTGCAAATCCAGCGTCTTCAACAGGGTGAGCCGGCCCAGTTCGGGCGGGATCGATCCGCTGATGGACGTTTTTGAAATATTCAAGGATGTGAGTTGTGAAAGGTCACCTAAGAACGCGGGTAGGGTTCCATCCATCGTCCATGAACCCAGCGCGAGATTTCGCAAATTCGTCAGGTTTCGGAGGCTGTCGGGTATGGAACCCGAAAATGAATTGCTACTCAGTTCCAGGGTTTCCAACCGGGACAGATCACCCAGCGATGAAGGGATGGGCCCACTGAGTTGGTTATTACGTAGCGTGAGCATCCGGAGCTCCGCCAGGATGCTCAGCTCGGGGGGGATTTCTCCGCTCAGCTTGTTCCCATAGAGAGAGAGTACTTGCAACCGGGACAGATTGCCGAGGGTTGCAGGAATGGATCCGCTGAGCTGGTTCAATCCCAGAGAGAGCACTTCCAGGCTGACCAGGTTGCCCAGTGATTCGGGGATGGATCCGTTGATGAGCCTGTTCCACTGCAGATCAAGTTCTTTCAGATGGCTCAAGTTTCCCAGTGATTCGGGAATGGCTCCACTGAGCTGGTTGTGGGAAAGACAGAGGATCTCCAGAGCGGATAAATCGCCCAGTGATTCAGGAATGGATCCGCTGAGCAAGTTGTTTCTCAGATTGAGGGTCTTCAAATTGGACAGATTGCCCAATGTTTCGGGGATGGATCCGCTGAACGAGTTAAGGGTCAGGGAGAGGGTTGCCAATTGGGTCAAATCGCCCAGTGATTCGGGGAGTTGGCCGGACAATCCGTTCCAGTTGAAAATGAGCTCCCGCACCGTCGTGTTTTCGTCGTCGGTGGTCACGCCGTACCAGGTGTTTTCGGTGCCGGGGAGGTTGAACTGGCCGGGATCGCCCGGCAGCCGCCAGTTGTCGTTGTGCGTCCAGGTGTCGCCCCCCGTGGCCAGGTACAGGTCGATGAGCGCCTGGCGCTCCGCTTCGGGGATCGCGGCCGGCGCGCCGGCGGCCAGCAGCGCCACGACGGCGCACACCCCGAGCCATCGGCCGATTGTGCGGATGCCTCGTCCCGTCATGGGACACCCCCCGCCGCCTGATTGTGATTCGAACGCCAAGGAAAATATTACAAATATTATAATTTCATTTCGTTGGCTTGTCAATTCGGCCGTGGGGGAAGGGGGCGGGGTGAGGAAGAAGTGAGGAGTGAGGAGTGAGGAGATGGGAGATCTGGTTGATTAAATATTTTGCATGGGGTTTTCGGGTTATTGGTAAATGGTGATTGCCTAATTGTCCCGTAGTGATCCTTTTCCCGGGGAATTGCGTATTACCTTTCGATGCCTCGAGGAGTACGAATCATGAAAAAAGCGAGAATTCTGTTTATACCGGCCCTGATTGCGGCTGCGCTGCTGTCCCAAACGGCATATGCCGTCAAATCCGGCGAGGCCACCGACCTCGCTTTTCGTTTGACCTACACGGAAACGGTCAGTAAGATGCCCGTCAGCGGGCGGATCATCGTCGGATTCCAGAGCGATCCGCTCAAGTCCGTCGACACGCCAAATCCGTTCGATCCACAATTGAGCCTGGCCTGGGATGTCCGCGATTGGAAGCCCGGCGAATCCATCGTCTTGAAACGGTCGGAGGCCGAGATCTGGCCGGAGACGCTGGAACTGAAGGACGGCTGGTACGCCGTCCAGGCGGTCCTCAAGGTCAACAAAAAATCACGATCCCTCAATGCCGAGGGCAACGCGGTGTCGAACAAGAACGTCGTTTGGGTCGACGACGAAAGCCGGGGCCGGCCGCTCGACCTGCTCTTCAATATCACGCCCCGCAAACGCGCTCCGTTCAAGGAGACCGAATTCGTCAAGGAAGTGAATTTTGAAAGCGGGCTCCTGACCCGGTTTTACGGCGAACCCGAGTCGATCCAGGCGGCGGTCATTCTCCCGGAGAGTTATTTTAAAAATCCGGATAAGCGCTATCCCTCGGTTTACGTCATGGGCGGCGTCGGAGCCACGCATTTCGACGCCCTTTCGGGCGCTCCCCAGAAACGGTACGGCATGTCCGGCTTCGGATTGGAAAAGATCTTCATCTTCATCAACATCGAATGCCGTACGGGCTGGCACAACTTCGTCACCTCGGAGATGAACGGTCCGCGTGAGGAGACCTTTTTCCAGGAACTGGTCCCGTTTATCGAAAAGGAATATCGGGTCGATCTCGATTCGCGGACGCGCTTCCTCACGGGGCAATCGTCCGGAGCCTGGGCCGCCCTCTGGCTTCTCATTCGGCGTCCCGGCCAATTCGGCGGCGCTTACGCAGGTTCCCCCGACCCGGTCGATTTCACGGAATTCACGGGGACGAACATCTATGAACGGAACGCCAACATGTTCATCGCGCCCGACGGCGCCCTGAAGGTGTTCAACCCGGCCGCCGGGCCCGGATCGTACGGCCGCATGTCCCTCAAGGATTTCGCCGCGATCGACCGGATCGCCGGCTGGGGGGAGCAGATGGATTCCTTCGACGCGACATTCAGCAAGAAGGGCCCGGACGGCGAGCCGCTTCGCCTGTTCGATTGGCATACGGGGGCCGTGGACCCTCGGGTTGCCTCTCTCTATGCCGCTTATGACCTGAGCCGAGTCGTCTCGAAATTCGACCAGAAAACGAAGAACCTTTTGGCGGATAAAATCCGCATCTTTGTCGCCGCCGATGACGATTTCGGCATGGACCGGCCGGTCCGGGCCTTTGAAAGGGCGGCGACGGCGGCGGGCCTTCGAGCCGAGATCCGACTCCTGGAGAGCGGCGGCCACACGATCTGGACCGATGAAGTTCGGAAGGCCATCCACGAGGATATGGACCGCAAGATCGCCGCGGCGGCCGTGAAATAATTTCATTTTTTCTCATCGCCTTCCCGCCGGCCGCGGCCGAAATCCATGACGCGGCCCGAACCGGCGACCTGGTTCGACTAAAGGCTCTTGTGGAATCCGATCAGACGCTGATTGCCCTGAAAGACGGCGACGGGAAAACAGCCCTCCACCATGCCGCGGGAGCCGGAAAAGCCGCCGCGGTCGAATTCCTGCTGGGGCGGGGAGCGTCCGTTTCCGGGGTTGACGCCCAACCCCAAACGCCGTTACACGCCGCCGCCCGGGGAGGCTCGGTCGCCGTCGGGCGGCGCCTGGCCGCCAAGGGAGCGCCGATAGACGCCAAAAACGAATACGGCGTGACCCCGCTCTATATCGCCGCCGAGAACAGCAGGACCGGCTTCGTCGAATTTCTCCTGGACGGAGGGGCGAAGGTCGGCGAGCCGAGCCGGACGGGAAAAACGGCCTGGCACATCGCCGGAGAGAGCGGATGTTCCGCCCTGGCCGACCTGCTCCGGGCTCGGGGCGCTTCCGCCGCCCCTCCCCGTTTCCCCGAGTTGCGCGGACCCTATCTCGACGAACCGGAACCGGGGGATCTGCCCGCGCGTTTCCTCCTCGGGATCGTTTCCGGACACGGTTTCGACAATGAGCACTCTCCGGCCGTTTTCTCCCCCGATGGAAATGCGGTTTTCTGGGGGTCCGGATTCGGCAAGGGAATTTTGATGATGACCCGGGAGACTGGGCTATGGACGGCGCCTCGGCAAGCGCCGTTTGTTTCTCAATATGGCGACGGAGATCTGGTACTGGAACCTGGGTTCTCGGACCTGGGACATGCGACCTGAGCCCTGGGTTATCGGACCTAGGACATGCGAGACGGAGCCTGGGATCTGGGGCTGGGACCAAATGGCTTGGACCTGGTGGCGGGGACCCAGGACCCGGAACCGAGGTCCCAGGTCCGATGTCCGATATCCGATGTCCGATGATTCACCACAGTGGACACGGAGATACTCCGTTAGAAGTCAAAAAGATTTTTCAGTATGATGAAAAATCGGGCGCATGATCTCCTTGGCACGAGGGCGTTCGGATTGGTATG
>CALAMB010000303.1 GCA_937925645.1 uncultured Acidobacteriota bacterium
TGATACTCGGGGTTGATATCGCCCGCGGGGCTTTGCCTGAATATTATTTCCTGTCATGTCTGGCCGAAATCGGGATGGTCATCGAAATCGATCCGATGACCGGCGAAAAAGTTTTCCGGCTGATGGAGGCCTCGGTGCGGTCCGTCGCTCGACGGGGTTTCAACAGAATCCTGCTGTGGTACTTCCTGTTCTGGATGGCCCGGTTGGAGGGCGAGTTGGCGGATCCGACCACGTGTGGCATCTGCGGCCGCACTTTCGGAGAAAACTCTCCGGCGGCCGGACTGGATCCGAAAACCCTGGCGTTTCACTGCAGGTCCTGCACGGCCCCGGGATCGCCGGAGGGCATGGCCGGCGAGTACCGGGAGGTGCAGCGCGCCTTCCGTCGGTTTCTGTTCACACCGCCGGATGCGCTGGAGCCGCAGCGGCCGGTTCCGGAATCCTTCGATACGATCACCCGGCTGTTGGCGAACCGGATCGAGCAGATCAGCGGCAAGCCGATCCGGAGTGTGCCGCCGCTGTTGGCCGTTTTGTCTCAGCCAGCAGGGTAAAAATTTGAATTCCTCAGTTTCTAACAGAAGATGTGGAAAACTCATTGGAAATCAAGGGAAAGCAGCACCTATCTATTTCAATATCAAGTGTTTTAACAAATTGCTAACACTTTACGCATGGTTGGATAACCGTTGTCAACCACTTGGCGATGACCTATAATTAGGCGGATTCGCGCGCAGGATGAAGCTGGCATGATCGCCGTCTTGAAAGAACACGTCCAGCCCAGACAGCTGGAGGACTTTTTAAACGCGCTGAGCGCTGCCGGGGCGATCGTCTATCCGGTGCGCATGCGCCAGCAGTCCCTGGTGGTGACATCGGCGCTCCCTTCGGCGGCGCTCGCCCTGTTTGATGGCTCGGCCCTGGTGGAAACACGCATTGACACGGGATCGGTCTTCCAACTGACCAGCCGCCGCTTTCAGGAATCAAACACGATCATCCAAGCCGGCAACGTGCAGATTGGGGACGGTCCGGTGCAGATCATCGCCGGCCCGTGCGCCGTCGAGTCCCGGGAACAGGTCGTCGCTGTGGCCGATTTGCTGCGAGAGCAGGGGATCCGGTTATTCCGCGGCGGATTGTTCAAACCGCGCACTTCGCCCTACACGTTTCAAGGCTTGGGCTTCGCCGGCATGGAGATTCTCCGGGAACTGAAAACGCGCTACAATTTGCGGATCGTCACCGAAGCGCTGAGCGAAAAATGTTTGGAGCAGTTGGTCGGCATCGCCGACATCATTCAAATCGGCTCGCGCAACATGCAGAATTTCTCGCTGCTGAAGGAAGCCGGCGGGGCGGGGTGCCCGGTGCTGTTGAAGCGCGGCCTGGCGGCCACCATGGAAGAATTTCTGCTGGCCGCCGAGTACCTGATGGCTCATGGCAATCCCCAGGTGATCTTGTGCGAGCGGGGCATCCGAACCTCGTGCTGCCACACCCGCAACACCCTCGACTTGAGCGCCATCCCGTATTTGAAGGAACAGTGCCATTTGCCGGTCATCGTGGATCCCAGCCATGGAACCGGCAGGTCCGAGTTGGTGCTGCCGATGGCGCGGGCGGCCGTGGCGGCGGGCGCGGACGGCATCATGATCGAGGTGCACCCCTCGCCGGCCGACGCCCTGTCGGACGGACACCAGTCGCTGCCTCCCGATCTGTTCCGCCGCCTGGTGGGAGAAGTCGAGCGCGTGGCCGTTGCGGTCGGCACACGCCTCGCAAAAAATTAGTGGTCGTTTTTGAACTTCGGCCCGCCTCGATGTATCCATATAATCAGAAACTTTGTGAGAGGTGGTGCAAAATGGCAAAAAGAAAATTCAACATCGCGGTCCTGGTGGGAGTGATGGTTTCTTTTTGCCTGGCTGGCGACTCGTTTCACTACATCCCGCGGATCAGCTACATCGACGGGGACGTGAGCCTCCAGGAACGTGGGGATCCCGGCTGGACCACCGTGGACGTCAACCTGCCGGTCCAGATCGGCGATCGGTTGGTTCTGGATCAGAACGGGCTGATCGAGATCGAGATCGATGACGGGTCCTTTCTGCGAGTGAACCAGTTCAGCGAGTTCTTGATCCAGAAGCTCGAAAAGGACCGGATCGTCATCGAACTGGTGCGCGGCGAGGTGATCGCGCGAACCACGGATACGGCGGACTACGTCTTTCTGACCGCAGCCGGCGATGTCGTCTTGCGATCGGAAGGATTGTACCGGATCAACGCCCGGGATGACCGGTCCGTCGAACTGATTGTTCGGTCCGGCAAGGCGCGTTTCGTCAATGACAAACTGGACAAGAAAATCGGCCGCAACGAACGCATCGTGGTGTATGGCCTTTCCGACCAGTTTGTCATGGGCGGAGGCGACCGCTTCGACGATTTCGATAACTGGAGCGACCGGCGGGATAGCCGGTACGCGTCAACCCGTGAAACGTACCGCTACATCCCGCGCACGGTGTATGCCGGGGCGGCCGATCTGGACCTGTACGGCCGCTGGGTGTTCGTGGCCGATTACGGGCATTGCTGGATTCCGACCGTCTATTACACCGGCTGGGCGCCTTATCGTTCCGGCTACTGGCGGTATTCCCCCATCTGGGGATACACCTGGGTCTCGTACGACCCCTGGGGTTGGCTGCCGTATCATTACGGATCGTGGGCCTTTACCGGGTCGTTCGGCTGGGCGTGGATTCCCGGTTCGTCGTGGGGTTGTTCCTGGTGGACGCCGGGGCGCGTTCACTGGGGCTACTGGAACGGCTACGTGGGCTGGGTTCCGTGCGGCCCCGGCGACTACTACTACGGGCATTGGCGCCAAGGCCACAACAACAACATCTACGTCAACAACGGGGTGATCAACAATTACTACGGTTCCGAGAATACCCGGCACAACGGGGCCGTCACTTATGTCACCGAGGATGATTTCCGGCGTGGCCGGCCGGTGGGTGACGGCGTTTACAACCGCAATTCGGTGGGGCGCAGCGTGCAACGGCAGGCGGCCGGCACCACCTTCCGAGCCGATGAGAGCATCAGCCGCGAACTCTTTCGCCGGGACCGCGTTGTCGCCGCCCCGCCCAAGGTGGATCCGGTTCGATCCGTCGACGCCAGCTACTCCCGCAGCCGGGCCGGCGTGGCCGACGCAAGTGCCGGAACCAGTGTCAGCCGCACCAGTGCGGGGAGCTCGACGCTGCCAGCCGGACGGAGCCGCGAGACGGTTACCAGCGAGTCCGGATCTTCGTCATACGTGAGCCGCTATTCCGGATCCAGCGCGGATACAGGTGCGATCAACCGGGGCCGTCCCGATGTCAGCCGCAGCAGTGTCCAGGACAGCTCGCGTTCGCGGCAAGCCGATGACACCGGCACCGGGGCCAGCTATCGCCGAAGCGGGACGACGGATTCCTCCGGTTCCTCCAGTTCTTCCAGCTCGACCCGCGGCACGACCAGCCGAAGCAGTTCCAGCATCGACCGGGGTTCATCCAGCAGCCGCTCCGGCACTTCCAGTTCCAGCGGTTCCACTTCGCGTACCGTCGATCGGTCCGGATCGAGCGGGACCAGCCGCTCGTCCGCTTCGCCGCCAGCGACTCCGGCGCGGACCACCCCCACCCGGGAGAAGAAAGCTCCGTCGCCGGGCGATTCCTATTCACGCGTGTTCCCGTCCAGCGGTTCCATTGAACGCTCAGCCGGGGCAACGTACGCCGCAACACCGACGACCGGGTCCAATTCTTCCTTCGGTCGGACCAGCTCGTCGGCAAGCGTCTCCCCTGTTTATGGCAGCGCCACCAGCCAGGGCAGGGGATCTGCCTATACTCCATCCAGTTCAACTGCCTCCAGTTCGCGGAGTTATTCGCCCAGAACGTCATCCATTGGATCCTCATCTTCCAGAAGCATCAGCGGCAGCAGCAACTCCAGAGTCTCCCCCAGCTCTTCACGGAGCAGCAGTTCAACTTCGACGCCTTCACGATCCGTTGGTTCCAAGTCGAGCGGATCCTCCCGTGCGGTGAGTTCGTCCTCTTCTTCCGGCAGTTCTGGTTCGTCCAGCCGCGCGTCATCCAGCGGACGCCGCCGCTAATCAATCAATCCACCACACTTAATCCCCGCTCAGGCGGGGATTTTTATTGTTTCGAGACTGGCGATAGGTTTGTGATCCGGGAAGCCGTCCCCCATATCGGCATATTGAATATCATCCAAGGAAAATCCTGGCTTGGAATTAAAGTTTACATAATATATCTTATCGGACTCTTTCCACGTTGGAAAGATCCATCGTCGGAATGCATTGGTGACAAGTTTTCTTTTTTGGTACAATGCGACGACTTGGCTATCGAGTACTGTTTTCCATGAAAATCATTTCCAAGCTCATCTATAAAGAACTCCTCCCCACCACCCTGATTGCCGCTGTCGTCATGACGTTCATGGCGTTCACTAAAGAGTTCCAACGTTTTGCCGAACTGCTGATCACTTCAGGATCCTCTCTTTCCGCCTTTATGACGGTGATCATCACTATCTGCGCCAACGTGCTGTACGTTATTCTGCCAATTTCCATCCTCGTTGGCATAGTGTCCGGATTCAGCCGATTGTCCGCCGACAACGAACTCATTGCCCTGAAGTCAGGCGGAGTCGGTCTTTGGCAGCTATTGACCCCGGTGCTGGTAGTCGCCATCATCGGAACCGGAATCACATTTTTTCTGTCGACGATCGGGGCCCCGACACTCAACGCCCACCTGCGCAACATACAGTACGAAGTTGCGATTTCCCAAATCACAACCGAAATCCAGCCGCGAACATTCAACGAAAAATTCAAGAATTTTGTTTTTTATGTGGAAGATACGGACCAATCCACCAATACCTGGAAAGGAATTTTTTTAGCCGATCAACGGGATGTCAATTCGCAGCGGATATACCTGGCACGGTCAGGACGCGTATTCTTTCAACGGCGGGCCAAGTACTTGCAGCTCCATCTAAAAGATGGTGTAATTTACTCATTCACAAAGAATAAACCGCTTGCCGACTCTCTCACCTACTTTGGATCCATGGATATTCCTTTGAGCGAGTTGAATGTCACGCCACCCGAACAGACGAACAAGCGGAATGTTGAAAAGAGCTTGGCTGAGCTCAGCGCTGAAATCCACAGCCGGCAATTTCCTGAAGGGAGCGATCCGCAAAACAGCATCGAAATCGAGTATTACCGACGGTTTGCAATACCCTTTGCCTGTATAGTATTTGGAATCATCGGCTTGCCTCTTGGCATGCAGGCCAGGCGGAGCGGTCGGATGTACGGCTTTTTGCTTTCCATTCTGGTGGTGGTCCTGTATTACCTGACATTTCTCTATTCCTGGAAAATTGGATTTTATTCCGGTTTGATTCCAATCCGTTGTGGAGTCTGGATCGCCAATATTTTGTTTGCGGGCGTCGGTTTATTCATGCTGCTGGAGACACGGCGGGAAAGGCATCCTTTTTCGCTCCTGGCCAACAGGCCCTACGTATCAAAGGGCATCGCTATTATCGAAATAATCAATCAATATTGGATAGATAAAACTAATAACTTCAAGCAAAAGACAAAGCTCGATCAAATAGCGTCATCTGAACGACCCTTCAGGTTTACTCGCGTATTGGATGTATACATATTGCGAGAATACTTGAAGATAATGGGTCTAATTATCGCCAGCTTCATATTTTTGTTTATCATTTTCACTTTATTCGAAAACTTCGATGAAATAATTACCCATCATATTCCATGGACCACGGTCATCGAATATTTTCTGTTCATTTCACCCATGATCATCGTTCTGAGCATGCCCATTTGTCTGTTACTGGCCCTGCTCATCAGCTTCGGCATCCTGGAAAAAACCTTTCAAATCACCGCCTTCAAATCGTGCGGCATCAGCTTGTACCGGATTGTTCAGCCGGTGATTTTCCTGGCGGTCATCACGGCCGTGGGAATTTTCGGGCTGCAGGAGTACATCATGCCGTACACCAACCAACGCCAGGATCTGATCTACAACATGATGAAGGGCCGCACGCCCCAGACATACCGACCGGATATCACCTGGATAATGGGCAGCGACGGTAAAATTTACAATTATCGATATTTCGACACTGAGGAAGACGTGTTTGCCGATCTGTCGGTATACAACCTGCAGCTTGATCAGGCGCGCCTGCACTATCGGTATTTCGCCCCCCGGGCGATCTGGGATGGACGGATCCGAAAATGGATTCTGATCAACGGCTGGGAACGCAACTTCCATCCCGAAAGCCCGTATTTCAGGGTTTTCGATTCGCTGGCCAGGGATTTCGCTGAGCAACCGGCTTACTTCAAAACGGAAGCGAAAAAATCGAACAAAATGTCCATTGTCGAGCTCTCGCGCTACATCGACAAACTCAAGCAGGGCGGTTTCAATACGCTGGGGCTGGAAGTGGATCTCTATGCCAAGTTCTCGTACCCGATGATCAATTTCATCATGCTGTTGATCGGCATCCCCTTCTCTTTCAAGATGGGAAAACGGGGCGCGTTATACGGAGTGGCCATCAGCATCCTCATCGGCATCGCCTACTGGGCGTTGTTCAACGTGTTCACCGCGATGGGCGCCTACGGCAAGCTGCCACCGCTGCTTGCCGCATGGGCGCCAAATCTGTTTTTCGGGTTTGCCGGCATTTACATGTTCCTGAACGTCCGCACATGAACACGCAAACAGTTTCCGAGGCCATTCCATGAAACGGGCTTTGATCCTGGCCGCCAAAGTGCTGGTCACCACGTTCCTCATTCTGTACCTGGTCTTGAGCAAAGACATCGATTTTCAGCATTCATGGCGGTTCGTCCGCCAGTCCAATTGGCTGCTGCTGGCGTTAGCGTATGGGTTGCTGATGAGCGGCCAGTTCCTTTGCACGATCCGCTGGCAGCACATTCTGGCCCATCTCGGGATTCGGATCGTTTTGAGCCGGCTGGCACAGTTCTACCTGATCGGCATGTTTTTCTCGCTGTTCTTCCCCACCGTGATCGGCGGTGATGTGGTCAAGGTGTATTACGTCCGAAGGGACAGCGGCAAATCCATCGCGTACGGCCTGGCGTCGGTCTATCTGGAACGGGCCACCGGTTTTTTAGCGCTGCTTACCTACGGGATCCTCGGCGCGTGGATCCATCCGATCACGCTGACGGCATCCGATTTTCGGCCGATCGGCTGGTCGGGCCTGGAAACACTGAACATCATCTGGATCCCGATCGTCTTCATGGCCGGCTTCCTCTTGGCCAATGTCATCATTTTCATCAAGCGCTGTTACGGGATGGCGAATCGGCTGCTGGGGCGGGTTGGACTCACCCGGTTGGCCGAACGGATCGTCACCCTGCGCGACGCCCTGGCCGCTTTCCGCGACCGTCCCCGATCGCTGGCCTTGCCGATCCTGTTATCGTTCATCAACATCGGGCTGGTGGTGATAATGAACTGGCTGGTCGCCCGAGCCGTCGGCATCCGGGTGAGCCTGATCGTTTTTTGCGCTGTCGTTTCCCTGATGACCATCCTGGTCATGTTGCCGATCAGCATCAACGGCATTGGTCTGCGGGAGAATTCCTTTGTAGTGCTGCTGGCGCTGGTGGGGGTAAACCCGGATCAGAGCTTTGCGCTGTCCGTGATCAGCTTCCTGATCATCGTTCTGGCCGCGTTGCCGGGCGGCATCTGCTACTCCCTGTTGAAGCGCGAGATTCCGGTTCCAGCCGGAGAGGACATCCTCGCAAAAGTTTGACCCGTAAACGATCGCTTTATTCTCGTTCTGTCGCACCCGGTCTCGGGATTGCGCCGTGATTCCGCCAACCGGTTCGGCTGGAGCCGTAATGATCGCCGTTTTCGCCCGGTCCTGCCCGTCAGGCGGGAACATCCGGAACTTTCGTCTCGTCTTTAACCGATTGAGAACTGCCGCGCTGAGTGATCTGGCGACGGATGGAGCTGACGATTCCGGAAAGGAGATAGACCAAAGCAAATGTCAGCAGCACCTCGTGGGAAAAAAACCAGATGCCGGCCAACAACAAGGCCATCAGTAAAATATTCCGGGACGCGATTCGTCCCCGGAACCCGAAGTTTTTAAAACTGCCATACCGGGCGGTGCTGATCATCATGATCCCGAGGATCAGCGCCATCCCGATCAAACCGGCGAAGAACGCGTGCGATTGGAAGAACGGCCAGTAACTGTATTTCTGAACGAAATGGACCAGGGCGGCAACGCATCCCGCCGCCGCCGGAATCGGGAGACCGAGAAAATGCTTCAATTCCGGGTTCTGGGTGTTGAACCGGGCGAGGCGCATCACGCCACCGATCAAATAAGTGAAGCAGGCGATCCAACCCCAGTAGGTGAACGCACTGAGATGCCACTGCCACAGCACAACCGCCGGAGCGATGCCGAACGAGATGGCGTCAGCGAGCGAATCGAGCTGCACGCCGAATTTGCTGGTCGTGCCGGTCAGCCGCGCGATCCGCCCGTCCAGCCCGTCCAGAACGATGGCGAGGCCGATACCTTTGGCCGCGTTGTCGAATTCACCGGCCAGCGCCGAGGTGATGGCGTAAAAACCGAAGAAGATGTTGGCCGTGGTCAGTGCGGACGGAAGGATGTAGACGCCCCGTCTGGGCGTTTTAGTACGGTCGTTTTCAATCGCTTCCATCGGTGAACTCCGCGAGTATGGTCTGGCCGGCGGTGACCTTCTGGCCGAGTTGAACTTTGATTCTTACTGTGGCCGGTAGCCAGAGATCCAGCCGGGATCCGAACCGGATCAGGCCGATCCGTTCCCCTTTGATGAGCGGGTCACCAATTTTTTTCCAAAAAACGATGCGCCGGGCGATCAGTCCCGCGACTTGAGATACTCGCACCGTGCGGTTGCCATCCACGATGACGATCTCGTTGTGCTCGTTTTCGATGGTCGCCGAGCCATGATTTGCCGGCAGAAATTTGCCTTTGCAGTAACTGTATGTCTCCAGGCGGCCGCTGACCGGCGCGCGGTTGACGTGGACATTGAAGATATTCATGAATATCGAGACAAACCATTCATACGGATGGTCAGCGTCATCCAGACGCCGCACGACGATGACCCGGCCATCCGCCGGCGATACAACCACGTCACCGGCAGGAATTTCCCGCTCCGGATCGCGAAAAAAATTAATAAAGAAGAGGCAGACGACGAATCCCGGAACCGCCCAGTACGGATGAATCAGCCAGGCGGCCAGACCGGTCACGATGACCGCTGTGAAAATGAATGGGAATCCGTCGCGGTGAATCATGTAATCCGTCACCGGTTATTAGAGGTTGTGCTTGCGGTATTCCGCCGCGATTTCCAGCATCCGGTCCTTGAGCTGCAATTTTTTCTTTTTCAGTTCCACTTCACGCAACTGGTCATTGGGGGTGAGAAATTTGCGGCCGGAGAGATCCCGAAGTTCTTCATCGTACCGTTTGTGCTCGTTGGCAAGGCGCTGGAACTCCTCGTCTTGCCGGAGCAGAATTTCTTTGATTTCCTCGAACCGCATGTTGGCCTCCTGGAGTGGGCTTACTGCCTATTCTTTCACAAAACGGAACGATTTGCGATAGACGAGGTTCGCTCCCGCCTGATCCAGAACGAGTCGGATGGGGTGGGTTTTGGTCCTGTTCAAGCTGCCGGCCGGCTCGAAGCTGATGAGATACTGATTCCGAATGACCATCGATATGCGCCGTCCGACGTCGGCCGGGTCGGAACTTTCCAGCTGTTCGAACACGGCTCCACCGGTCTCCCGGCTGACCGTCCGCAGGATGCTGCCCCGCTTGAACAGGCTCTGACCTCCGACGCCCGAGCCCGTGAAATAGAGTGAGTAGATCGGAACGCCGTAACGCTGGACATGATTCAGGGTGATGTCGGACAGATTTTCGTCACCATCGGAGACCAGCACCAGAGCCTTTTTGGGCAGGTTGTAATCCGCGAGTGAATACAGAGCGTGATCCAACGCGATGGCGGTTTTGTTGACTGGTGCCCCCGAGCGCTTGGAGTAATCCCGGATGTCCTTCTTGAAGAACGACCAGAATGACTCCTCGCTGGCAAACATGTATGGATGCAGATTGGACAAGGTCTCCAGAATCTCCAACCGGTCGGATGTGGGCTTTTGCACTTCGGCATACCGGGTGCCGTAGGTTCCGAGGAAGAACACGTCCTCAAAACCGAATTGATGGATGAGGGCCTGAATCACCTGCTTGTTCCAGCTGAAACGGCTCATTACGGCCCGGGAGCTATGGTCGAAAACATAGCCGATGACCGCCGGCAGATCGGTATTGTGCAAAAACTGGAATTGAGTAATCTCCACATCGTGGACAAACAACCGGAAATTCTCCCTCCGGAGCCCGGGAATCATCTCGCCGCCGGGATGGGTTACAGTAACCGGCACCACCACCCGAACCGATTCCGCCTTCAATACCGACCGGCCGGATACAGGCGCCTGAGAACGGGGCGCAACCCCCAAGAATCCCAGCAGGATCAAAGCGATGTTGATGAGTTGTTTGCAACGTGAGGAATGTGTTACCGCCATGCTCTCTCCGAATGAATGATACCTATGATCAAAGCCCGGATTCAAGCACATTTTCGGCTTGCACCGGAAGCGAGTTGAGATATACTTTATTTTTGAATATATATTAACCAACGCGCCATGCTATCTCTCGTCGATAAAACACTGCGCCACCCATCATCCGATCGAGCCGATTCTCTCGGTCGGATGCGTCGGTTGGCGGTCTGCGTTTTGATCATCGTGGTGCTCATTGTGGCCATCAATTTCTTTTACAACTTATACACGCGACAGAAAGAAGAAGAGGAGTTGGTTTACCAGCAGGCTCGGGCGATCAGCGGCCTGGTCGAAGCCATGCAGGAATACACGGCCCGCAGCCAGGAGCTGATCAACCGATCCCACGACGGACGGATCGAATTCAAGGGACTCTATCCGGAGAAAATCAGCCGTGAGGTCTCCGCGCTGTTCAACCAGTCCACTGACCACCGGCTCAAGCTGATCAGCTTGCATCCCCGCGAATCCGCCAACCAACCGGACGCACTGGAGCGCCCCATTCTGGAAGCGATGTACAGAAATCCCGGGCTGCTTGAAACATTTGGCCCGGTGGAGCCCGGCGGCTCATATTATTTCATCAAACGTCTTGAAATCAAGGCCAGTTGCCTGACTTGCCACGGCGGGCCCAAAGATTCGATCGATATTACCGGCCACCGCCGGGAGGGTTTGGCCATCGGCGATTTTGGCGGCGCGATCAGCGTGCGGGTTCCAGCCCCCGGCCTGATGGAAAGTAATCGTCAACGCGCCTGGGCCCAGTTTCTATTCGCCCTGTTCCTCATCGGGGGAGCCGTCGTCCTCATCGTGCATCTGCTGTTTCGGATGACCCGCCTGTCCGGCGAATTGAGCCGGGCCAACGCCGATCTGGCGAAGCAGAACGCCCGCTCGTCCCAATTGGAAAAACAAAAGGACGACCTCTTCCACATGTTGATCCACGACATGAAGGCGCCCTTGTCCTTCATGATCGGCTCGCTGCAAATGCTGCAGGAACAAAAGGTGGGACCGCTCAACGTCGAGCAGGAAGATCTCGCGGCCCTGGTGTTGCGGGGCTGTCGCCGGCTGGAGATTATCATCTCCAACCTTTTGGATATCAGTCGGATGGAGGAAGGCCGACTCGAGCTGAAAAACACGGAGGTGCAACTCCAGCCGCTGCTCGACGACCGCGGCCGGCCGTGGCAGCAGCTGGCGAAACGGCAGCGGAAAAATTTCGCGGTGAAGGTGGATACACGTCACACGGCGTTGCGTTGTGACCGACAGTTGCTTGAACGGATCCTCGAAAACCTGGTCAGCAACGCGTTTAAACACACCCGGGAAGGCACCGGTGAGATTCTGCTCGAACTCTCGGACTGGCTTGCGCCTGAGGGGGTGTTGTTCCGATTGTCCGACAACGGGGAAGGCATTCCACTGGAGTTCATCGACCGCATTTTTGAAAAATATTCGGTGGTAAAGGGCCAGGAACTCGGATTGAAATCGGACACCGGTTTGGGACTGGCGTTCTGCCGTCTGGCCATTCAGACCATGGGCGGCGACATCCGAGTGGAAAGCTCGACTGGTCAGCTGACGGTCTTCAGTTTCCATCTGCCGCTTGATCCGCCCACACCGGTCTGAGCGTGCCGGCTGCTCACGTCCGGCCGGACACGAACGGGAATCCGATTGTCATCAACGGAGTGTGCCGCTGATGGCGCTCAGCGGGCCCCGCGGCAGAAGAGGACTGTGGGAAATGTCATCAGGATGATCTTCAGATCCAGCCAGAGACTCCAGTTGTCGATATACTGAAGGTCCAGTTTCATCCATTCATCGAAATTGATTTCGTTGCGCCCGGAGATCTGCCAGAGACAAGTCAAACCGGGTTTGACCGACAGCCGCCGTCGCTGCCAGCGGTTGTATTCCCGGACTTCCTCGGGCAGCGGCGCGCGAGGGCCCACCAGGCTCAACTCCCCTTTCAGCACGTTCAGGAACTGGGGGATCTCATCGATGCTGGTCTTGCGGAGTATTCGGCCAAGCGGCGTGATGCGTGGATCGTTGCGCATCTTGAAAACCGGGCCGTTCATCTCGTTCAAATGGCGGATCTCCCAAAGGACGTCCTCCGCACCATCGATCATGGAGCGGAACTTATACAGGACGAACTTCCGCCCGTACAATCCGCAGCGGATCTGTCGATAGATCACGGGGCCGCGACTGGTGAGTTTGATGAGGAGCGGCACCACGATGAACAGCGGCAGGCAGATGACTATGCCCACGATGGCGCCGACGATGTCGATCACGCGTTTTGCCATCAGGGCGGCGACCTGGTGGGGGACCGGTGAAAAAGTCAAAAAGACCTGGTTCTCGATGAAATCCAGGGAGGGTTGTGAAATGGCGTGGGGAAAAAAATCCAACGGCAGGCGGGTGGGTATGCCCTGTTCTTCGCACTGCATTGAAATGCGTTCGAACAGCTTGAGATCCTCGTTTCCGGAGCCGACGAACACCACTTCATCGATAATGTGGTTTTCGATCACCGACTGAAAATCATCGGGCCGTCCGAGAACGGTGACGGGATGCGGATTGCCCGGTGGAGCCAGCTCGGTCAGATACCCCTCAATCGAGTAACCGAACTCGGCGTAATGCTCGATTGTTTTGCCGATTTCAAAGATGCGGGGTGTGTTACCCACGACCACCACGTGACGCTGGCCGTTCCGGTTGCCCCGCAAGCTGAAAAATATCAGGGAACCCGCCCGCGCCGAGAGGAGGAGGAGATACAGCACGAGGAGGTAGCTCAGAATCAGTGTGCGGCTGACTTCCATTTTGAACAGAAACGAGGCAAAGCCGAGAATAAACGCAATGAGCGCGACCGGCTCCAGGAGAAACAGGACCTGCCTGCCGAGATCGCGCCACTTGTAGGCTGGCCGCAGTCGGGAACTCGAAAGGAAGAAGACAATGATCACGGGGATGCCAACCACAAAGAACCAGGCGTAATGCAGGAGCGAATCCAGAACGGGATTCACCACGTTAATGAGGAGTTCGTCCATCATGAAGTAGAGGGCCATGCGCAGGTGGTACCCCAGCGGCAAGGCGGTGATCACCGCCAGCACGTCGAAGACGAGCAGGACATCGGCTCGGAACTGTTCCCGTTTTTGAATCATGCCGGCGCGCCCCACCCCATTCCAACCATTGAATCCTCAACCCATGATGATACAAAAGATTTAACAAAAACTCAAAAATTATCGCTGTTTGAGCACAGGTGTCGCAAGCCGTCCCGGAGCCCATCAATTTCATCCGACAAAACGCAGTCTTCCGCGTGTTCCCTGAGGCAGCGCCGTTCCCGCTTTTTAAACGCGAGTAGCGTGCTGGTCGTCAGCATTTCCCGCGTCACCCCGAGACGCCGCCGTCCCCTGCCCCACAGCCGGTGGGCATCGATGATTCGCCGCAGCAGCGCGGGCGCCATGACGCCGATCGTCGCCTCCTCCGCCAGTTCCTGACGGATGATTCGCGCTTCTTCACGCAACGAGTGCTGCAGCAAGATAAAAAGTCCCATGAACAAAACGGGAAAGACGATCAGGAGAAGCTGGAATTGGCTCATGGACTGGGAGTCGGCGAGCAGCGTGATGGCCGTGTTCCACGACACGTGCCCCAAAACGGCGATCGCCAGCCCCAGGCCGAGCATGGGGCCCGGTGCCGTCCTGGAAAACTTGATCCGACCAATGAAGTAGCCGGCCAAACCAGTGGTGAAGGCGTGGACAGTCGCGGAAAAGACTGTCCGCAACAGAATCGTCCACATCCAGTGCTGGAAACCTCCGGTCAGGAAGGAACCCAGAAAGTAGATCAGGTTTTCGGTCATTCCGAAACCGAAACCGATCGCCGACCCGTAGACGATGCCATCAGTGGCGTTGTTGAAATTCGTATGACGGCGAAACACGAACAACGGCGATGCTTTGGCCGTTTCTTCGATCACCGGCACAAAGAGAGTGACCGCCAGCAGATCGAAGACATCGGGCAGGACCGTCGGCGTCAGGAGGCGCTCCAACAGCGTGGACACAGCCAAGCTGATGCCGGCCGCCGGCACTGCCCCGTAAAGCAGAGACAACGCGACCAGGCAGAGGGGTTCCCGTTCATGACGGTCCAGCCACCAGACGATCAGGGTGTAGACCGTCATGGGCACCAATGCGCCGATAGCCGACAGGGAGACAATCCAAAGAGGGTTCATTTCGGAATCCGGCTGGAATTCTAGCCGATAATCCTCCGGGTCGCAACGATATTTGGCGGTCTTTGACGTTTGGTTTTACCCGATGTCTTCGGGCTCGATGACGCATGACCGTTTGTGTTGACGGCCGGTTACGGCTACAATGCGAGCTGCGCTGATCGCGCCTCGGATAGCCCCGCAATGTGAGGTGGCGGCATGAGAGTGACCCTCATCCAGCATGACGTTTCGTCAGACTGGGACCGCCATATCCAGAATTTGACCGCCGCCATCGACGAGGCAGCCCCGTTCCACGACCTGGTGTGCTTGCCCGAATTGTTCCACGCCAACTATTCGGACTTGCCCAACGCGGCCATGACCATCGGCTCCGCCCGGGCGAAGGATCTGGCCCGACTGTCCAAGGCGCATGCCCACGCGCTCATGATCGGGTCCGTCGCACTGCGTACCGGCGGGACGATCACCAACTGCCTGATCCTCATGCACGACGGAGAGCTGATTCCGTTTTATCAGAAGATTCATCTGTTTCCGCCGATGGGTGAACCCGTGCTGTTCGCTGCCGGACGCAAATTGTCCGTGGTGGATCTCTCCGTCAGCGGCACGAAATGGCGGATCGGTTTCACCCTTTGCTACGATCTGCGCTTTCCGGAGTTGTTTCGAATCCTCGCGGCCCTGGGCTGCCAGTTGGTGGTCGTGCCTGCCCAGTGGCCGTCCACCCGGACCAAAGCCTGGCGGACGCTCCTGGAGGCGCGGGCGTTGGAAAACCAGCTGTACATGGCCGGGGTCAACCGTTGCGGTAAGGACCTGAACGAGTCGTACGGAGGGTACTCGCGCGTCGTGAGCCCCACCGGCGAGGTGCTGGCTTCCGCCACCCTGGCGGCCGGTTGTGTGTCCGCCACTTTGGAACGGCAGGCGGTGGAGGAGTCCCGCGCGTTCAACCATTCCCAACTACACTGCCGGAGCGAACTCTACCGGTTGCGCTGGCTGGGTGAGATCGAAACGCGCGAGATCAATCTGGGGCGGTGACCCACCCGCCTAAATATCGAAATAGAGCTTGTACTCGAACGGATTGGGCATCGTGGCGATTTCCATGATTTCGTCCCGTTTCAATTGAATCCAGCGTTGCAGCAGATCCTTGGGGAACACCTCGCCTCGAAGCAGGAACTCATGATCCTGCTCCAGCGCTTCGAGCGCATCATCCAGACTGCGGGGGAGGAAGCGGACTTTCTCTTTCATCGCATCGCTGAAGATGTTGGTGTCGAACGGGCCGAATCCTTCCTGGCGCGGATCAATGCGGTTGACGATTCCGTCGATGCCGGCCATCAACATGGCGCTCAGCGCGAAATACGGATTGGCGGTGGCGTCGGGCGGCCGGTATTCCAGCCGGACCTTTTCAGGATCGGCCACGTACGACGGAATCCGCACCGCGCTGGAACGGTTGGCCATGCCGTAGGTGATGGCCACGGGCGCCTCAAAGCCGGGCACCAGCCGCTTGTAGGAGTTGGTGCTGGGATTGGTCAGCGCGCACAGCGCCCGCGCGTGTCGGAGCAGTCCGCCGATGTAAAACAAGCCCGTTTCGCTCATGTTGGCGTACTGGCCTTTCTCGTAGAAAACGTTACGGCCCTGCTTGGTCAGAAACTGGTGGACGTGCCAACCGCTGCCGGCCTGGCGAAACATGGGCTTGGGCATGAACGTCACGCGCAGATCGTGTTTGTGCGCGAGGTTGAACAGAACGTATTTGGTCAGAATTGCCTGGTCGGCACTCTTGAGCAGGCAATCGAACATCATCTCGATTTCCTGCTGCCCCCGTTCCCCAACCTCGTGATGATGGTATTTCACATCGATGCCCAGTTGCAGGAGCATTTGGGTGGCAAGATCGCGGAAGTCATCATAGATGTCCTGCGGATTGCAGGCGTGATAGGCATTGTGATGGAATTCCTCGCCTGGATAAATGTGGTAGTACGACGCGCTGACCCGGGTGTCGTACTCAACTTTCGGAAAGATGTAGAACTCGTATTCCGGTCCCCAATACGATGTGTCGGCCACGCCGCATTCGACGAGCATCCGTTCCGCCTTCTCGGCGATCCACCGGGGATCCTGCGGGAAACGGGACCGTTTTTCATCCGTCAGGTGGATCCGGCTGAAAAAACTCAATGTGGGGATCTCGCGGAAAGGATCCATGAAAGCGGTATCGATGTCCGGTATCTGGACCATGTCGCTGGATTCGACCTTTGAGTAGCCGAAGCTGGATCCGTCGAATCCAATGCCTTCCTTCAGCATGTTCGGCGTGAAATGCTTCACCGGCAGCGTCACATGGTGCGGCCGTCCCCGGAGGTCCATGGACTTGAGATCGATCATTTCAACGCGTTGTTCCTTGATCAGGACCAGGATGGATTCAAAAGTGCGCCCCATAATGCTGTCACCTCTCGACGTATTTTCAGTCGCGATCACCGCCACAGGTTGGGAGTCCGCTCGTGCTGTGCTGGTCGATGTTTACCATCACAGTGGAAACTGATTGTAATTTTCAAACCACGTTTTATCAATTCATTTCTGACTGATCGGTTCTGCACCCCTGACGAAAAGACGTCGATCTTAATGAAACCACATCCGACGGATAATCGAATAATGCATCAAGGCGATACTTGACTTCCTTCGATTGGGTTCTGTCGTGAGACCATTTGCCATGCGCATCGTTCTGGCTGCGGGAATACTGGCGGCGTTCTTACCCGTGTTCGCCACCCTGACCGGTGCGGCAGATGGCGTCCCGCTGCCTGCCGGACAAATCGTCGAATCCGTTGCCTGTTCCGAGGATCCCGGCCAGACTTACTCGATCTACCTGCCCTCGACATACACCCCTGACCGAAACTGGCCGGTCATCTATGCCTTTGACCCGGGCGCCCGCGGCGTCCTGCCGGTGCAGCGGCTGCAAGCGGCCGCCGAGCGCTTCGGATACATCGTGATCGGTTCCAACGTGTCGCGGAACTTCGAGCCGAAACTTTCTTTGGCGGCGGCCAACGCCATGTGGGCGGACAGCCACGTCCGTCTGGCCATCGATTCACGGCGGGTATACACCCTGGGCTTTTCTGGCGGGGCCAGGCTGGCCGCGGGACTGGCGGTCGTTTCACAGGATTTCGCCGGGGTGATCGCCTGTGGTGCGGCCTTCGATCCCAAGCATCTCCCCCGTGACGGCCGGCCCGCTCTTTTTGCGGGGATTGTCGGACTGGAAGACATGAATTATCCGGAGCTGCGCGACGCGGAGAACCGGTTGCGGGACGCCCGCGTACCATACCGGTTGTTCTTCTTCGACGGTGGGCACGATTGGCCCCCGGCCGACATATTTCTCGAAGTACTGGCCTGGCTGCGGGTCCGTGCCATTCGCGCCGGCGCCGAGGTCACGGACCCGGTGTTCCTTCAGGCGGAGTGTCAGCGACTGTCGGAATCGGCCGAAAGGGCCTGGGCGACCGGCCGTCCGCTTGAGGCCGGCCGGATCTATGCGGCCCTCATCGAGGATTTCAGCGGAGTGCTCGACACGGACTATGCCCGCGCGCGGCTGGAGCAACTGCGCGGCGAATCCGCCTACCGCCAGGCTGAAAAGAAAGAGCGCCGCCTGCGCCTCGATGAGAATGGCTGGTTGGTCAAGTTGGACGGGCGGTTCGTCCGGATCCGGAACACGCCCATGAGTATCCGCTCGATCGACAACGCGGTGAACGACTGGTGCAAGCAGATCGCCGGTTTCCGCCATCGGCGGGACACCAGCCGAGATGCGGACGAGCGGAGCCTGTATCACCGGTTGCATGAATTCGTCTGGCGCCGGGCGTACGAAGAAGCTGTCCTGTTTGCCCGTCAACAGGAGTATGTGCGGGCGGCACTCCTGCTCGAAATCGCCCGATGCGGCCGGCCGGACGATCCCAATCTGCTGTTTTCACTGGGCAAAACCTATGCCCGGCTGCAGGAAGAGGAGCGGGCGGTCCGGTGGCTGTCCGAAGCCGTGAACCATGGCTTCCAGAACCCGGCCGCCTGGGACGATCCGGCTTTAGCCGGTCTGGACCACTCCCCGGCGTTCCAGGCCTTGCGCCAGCGGATTACCAGCGGATCTGTCAAGCCCTGACGATCAAGGTGTGGCGACGGCAGGGATGACCGTCGTCGCGGTGGCGCGGCGGAACTCCGAGTGGGAAGCGTGGTATTCCCAACGGGTTCTCGCCTGCGTGGCCTCCGCCCGCGCCAGAGCGGTCCGGGCGTCGATCAGGTCGGTGATGGTGCTGGCGCCCACGGCGTACCGCTCCCGGGCCAGGCGCAAACTTTCTCCGGCCTGACGGACTTGCACGTCCGCGGTGAGCGCGGCGGCATGGGTTTTTTGCAGCGTGGAATAGGCGGTCCAAACCTCCCGGCGGACGGCCAGCTCCAGACCGGCGGCTTGAGCCTCCACGCGGTTGGCTTCGGCTTTGGCCTTTCCCAGGCGGTGTTCGTTGGCAAATCCCGTGAAGAGCGGAAGCCGGATGCTGAGCCCCAACGACCACTCCTGATCGGACGGTGCGAACGCGTCATCATGCCAGCCGAACTGTCCTTCCCCGCTGACCCGGGGACCGAACGTGCCCTTAGCCTGAGACACCATGGCGCGTGCAGCCTCTACCTGAGATCCGGCCGCGCGGATCTCCGGGCGGAGGGAAACGGCTTGGGCCATCGCCTCCGCCAACCGGATCTCCCCCGGATCGCTGATGGGTTCTGCGGCCGGCGCCGGCCGGATCCATTGTTCCACCGGCCGTCCCATCAGGGTGTTCAGGTTCCCCTGGACGATCCGGCGGCGGTCCTCGGCTTCGATGACCGACAAATCGGCAGAGGACACCTCGACTTCCGCCCGAAGCACGTCAAGGAGGGGGACACTCCCCGCCGCCTTGCGCTCGCGGGCCAACCTCAGGTGCTCGACGGCGCGTTCCCGGTTCTTGCGGGCGGCATCGAGTTCCGCTTCGACACCCAGCAGCTGGAAATATGACTGCTCGACATCGGCCACCAGATTGCGGAGCGTCTCTTCATCATCGGCCGCCGCAGAGGACTCGATCGCCCGGGCGGCTTTCAGGCCCGCCCGGCGTACGCCGCTGTCGAACAGCACGTAGTGGGCGTAGAAACTCAGGAACCAGTCGTCGGTGGGACCGATCAGGTCCACGGGAATGTACGATTGCAGATCAGCGGGCAGGAACGCATGGCGCTGCCAGCGGCTGAAGCCGGTCCCGAAATCCGCCGTGGGGTAATAGGGCGCCCTGGCCTCCCCGACCCCGTGCCGGGCGGCTTCCACCGCCGACCGGCTGGCCACCCGGCTCGGATTCTGATTGATCGCGAGCCGGATGCAGTCGGTCAGGCTGAGCGGATCGGCCTCCGGCGGCGGATATCCCAGAACCGGCCGAAACACGCCGAGCACCATCATCAGGGTACTCGCGGCGAGCAGTGTGCGCGTACGGTGCATTGCATCCTCCTCGTCAATCGGCCGCCGTTCCGCGGACGGCCGCGCCTTCCCGTCCGTTGACAGGTCAGGCCATGGTTTTTTTGAACCGGCGGGTGGCAAAACCGATCGTGATCAAGCCGATGACACCCAGTGCCGCCATCTGCGGCCACAAAACGCTCAGCCCGACTCCTTTCAGGAAAAGCTCACGGATGATGACCAGGAAATAGCGCAGCGGATTGGCGTACGTGATCCACTGGATGACCTCGGGCATGTTGGCGATGGGAAACATGAATCCGGACAACATGATGGCCGGCATGAAAAAGAAAAACGTCGTCATCATGGCCTGTTGCTGGGTCCGGCTGATTGTGGAGATCAATAATCCGATGCCGATCGCACTCAGCAGGTAGATGCAGGTGGCCAGGAACAGCAGGAGCAGGCTGCCGCGAACGGGCACGTCGAACCAGAGCACGCCGACAGTTGTCGCGAGAATAACGTCGGCAAAGGCGATGATGGCAAAAGGAACCGACTTGCCCAGGATAAACTCCCACGGGGTGATGGGCGACACCAGGAGCTGCTCCATGGTGCCGATCTCCTTTTCCCGCACCACCGCCATGCTGGTCAACATCAGGGTGACCAGTGTCACGATGATGGCGATGAATCCCGGCACATAGTACAGGCGGCTTTCCAGGTTCGGGTTGAACCAGGCGCGCGGCTGCAGTTCAATGTGGCCGGCCGGAACGACCGGTCCGGCCTGGCGGCGGACGGCCTCGAGCTGGACCTGGCGGGAGTGCGCGGCGATGACCCGCCCGGCGTACTGCAGAATCACGCTCGCCGTGTTGGAGTCGGTCCCGTCCAGGATCGCCTGGACGATCACGGATCGGCCGGCACTCAGGTCGCGGCCGAACCCGTCGCCGATGCGCAGGACGATCTGGGTGCGCGAGCCGTCCAGCAATTCCCGGATCTCCGGTTCGCGCATGAGCCGGTGTTCGATGACGAAGTAACCGGAGCCCGAGAAGCGCTCCACCAGTTGCCGGCTGGCGACCGTCCGGTCCTGATCGAACACGGCCATGGAGATGTTCCGGATGTCCGTTGTGATGGCATAGCTCAGAATCAGCAGCTGGAAGATCGGCGCCAGGAAGATCACGCCCCGCATGCGCGGGTCGCGCAACACCTGGATGAACTCCTTGATGAGCATGTGGCGGATGCGTTCCAGCATGACTAGTCCAGTTTCTTGCGCAGACGGATTGTGCTCAGCACCAGCATCGTCACGGCAAATATGGCCAACAGGCTTAATTCAAAAACCAGGTATTCGAGTGGCAATCCTTTCAGAAAGATGCCCTTCAACAAGCTGACGAAGTACCGCGCCGGGATCACATAGGTGATCCATTGAAGGGGGTCCGGCATGTTGCGGATGGCGAACACGAATCCCGACAGCATGAGCGCCGGCAGATAAGTCAGGATCATGGCCAACTGGCTCGATAGAAGCTGCGACCGGGTCGTCACGCTGATCAGCACGCCCACCCCGAGCGCACCGGCCAGGAACAGCGCGGCTGAGCCGAAGATGAGATCGACCCGCCCCCGAATGGGCACCTGGAACAGGTACTTGCCCAACAGGACCGCCAGCAGCACATCGAACATGCCGATAACAAAGTACGGCAGCAACTTGCCGAGAACGATCTCAGCCCGCTTGACCGGTGTGGAAATGAGCTGCTCCATCGTGCCGGTCTCCCACTCGCGGGCCACGGTCAGCGAGGTCAACAGCGCGGCGAGGATGGACAGGATCACCGCAATCAAGCCCGGGATGATGAAATTGCGGGATTCCATGTCCTCGTTGAACCAGACCCGGGGACGCATCTCCAGCCGGGGCAAACGCAGCGGCACCCCTTTCCGACGCATCGCCTCCAATTCAATCCGGCCGGAATGTGCTTGGACAACGGCTTCAGCATACCCGAGCACGATGGTGGCGGTGTTGGCGTCGCTGCCGTCGAGCAGGATTTGAACCGGCGCCGTTCGTCCGGCTTCGAGCTGCTCACTGAAGTCTGCGGGAATGATCAGCGCGAACTGCACCCGGCGCTCGTTGATTGCGATCACGGCCTCTTCGTAGCGCTGAATGCTGCCGGTCAGCATGAAGTAACGGGAGCCGGTGAACGCGCTCAGCAGGTTTCGGCTGGCGGGCGACGGATGCTGATCCCAGACGAGGAAAGGCACCCGATCCACGTCCAGAGTCAGAGCGTATCCGAACAACAGCAGCATGAACATGGGCAATGCGACCGCCATCCCCAGACTGCGGAAATCCCGGAAGATGTGGATGAATTCCTTGTGAGCCATCGCCCAGAGCCGGCGGGGATTCATGGCCGCCCCTCCGCCCCGTTCTCATGCCGGTCCCGGGCCTCGATGAGGGACACGAAAACGTCCTCCAGCGACGGCGTGACCGGTTCCAGCCGCTCCAATTGGAAGCCTTCGACGCTTAAAGCCCGGGCGATGGCCGGTGCAGAAATATCCCGGTCATGCACCACCGCGTGCAGCGCCCGACCGAAAAGGGCCGCCTCCTTGACCCCGGGTTGCTGCTCCACCAGCGCCATGGCTTCCTGGGGCCGGTCACACCAGATCTCCAGCACCTCCTCCGGCATGTGTTCCGTCTTCAAGGCCATGGGCGTGCCGGCGGCGATCAGTTCCCCCCGGTAAATCAGTCCTACCCGGTCGCAATACTCCGCTTCGTCCATGTAATGGGTGGTGACGAAAACCGTCACGCCTTCTCCGGCCATGCTGTAGATAAGTTCCCAGAAACGACGGCGGCTGTTCGGATCCACACCGGAGGTGGGCTCGTCGAGGAACAGGATGGGCGGTTCGTGCAGGATCGCGCACCCCAAGGCCAGGCGCTGTTTCCAGCCGCCCGACAGGATGGCGGTCTTGGCCCGGCGGTGGTCTCCCAGCCCGGCCATCCGGATCACCCATTCCTTGCGCGCGGCCTTCTTAGCGGAAGCCAGCCGGTAGATTCCGCTGTAGAAGTCGATGTTTTCCTCCACCGTCAGATCTTCATACAGCGAGAATTTCTGGCTCATGTAGCCGATGTTCGACTTGATGCGCTCGGATTCCGTCCAGATGTCGAATCCGGCGACTGATCCGCTGCCCGCGGTTGGTCGGAGCAGTCCGCAGAGCATCCGAATGGTCGTGGACTTTCCGGCGCCGTTGGGCCCCAGAAAACCGAAAATTTCGCCCCGGCGCACGGAAAAGCTGATCCGGTCCACCGCGGTGAAAGCACCGAACCGTTTGACCAGATCGGTGACCACAACGGCCGCATCATTGGATCCGGTCGCCATCGCGCTCCTGCTCCTTATCAACCTCGGTCAACACGGAGATGAACACATCTTCCAGTGCCGGTTCCACCGGCCGGATTCCCGGCACATCGATCCCGGCCGCTTCCAGACGTTGGCGAATCCAACCGGAAGTCGGCTCCACGTTGTCGGCCAGCACATGGAGCCGGTCACCGAACAGCGTGACCTTCCCCGGCCGCTCGCTCCGCAGCAGTTCGGCGGCCCGCCGCGAATCCGAGGCGCGGACCTCGAGAAGTTGTCCGCGCATGAGCCGCTTGACTTCCTGCGGTGTGCCGCCGGCTACGAGTTCCCCTTTGTGGAGAAGTCCCAGCCGATTGCACCGCTCCGCCTCATCCAGGTACGCCGTCGTGACGATGATGGCCACCCCCTCCCGCATGAGCAGGTACAAAATCCGCCAGAACTCGCGGCGGGAGACGGGATCGACCCCGTTGGTGGGTTCGTCCAGCAGCAAGACCTCGGGTGTGTGAACGAGGGCGCAGGCCAGGGCGAGTTTCTGTTTCATTCCGCCGGACAGACGGCCGGCGCGTCGCTCGCGGAACGGATCCAGCTTGCTGAATTCAAGCAGCCGGTTGATGGTCTCATCGCGGCCCTGACCTGGAACGCCATAGATCTGCGCATAGAACAACAAATTTTCCATGACCGTCAGATCCGGATACAGCCCGAAGCGCTGGCTCATATAACCGATCCGTTCCTTCACCGCTTCGGCTTCGCGGACGGTGTGACAGCCGGCGGTCCAGGCGTCGCCCGAGGTGGGATCCAGGATGGCGGCCAGCATCCGCATGGTGGTGGTCTTGCCGGCGCCGTCGGGGCCCACCAGACCAAATATCTCACCGGCTGACACCTCGAGGTTGAGCCGGTTCACCACGGTCCGGCCGTTGAATTGACGCGTCAGTTCGACGGTGCGCACGGCTGCGGTCATCGACCGGCCTCGGCGGTGTCGATCACGCCGTCCGCAGGCATGCCCGGTTTGAGCTCCATGTCGGGGTTGGGGATATCCACCTTGATCCGGTACACCAGTTTCACGCGCTCTTTCGTGGTTTGAACGCTGCGCGGCGTGAATTCGGCCTCGGAGGCGATGAAGGTGATCCGACCCCGGAACACCTTGTCCGGATAGGTGTCCGTGGTGACCTGAACCGCCTGCCCCACCTTGACCCGGCCCAGGTCGGTCTCGTCGACATACCCGCGAAGCCAGACGTGATGCAGGTCGCCCACGGTCACCACGGGCGTGCCGGGCGCCACGAACTCGCCGGCCTCGATGCTGTCCGTGAGCACCACGCCGGACAGCGGGGCGACGATCGAGGCATATCCCAGGCGGGTCTCGGACAGTTGCAGCGCCTCCCGCGTCTGCTGCAGCCGGGCCCGAGCCTGCTCGATGGTTTCCACGCGGGGGCCGTTCCGGATTTCCCGCAGGCGCTCATCGGCTTCCTTCAGCGCGGCCTGGGCCTGCTCGACCTGTTCGTCGCGCGGGCCTTCCCGCACCAGGCTCAGGCGCTCCTCCGCCTCGCGGAGCCGGGCTTGGGCCATGTCGTGTGACGACTGGTAGGCCTGGAATTCCCGTTCGGCGATGACGTCTTTCTGGAAGAGCGTCCGCTGCCGCTCATAGTCTTGCCGGATCCGTTCAAAGTCGGCGGCGGCACTGGCCACGGCCGCTTCAGCCGTGGCGATCTCCTGCGGACGGCTGCCGGTCTGCAACTCCCTCACCCGGGCCGCCGCCCGTTGGACCGCGGCTTCCGCCTGGGCCACGACTTCCGGTCGGGACCCGGCCTCCAGCTCCGACAGTTGAGCGTGGGCGGCCAGCACCTCCGCTTTCCGTACGGCCACCTCCTGCCGAATGTCTGCGTCCTCCAGGCGGGCGACCAGCTGGCCGGCCGTGACGAGGTCGCCCTCCGACACGGCCCGTTCCAGAACCCGGCCGGAGATCTTGAAGCCCACGTCGGCATCGGTGACCTCGATATTGCCCGATACGCGAACGGTGCCGGGTTTTTCCGAACCACAACCCCAGGACAGGGCAATCAAAACAGCCACCCCCCACAGAGCGGATACGCGTGCGGCATGACAAAACATATCTGACTCCTGCCTGTCGTGTTACTTTTTCATCCGGTGGCAATCGCCCGTCGGAACAGCTCCCACGCCTGCTCCACGTGGCGGTTCACATCGAACCGCTCATTGCTCAGTATCCACAGGATCGCTGTCGGGGGCATGATCCCCCAGAACAGGACGGCCACATCATGCGGATTCAATTCTGCACGGATCTGGCCGTGGATCTGGCCTTCGACGACGATCTTGGCGATTCTGGCATGCACGGACCGGACCATATCATACGCCAACCGACGGATTTCCTGAGAGCCGCTGTACAGGCTGTCCGAAAGCAGAATGCGCGGGATCGCCTGAAAATGCCGGATCAGCGTGATGTTCTGCATCAGGATGACA
>CALAMB010000304.1 GCA_937925645.1 uncultured Acidobacteriota bacterium
GGTCCGGCGGACGGATTACGACAGCTTCTACGGCATGATCTTTTACCCGGCATGACGCGGATCCGCCTCGGCGACGGGGTCGGGGAGGGGAGTTGGATCTTCCACTCCCGGTTTCCCCGATCCGTCAATTTCTACGACGGGGCGGACCTGGTCTCGGTGGTGCCCCCCGAGACCGGAGCCGGCCCCCACGCGGTGGTGATGGAGCGGCTCCCCGGCGGCGAGACGCCCCGGCTGACGGTGGGCGGCGGCCGGCTGGAAATAGCCGACCGCCGCTACTCCTTCACGGCGGGCGACGTGTACCACAGCCGCCCCGTTTGGGGCGTTCCCGAGGCGAGCCGCCTGGCGGCGGGAATCGGGTCTTTGAAGGCGTTCATGCGCCGGCACGCTCCCGACGGCAGTCTGGCCCGATGGATGGACGGAGCTCCGCGAAAAGCCATGGTGTCGGCTTTCGACCGGGAACTGATGGTCCGCCTCATCGAGGGGAAGGCCCTCCTCCTGGGCGACGACCCGGCCGCCGGCGCCCGACTCCTGCACGGCGCCGGCCGGGGGCTCACTCCCGCGGGGGACGATTTCATCGCGGGCATGCTCCACGGCTGGCGCTTGCGGGAAAGCTGGTGGGGGATCCCTCGGGCAGCCCGCATCGATGCGGTGTACGCCGAGTGCCGCGCCGCCGGCAATCCGTTCGTGGCGACTTTCCTGCGCGAGGCGCGGGACGGGCGCGTGTTCGAGCGGTTGGAGCACGTGGTCCGTGCCCTGCTCGACGGTTCGTCCGGCGCGGTGGAAATTGCCGCGGCCCGGCTGTTCGCCGTCGGGGCGACGTCCGGCGCGGATCTGGCGGCCGGGCTGGTGACGGCGTTGGAAAACGGGAATAAGGACTGAAGGATGATCATCAAAGGGAAAATCAAGCCGGGTGAGTATTTTGATTCCGTGACCCTCATGCTGGTCGGGCGGGACCTGACCGGCCTGGCGGGGGTGCAGGATGCCGCGGTGATCATGGGCACCCGGGAAAATCTCGCCATCCTGGAGGCGTCGGGGCTGCTGTGCGCGGAGCTCGCGGCGGCGGGGGAAACCGATCTCCTGCTGGCGGTTAAGGCGGCCGACGGGGAGACGGCCGCCCGGGCCCTGGACGCGGCCGAGCGGCTGCTGGCGGAACGGAAAGGCAAGACCGCCGACCAGGCGGCGGGATTTTCCGTCCGGAGCCTCGATGGGGCGCTCAGGGCGCAGCCCGGGAGCCAGCTCGCCCTGATTTCCGTGGCGGGGCGCTACGCGGCCGCCGAGGCGTGGAACGCCCTTGACCGGGGATTGCACGTCATGCTGTTTTCCGACAACGTGACGCTGGAATCGGAAATCGCCCTGAAGCGCGCCGCGCGCGATCGGGGGCTGCTGGTCATGGGGCCCGACTGCGGGACGGCCATCCTCAACGGCGTCCCCCTGGGTTTCGCCAACGCCGTGGAGCGGGGCGCGGTGGGGATCGTCGCCGCGGCGGGAACCGGGCTGCAGGAGGTCTCGGTCATCGTGTCCAACGCGGGGGCGGGGATCTCCCAGGCCCTGGGGACGGGCGGGCGCGACGTGAAGGAGGCGGTGGGCGGCATCATGTTCGTCGAGGCGCTCCAGGCGCTGGCCGGCGATCCGGCGACCGCCGTGATCCTGCTGGTGTCCAAGCCGCCCCACCCGTCGGTGATGGAGCGCGTCGCCGAGACCTGCCGGACGATCTCCAAGCCCGTGGTCTCGATTTTTCTGGGCGCGCCGCCCGACGGGGCGGGCGTCTTTTCGACCCACGCCGCCGCCACCCTGGAGGAGGCCGCCCTCGTGGCGGCGCGCATCGCCCGGGATGGGGCCGCCGCCGCTGCCGAAGCGGCGGGATGCGTCCGCCGGGAGCTGGATGCGCGCGATGCCACCCTCCTGGCGGAAGCGGACCCGCTGGCGGCGGGGCTGGCCCCCGGGCGGCGGTACCTGCGCGGCCTCTTCAGCGGGGGCACGTTCTGTTCCGAAGCCCAGGTCATCCTTCGGGGGAAGCTCTCCGCCCTCTGGTCCAACGCGCCAGCGGGCGACGCCCGGGCGCTGGACGACCCCCTCCACAGCCGGGAGAACACCCTGGTGGACCTGGGCGAGGACGCGTTCACCGTCGGGCGCCCGCACCCCATGATCGACTACGACCTGCGCCAGCGGCGGATGGCCGATGAACTCCGCGATCCCGAGACCGCGGTGATCCTGCTGGACGTGGTGCTGGGCTTCGGGTCCCATCCCGATCCGGCCGGGGAGTTGGCGCCGCTGGTTCGGGACGCCGCCGGGAAGGTTTGCGTCGTCTGCTCGGTGACGGGCACCGACCGCGATCCCCAGAACCGCTCCCGGGTGGAGCGCGCCTTGACGGAGGCCGGGGCCCGGGTCATGCCCTCCAACGCCGCCGCGTCGCTCCTGGCGGGGGCCGTCTGCGCGTGCCGGCAACGATGAGCGAGGTCTGAAGATGTCCGTGGAGATCATTCACCGCAGAGACGCACAGACGCGAAGAAATCCAACTGATCTGTCTGCTGACAACCAGGGCGTCTGCGTCTCCTCTGCGTCTCAGCGCCTCTGCGGTAAATAGCAGGAGTACCGATGCCTATCGAGGACTTGTTTGGTGACGGATTGAAGGTGATCAACATCGGCCTGGAGAGCTTCGCCACCGGCATCCGGCAGGCGGGCGGGGAGGCGGTCCACGTGGAGTGGCGTCCGCCGGCCGAGATCGCGCCCGGTCTGATGGAACGCGTCCGGGCGCACGCCGGGGCGATCCGGACCGCCAACGCCGAAGCGGCGAAGCGTTTTCTCGCGGGGGCCCCCTTCGTCGTGGGGATGGGCCGGGCCGGGGAGGTCATCCCCGGGATGCGGCGGGATCTTCTGCTCCACGCCGGTCCGCCGGTGGACTGGGCGCGGATGTGCGGCCCCATGCGCGGCGCCGTCCTGGGCGCCCTGATCTACGAGGGGATGGCCGCCACGCCCGCCGACGCGGAAAGACTGGCCGCCGCGGGCAAGGTTTCTTTCGCCCCCTGCCACGAGCACGGCGCCGTCGGGCCCATGGCCGGCGTGGTGTCGTGGTCCATGCCGGTGTTCGTCATCCGCAACGAGACCTTCGGCAACCTCGCCTTCACGACGCAGAACGAGGGGCTCGGCAAGGTCCTCCGCTACGGGGCCTATGGCGAGGACGTCATCCGCCGCCTGAAGTGGATGGAGGAGACGCTCTATCCCGCCCTGCGGCAGGCCGTCGAGCACCTGGGCCGGATCGACCTCAAGGCCGTCATCGCCCAGGCCCTCCACATGGGGGACGAGGTCCACAACCGCAACCGGGCGGCCACCTCGCTCCTGTACCGGACGCTGGCGCCGGCGGTGGTGCGCACGGCCCCCGACCCTGGCACGGCGGCCGCGGTGCTCGAGTTCATCGGCGGCAACGACCATTTTTTCCTCAACCTCTCCATGGCCGCCTGCAAGGCGCTGCTGGATCCCCTGGCGGGAATCCCCGGCTGCAGCCTCGTGACGGTCATGGCGCGCAACGGCACCGAGTTCGGAGTGAAGCTCGCGGGCACGGGCGGGCGATGGTTCACGGGGCCGGCCCCGGTGCCCGACGCCCTCTATTTCCCCGGCTTTTCCAAGGCCGATGCCAATCCGGACATCGGTGACAGCGCCATCACCGAGACGGGCAGCCTCGGCGGATTCGCCATCGCCGCGGCCCCGGCCATCGTGCAGTTCGTCGGGGGGAGCGCCGCCGACGCCGCGCAGTACACCCTGCAGATGTACGAGATCACCGAGACCGAGCACACCGCCTGGCAGATCCCCGGACTCAACTTCCGCGGGACGCCGGTGGGGATCGACGCCGTGAAGGTGGTCTCGACGGGGATTCTCCCATTCATCGACACCGGCGTCGCCCACCGGGACGCCGGCGTCGGGCAGGTGGGCGCGGGGGTCCTGACCGCACCCATGGAGCCGTTCCGGAGAGCGTTCGAGGCCTTCGCGGAAACACTAAATCAATGAAACCACGAAATACACGAAATACACAAAAGGGTTTGGGGAATCCGAATCGAGGTCGGCATCGGGATCGAGAATCTGATTCCGATCGCGCTCGGTCATTTAACCTGATGCCGAAAACGATTCCGATTTGGACCTTGAAACCCTTTTGTGTATTTCGTGTATTTCGTGGTCATATCCTGGAGGAACCATGCAAAATGACAAGTTCTTGCAGTTCATGAGCGGGGTGCGGATGGTGGACCTGACCCAGCGGCTGAGCGTGCACACGCCGCCCTGGCCCAGCTACATGCCCCTGGGGATCCAGTACTTCAAGCGTATCGCCGGGGCCCACATGGGGCAGGGCGCCAACGGCCAGATCATCACCACCAGCAATCATGTGGGCACCCACATGGATGGCGAGGTGCACTTCCATCCCAGCGGGCGCCCCATCGGGGACGTGCCCATGGAGGAATGGGTGGGCCCGGGCGCCGTGGCCGACATCTCGGACGAGGTGTCGGACTACAGCCTGTACAGTCCCGAGATGATCACCCGGAAAGTGGCGGTGCAAAAGGGCGACATCCTGATCATCAACACCGGTTACCACCGCTACGCCTGGGACCAGCCCGAGGCCGACGAGCTGCGCTACTTCGTCAAACACCCCGGTCCGGGGCCGGGATTCCACGAGTGGGCGCTGGACATGGAGCTGAAGTGGATCGGCGTGGACTGCGGCTCGGCGGATCACCCCATGAACACCATCATCCGGAACTGGCACCCCGCCCGCTTCCTGGAGGCGGAGGCCAAGCTGAAGCAGGACCACGGCCAGGCGTGGGACGAGATGTTCCCGCCCGACGTCTACTACCAGGTGATGCACCTGAAACTCTTCCCGAAGAAACTGGTGCACGCCGAGAACCTGGGCGGCGAGATCGACCGGGTCAGCAACCAGCGGGTGTGGATCGGCTGCTTCCCGCTGCGCGGCATTGAGCTGGAGTCGTCCATGTGCCGCATCGTCGCCCTGCTGCCACCACAGTGAACCACGAAATACACGAAACACACGAAAGGGGTCCAGCGGTTGGCAAGTTGATCGGGCGGAATTGACACAGTGATCCGGAGGATGGTGTGATGGAGGGAACCGACGTGACGTGGCCGGACGAGTGGCGCGGTTTTCTTGAAGTGCACGAGCCGGAGGGGGCATATGACACGCTGCTATACCGCGATGAAGTTTATGCGATCCAAGGAGCTGTGTTCGAGGTCTATCGGGAGATGGGCTGCGGTTTTCTGGAATCCGTTTACCAGGAGTGCATGGAGCGGGAGTTGACGGAACGAAAGATCCCATTCGAATCACAGAAAGAGCTGAGCCTGATCTATAAACAAAAAGCGCTGAGACAGACGTTCAAGCCGGACCTGGTGTGTTATGGGAAGATCATCGTCGAGTTGAAAGCGGTCAAAGAGATCAATGACCAACTCCGCGCCCAGGTGTTCAACTATCTTCGCACGAGCAAATTGCGTCTCGGATTGCTGGTCAACTTCGGCCATTACCCCAAAGCCACCGTCGAACGGATCATCCTTTGAGCAATTATAATTGGCGGTGCATGAAGTGATCTCCATGATTGAAACCAGTTCGTGTATTTTGTGTATTTCGTGGTAACGAGGAGCGAGTATGCCCATCCTGCATGATTTCGAGTACGTGAAGCCGGAGACGGTGGACGAGGCGGTGGCCGTGCTCTCGCGGCACGGCGCCGACGCTGCAGTCCTGGCCGGCGGGACCGACCTGGTGGGATGGCTGCGCGACGAGATCGTCGCGCCGGCGGTGGTCGTGGACATCAAATCCATTTCCGAACTGTGCGCCATCACCCGCGCCGACGGCTGCCTGCGCATCGGCGCCGCCGTGCCGTTCAACGTCATCCACCGACACGCCGAAGTGGTCCGCCTCCTTCCTGTCCTGGCGGAAGCGGCGGGGCGGGTGGGATCGTGCGGACTGCGCAACCGCGCCACGCTGGCGGGCAACATCTGCTCGGCCGTCCCCTGCTGCGACGGCGGTCCGCCCCTGCTGGTCCTGGAGGCGGAGGTGGAGTTGGCCGGTCCCGGCGGGCTGCGCCGCGTCCCCGTCACCGACTGGTTCATCGAGAAGCGCCGCACGGCGCGCGCCGCCGACGAACTGGTCACGGCGGTCCGGATCCCCCTGCCGGCGGAACCCCACGGCGCCGCCTACATCAAGCTGGGGCGCTATCGCGGGGAGGATCTCGCCCAGGCCTCGGTGGCGGTCCTGTCGCTGCCCGGCCATGTCCGGCGCGTCGCGTTCGGCGCCCTGGCGGCCAAGCCCTTCCGGGCCGGGAAGCTCGAGGCGCTTCTGGCGGGCCGGCCGCTCACGGACGCCCTGATCGATGAAGCCAGGAGTCTTCTGTCCGAGGAGATCGCGCCCATCACCGACGTGCGGGCGACGAAGGAATACCGCCGCCTGGCGACGGCGGTCATGCTGGAGCGGGCCCTCCGGGCGGCGGACGACCGGCTGGCGGGCCGTGGCCCCGCCTATGGAGATAGACTAATTTGAACCACGAAATACACGAAATACACCAAAGGGATATCCGGACCGAAATCGGGATCGGTATCGGTATCGTTATCGGTATCGAAATCGGTATCGATGGCCGGAATCGATCCGCGAATCGATGGTCGATTGCGACCCCGATACCGATGCCGATTTGGGCAATGAATCCAGGATTGAAATGCCTTTCGTGTATTTCGTGTATTTCGTGGTCACTGTCGGATTGAGGCGATAAACATGAAGAAGACGATTCAATTTTCGCTCAACGGCGAAGCGCGGACGCTGGATGTGGAGCCGTGGGAGATCCTGCTGGATGTCCTGCGGGAGCGCCTCGGCGTCAAGAGCCCGAAGGTGGGGTGCGAGCGCGGCGAGTGCGGCGCCTGCACCGTGCTCCTGGACGGGTTGCCGGTCCGGAGCTGCCTGATCCTGGCGGTGGAGGCGGACGGCCGCGGCGTGGTGACGGTGGAAGGCCTGAACCACGGGGGTCTCTCGAAACTCCAGCAGTCCTTCGTGGAACACAACAGCTTCCAGTGCGGCTACTGCGCCCCGGGCATCGTCGTGGCCGCCACGGAGCTGCTGCAGCGCAACCCTGCCCCGGACCGCGCGGCCGTGCAGGAAGCCCTGGACGGACACCTGTGCCGGTGCACCGGCTACACGCCCATCCTGGACGCCGTCGTCGCCGCCGGTCAGCCGGAGAAGAAATGATCGGCGGGACAAGATTCACCGCGGAGGCGCGGAGACGCAGAGGAGATATTTATCCTGTTTTCAATTCAATCAATAATGGATTGCTCGGCGCCTCTGCATCTCTGCGGTGAATGACGGATCGGAGTGAGTGACAATTTTCAAGATTCGGGTCTTCTGACGGAGGTCGGACATGCGCTATGTGGGTGAATCGGTGACGCGGATCGACGGGCTCGAGAAGGTGACGGCCACAGCCAAATTCGTGGACGACCTGGACTTCGGCCCCAACCTGCTGCATGCCGAGATCGTGGAGAGCCCCCGGGCCCACGCCCGGATCGTGCGCATCGACACGTCGGCGGCCGAGCAGGTGCCCGGTGTCGTCCGGGTGGTCACGGGCAAGGATTTTCCCTACCGGTTCGGCCTGTACATGAAGGACCGCCACATCTTCGCCCAGGACCGCGTCCGCTTCGTCGGCGAGCAGGTGGCGGCGGTGGTGGCGCGGGATCCCCGGACGGCCCGCCGGGCGGCCCGCCTGGTGCGGGTGGAGTACGAAGACCTGCCGGCGGTGTTCGAGCCGCTGGCGGCGCTGGAGGAGACGGCGCCCCGCCTGCACCCGGACCTGGCCGACTATCCCCGCGTGCCCTGGTTCTTCCCGCAGGGCGGGACCAACATCGCCCACTGGCGGAAGACCCGGCGCGGCGACACGGCCGCGGCCTTCGCCGCGGCGGACGTCGTGCTGGAGGACACCTACACCGTGCCCCGCTACGCCCATTGCGCCATCGAGACCCACGTCATCGTCGGGCTGTACGACCACTCCGGGCGCCTCACCCTGTGGTCCGCCTCGCAGTCCCCTTTCACCCAGCGCAATCTCTTCGCCGAGTCGCTGGCGCCCCTGGGACTGACGCACAAGGATATCCGCGTCATCACCCCCTACGTCGGCGGCGGCTTCGGCGGCAAGGCGGGCGTGTCCATGGAGATCCTCGGCGCGGCGCTGGCCGTGGCCGTGAAAGGGTATCCGGTCAAGGTGCGCTGGACGCGGGAGCAGGAGTTCTACAACACCTACCAGCGCCAGGGCGTGAAGGCCCGCGTCAAGCTGGGGGTGCAGAAGGACGGGACCATCACCGCCCTGGATCACGCGCTCTACTGGGACGCCGGCGCCTACGTGGAGTACGGCGCCAACGTGGTGAACGCCGTGGGCCTTTCGGCCACCGGTCCATACCGCATCCCCAACATCCGGATCGACTCGCTGTGCGTCTACACCAACCTGCCGCCCGGCGGTCCGTACCGCGGGTTCGGCTATTCCGAGTTCCACTTCGGCCTGGAATCTCACATCGACCGCGTGGCGCGGATGATCGGCATGGACTCCGTGGCGTTCCGGCGAAAGAACGCCATCCGGGAAGGGGACGTCCTGGCCTACGGCGCCGGGATGAACCCGTCGGGGCTGATCGAAGCGATCGACAAGGCGGCGGAAGCAATCCGGTGGGGGGAAAAGGCCGTGCCGGACGATCCGCGCAAGGCGGCGGGGAAAGGGTTTTCGCTCTTCTGGAAAGCTCCCGCGATGCCCCCCAACGCGGCCTCGGCGGCGTTCCTCAAGTTCAACGAGGACGGCAGCCTGAACATCATGGTCTCCGGCATGGAGATCGGCCAGGGCTACCTGACGGTCATGGCCCAGATCGCCGCGGAGATCCTCGCGGTGCCCGTGGCCAGGATCCGGGTGGAGACGCCGGACACCGACCGGAACGCCTACGAGTGGCAGACGGTGGGGTCCCACGTCACCTGGGGATGCGGCAACGCCGTCAAGCGGGCCGCGGAGGCCGCCCGCGAGCAGATCTTCGAGACCGTCCACCGGGTTCACGGACTGGACAAGGACGGCCTGTACCTCGAAGACGAAACGGTCCGAAGCCGGACCGCGCCGGCGTTCGCCCTCCCGTTGCGGGACTTCGTCATCCAGGGCATCCAGACCGCCGACGGCTCCTACAAGGGCGGGCCGGTGCAGGCCAGCGGCATGTTCATGCCCGAGTTCACCTCGGCCAAGAGCGACCCCGAGACCAGCCAGGGCGGGCACCCCAACGTCCACTACACCGTGGGCGCCGCCGCCGTGGAGGTGGAAGTGGACCGGGAGACCGGCAAGCTGGACGTGCGGCGGGCGGTCCTGGCGGTGGATGCCGGCAAGGCGATCAATCCCGATCTCGTGAACGCCCAGGTGATCGGCGGGCTGGTCCAGGGCCTGGCCACGGTCCTGTACGAGGACATGCGCTTCGACCCGGCCGGCCGGCTACTCAACCCGAACTTCACCGATTACAAGATTCCCACGGCGCTCGACATCCCCGGCGAGATCATCCCCATCATCGTGGAAACTCCCCAACCCGACGGGCCGTTCGGCGCCCGCGGCGTGGGGGAGCACACCATGATCCCCGCGGCGCCCATGGTGGCCAACGCGGTGGAAAACGCCGTGGGGGTGCGCATCACTTCCATGCCCGTGACCGCGGAAAAAGTGGCCCTGGCCCTCCACGAGGCCTCCGCCCGGGCGCCCCGCGAAGTGGGCAGCGCGCCGGCGAAATGCTCCGTCGTCCTGCCGGGTCCCAAGGAGACTCCCTTCCCGCAGCCCGCGCCGGACCGCCGGGATTGAGCCGTCAGGCGCGTCGGCGCACGATCAGTGTTCCGGTTGCGGGGACGCTTCCCCGGGATCCTGTTTGAAGTGCAACGCCAGATAGAGCACCACCGCCAGAAGAGTGCCGAGGGCGATGCCCGCCAGGTTCAGTCCGTAGACCGTCAGGCCCCGGGTGCCCAATCCGGAGGCGACGATCAGGGAGGCGCCGGCCACCACCAGGTTCCGGTGGTCGGCGAAATCCACCTTCGCGTCCACCCAGATCTTGACTCCCATCAGCACGATCATCCCGTACAGGATCAGCGTGACTCCCCCCAGGACGGGGTTGGGGATCGACTGGATGACCGCCCCGAACTTCGGGCAGAGCCCCATCAGGATGGCCACGATGGACGCGACGACGAAGTTGCCGATGGCGAACACCTTGGTGATGGCCATCACGCCCATGTTCTCGGCGTAGGTTGTCTGCGGGGTGCCGCCCCCCATGGCCGACACGAACGTGGCCACGGCATCCCCCAGGAAAGCCCGGCCGAGGTGCGGGTTGAGATCGCGCCCCATGAAACCGGAGATGGCGGAGATGTGCCCCTTGTTTTCCGCCACCAGCACCACAAACACCGGAGCGATGACCAGCAGGGCGTGCCAGCTGACACTGGGCGTCTGGAATTGCGGCAGGCCGATCCAGGCGGCGGAACCGATGGCCGCCAGCGCACTGGGGTCGAGCATTCCCAGGACGGCGGCCGTGAGATAGCCGGTGACCACGCCGATCAGGATGGGCAGCAGGCGGACGAAACCCCGCAGGAAGATGGAGACCAGGGCCGCGGTGAAGAACGTGACCAGAGCGATGGCCAGGTTCTTCAAGTCACCGGTGGTGCTGATGGTGAACGTCCCGTTGACCATGTTGGCAATGGACGACGCGGAGAGGTTGAGCCCGATGATGGCGACCACCGTCCCGGTGACCAGCGGCGGCATCAGCCGGTCGATCCAGCCGGCCCCCCAGCGGATCGTGGCCGCTCCCGCCAGGGCGTAGAGCACCGCGGCGCCGGCGATGCCGAAGAGCGCCTCGGAGATGCGATCCGGGGCGCCGGCCGTGACCGCCAGCACCGGCCCGATGAAAGCGAAGCTGGAGCCGAGGTAACTGGGGACCTTGAACCGGGTGAAGGCCAGAAACAACAGGGTGCCGATGCCCGAGAAGAACACGGCCACCTGGGGATTAAAACCCATCAGAATCGGCGCCAGCACCGTGGCGCCGAACATGGCCACCACGTGCTGGATGCCCATGGGGATGAGCTTCCGGATCGGCAGGCGATCCTCAGGGTAGTAGATCGGCTGATGGGGCATGACGGTTTTCCTCTGGAAACAGATCGTTACCATCGACCCGACGCCGCGGGGCCGCCGGGGGGACGTTCGCGGTGCGCGCCCGATGCCGCGCCGATGGTTTCGGCGGCGGCCGGCGTTCCCCTTGTGTTTGCGGCAAACCGGGTCGTGCTCAATTGTCGCGATGCCTGCCCCGATGGTATCGGCAGGTTCCCGGGGAGTCAATGAGGTTTTGAGGAGATTCAGGCGTACGCTGGCCAACAGGTTCCGGGGAGATTCAGCCAGATCGTATTCGAGACGCGGGCTCACAACCGGAGTATTCCCGGGCCCAGGCCGGCAATCCGGGTTCTCCCGGGTGCGCGCGTGGTTTCGATGGAACATGAAAACAGCCGTTGATTTGGGCCCTTAGCTGTTCTGGTTCTCGAATGTCTCACGCCGGTGGGGATGAGACGGAGGTCACCGCCGGCGACCGCCCCCCGAGGCACCGCCGTGGGAGCCGCCTCCACCGGCCTCTCTGCCGTCATCACCGGCTGGATCCTCAACACGGTCAGCGGCGACCGGGTCCAGATTTATGGCAGCGGCGGTCACCTGGTGGACGCCTCGAGCGGCGCCGACCTGACGACCGGCGGTTCGCGGTGTCACACTCAATCCCAAAACAACCTGATTTCAGGCGGTGTTGAACCGTTTCCAGCACTGGTCGGGGAAAAACACCGAAACAGCTGAATCCAAAACCTTGGCGGTATGATCGTGTTGTTGGTCGTTCGATATCGTGATGATCCGATCGGACGCTCAGTTTTCGGAACTAAGGGTCGGAGATTCGAACCCCTCCGGGTGCGCCATGTTTCTGCCGATTGCCCGGGATCGGGACAGTCGCCGCCGGCAGAGATTCAAACGCTTCAAACAGGCGAACTGAGCTTCAGGTGTTTCAAACAGGTGAACCGGGCTTCAAGCGATTCAAACAAGTGAACCGAGCCTCAAACGCTGTAAACAGGTGAAGCCGCCCGCTCGCCCGTCGCCGCCGAGTCACCCGGAGATCATTGACGCCTTTTCGGCGCGCCCCGTTTAAAAACCGTCCGGGGGCGGATCCGGGGCGGCCTGGAGAAGCAGCGGTTGGTCCAGCGCCTGCATCACCATGGCGGCCGGGTACCCGTGTTCCAGGAGCTGCGCCATGGCCCGCAGGTACTTGCGGATGTGGCGGAAGAACTTTTGGTACCCCGCGCAGAGGTAGTGCAGCCCGGGCTCGCCGCGGCCGGATTCGGCGAAGCGGTGCTTGGGGCATCCGCCCCGGCACGCCGCCAGGACCTCGCACTCCCGGCACTGGAGCGGCAGTGCGGTCTCCTTCGTCACCCCGAACCCTGACCGGCGGGAGCGTTCCGCCAGGTCGGCGAGGCGGTCGGCCCGGACGTTGCCGAGCTTGAGCTGCGGGTACACCCCGTGGTCACAGGCGTAGACGTCGCCGTTGTGCTCCACCGCCAGCGCGCGGCCGCACTGCGTCGCGTGGACGCAGACGGGCGACGGGTTGCCGATCCAGGCGTTCAGCGCCCACTCGAAGTTCATCACGAAGACGGCGCCCACATCGTGGCGGACCCACTCCTCGTACACGGCGATCAGGAAGTCGCCGTACTCCTCCGGCAGGACGGACCAGAGGGTGACCGCCGCCGGCCCGTCGGCCGCTCCCGGCGAGGCGAACCCCGCCAGCCGGAGCCCCTGCGCGGCGGTCACGGCGTCGGCCGGACGCTCCACCACCGGGGTGAACTGGATGAACTCCACGCCCTGGTCCCGCAGGAAGCGGTAGACCGCCAGCGGCTGCCGGGCCGTCTCCCGGGCCACACACGCCAGGACGTTGTACGCGACCCCGTGCTGCTTCAGCAGCCCCAGCCCCCGCATCACCGCGTCGAAGGTGCCGCGGCCCGCCCGGTCCCGGCGGTAGCGGTCGTGGATCTCCCGCGGGCCATCGAGGCTGAGCCCCACCGTGAAGCCGTGTTTTCGGAGAAAGGTGCACCACTGATCGGTGAGCAGGGTCCCGTTGGTCTGGAGCGAGTTCGTGATCCGCTTCCGCTTCACGAAACGCTGCTGGATTTCCACGACGCGCCGGAAGAAGTCGATGCCCAGCAGGGTCGGCTCCCCGCCCTGCCAGACGAACTCCACCTCCGAGATCGGAAGAGCGTCGTGTAGGGAAAGAGTGTAGATCTCGGTGG
>CALAMB010000305.1 GCA_937925645.1 uncultured Acidobacteriota bacterium
GCACCCCCTTCACCGGACTGTGCGCGCCGGGCGAGGTGCTCAGCATCCCGGTGGCCCATCACGACGGCAACTACTTCGCCGACGCGGCGACGCTGGCCGAGCTGAAAGCCCATGACCAGATCGTCTTCCGCTATTGCACCGAGGCGGGCCAGCTCCGCGCGGACGCCAACCCCAACGGCTCATTGGAGCACATCGCCGGCATCTGCAACCGGGCGGGGAACGTGCTGGGGATGATGCCCCACCCGGAGCGGGCGGCCGAGGCGATGCTCGGCTCGGCCGACGGCCTCAAGATTTTCCAGTCCCTGCTGGCGGCCCCCGCCGGGGCGCGGTGACGGGCACCGGCCCCGCGGGAGCGCGACCCATGACATCAAGGAAGAACCGCATGGAAGAACAGCCCATCACCCCCACCCTGGTCGAGGAGCACAACCTCACCGCCGCGGAGTACGAGCGGATCGTGGCCACGCTGGGGCGCACGCCCACTCTGACCGAACTCGGCATCTTTTCGGTCATGTGGTCGGAGCACTGCAGCTACAAGAGCTCGCGGGTACACCTGCGCCGCCTGCCCACCCGCGGGCCGTGCGTGATCCAGGGGCCCGGCGAGAACGCCGGCGTGGTGGACATCGGCGAGGGTGAGGCGGCCGTGTTCAAGATCGAGTCGCACAACCACCCCTCGTTCATCGAGCCGTACCAGGGCGCCGCCACCGGCGTGGGCGGCATCATCCGGGACATCTTCACCATGGGCGCCCGGCCCATCGCCTGCCTCGACTCGCTCCGGTTCGGACCGCTCCTGGACGCCAAGAACCGCTTCCTGCTTGACGGCGTGGTGGCCGGGATCGCCGGCTATGGCAATTGCATCGGCATTCCCACCGTGGGCGGCGAGGCGTATTTTGACGACTCGTACAGTCTCAACCCCCTGGTCAACGTGCTCTGCCTCGGCGTCGCCCGCCGCGACCAGATCTTCTACGGCAAGGCCAGCGGCGTGGGCAACCCGGTCATCTACGTGGGCGCCCGGACCGGCCGCGACGGCATCCACGGCGCCACGATGGCCTCGGCCGAGTTCGACGAGACCTCGCAGGAGCGGCGGCCCACCGTGCAGGTGGGCGACCCGTTTCAGGAGAAGCTGCTCCTCGAGGCGTGCCTCGAGGCGTTCAAGACCGGCGCCGTGCTGGGCATCCAGGACATGGGCGCCGCCGGGCTGACTTGCTCCACCTGCGAGATGGGGGCGCGCGGCGGTGTGGGCGTCCGCATCGAGCTCGACCGCGTCCCGCAGCGCGAGGAGGGGATGACCCCCTACGAGATCATGCTCAGCGAGTCGCAGGAGCGGATGCTCATGACCGTGGCGGCGGGCCGCGAGGGTGAGATTCTGGAGATCTTCCGCAAGTGGGACCTGGAGGCGGCGGTCATCGGCGAGGTGATCGCCGACGGCGTCATGCACGTGGAGCAGGGCGGGCGGGTGGTGGCCCGGATCCCCAACACCGCGCTGACCGACGACGCGCCCGTCTACGAGCGCCCCATGCGCCGCCCCGCCTACCTGGACCGGGTCAACCGGCTGGATTTGGACAAGCTGGCGCTGCCGGGCGGGCTGTTCCGTGCCTTCAAGGACATGCTGGCGGCGGCCAACCTGTGCAGCCGCCGCTGGATCTACCGGCAGTACGACCACATGGTCCGGACCAACACCGCGCTGCTGCCCGGCGCGGACGCCGCCGTGCTGCGGCTCAAGGGCCGCCGGGCGGCGTTGGCCGTCACCACCGACGGCAACGGCCGCTACACCTGGCTGGACCCGCGCCGCGGCGCCATGATCGCCGTGGCCGAGGCCTGCCGGAACCTGGTCTGCGCCGGCGCCCGGCCGCTGGCGGCGACCAACTGCCTGAATTTCCCTTCGCCCGAGGATCCCGAGGTGATGTGGACGTTCTCCGAAGTCATCGACGGCATCGCCGAGGCGTGCGCCACTTTCGGGACGCCCATCACCGGCGGCAACGTCAGCTTCTACAACGAGACGCTGGGCACGCAGATCATGCCGACCCCGGTCATCGGGATGCTGGGCGTCATCGACGACGCCGAGCGGCGGATGGACATCGCCTTCAAGGAGCCCGGCCACGCGGTGCTCCTCCTGGGCGAGACGCTGGAGGAACTGGGCGGGACCGAGTACCTGGAGCTGGTCCACGGCCTGAAGCAGGGACCCATCCCGCGGCTGGACCTCCGGCGCGAAGCCGACCTGCAGGGCGCCGTGCGGGAGCTGATCGCGGCGGAACTGCTTGCTTCCTGCCACGACGTGTCGGACGGCGGGCTGGCCATGGCCCTGGCCGACTGCTGCTTCGCCAGCCTCGATCCGACGATGGCGGTGGAGGTCACCCTGGCGCAGGACCTGCGCGAGGACGCCATCCTGTTCGGCGAGTCGCAGAGCCGGGCGGTGGTGTCGGCCCCCGCGGCGCACGTCGACCGGATCATGGCCGTCGCCGCGAGCTGGTCCGTGCCGTGCGCCCTCATCGGCCGGGTGTCCCGCGACGTGTTCTCGATCCACCTCAACGGGCACACCCTGGTGATCGACGACGTCATCAGCCTGCGCGACATCTGGTCCACCAGCCTGGAGACGATCCTGCACTGACCCTCCGGGCCGGCGGATGTCCCGGGGCGGCAGCCGGCCGAAGGGAACGGATTGCATGGCCGGCGGCTTTTCCGTATAATAACCGTCCGTAACCGCCCCAATATCCACGCCAAGGAAGGGAACCGGCATGTTGAACGATGTGTTGAAGCAGTCGGAAGACAAGATGAAGAAGACGCTGTCCGACTTCGAGCAGGAGCTCAAGTCGCTCCGCACCGGCCGGGCGTCGGCCCACATGGTGGACCACATCCGGGTGGACTACTACGGCACCCTGACCCCGCTGAACCAGCTGGCCACGATCTCCACCCCGGAGCCCAGCCTCATTGTCATCCAGCCGTGGGACGTGTCGGGCATCGCCGCCATCGAGAAGGCCATCCTCAGCTCCGACCTCGGCATCACGCCCAGCAACGACGGCAAGATCATCCGGCTGCCGGTGCCACCCCTGACCGAGGAGCGCCGCCGCCAGATGGTCAAAAGCGTCACCACCGCCGCCGAGCAACACCGCGTGGCCGTCCGCCAGATCCGCCAGACCCAGCGCGACCAGGTCCAGAAGCTCCAGAAAGACAAGCAGATCACCGAGGACGATGAGCGCCGCGGCCTCGACCGGATCCAGAAGCTCACCGACGAGTTCATCAAGAAGATCGACGAGGTGGTCAAGCGGAAGGAACAGGAGCTGATGAAGGTCTGAATCCCGCGCCGCGGCCCCGCCCGGCCGCCCGCGCGCCCGGAGACGCCATGCATGCCATGCCGCCCATTCACGGTACCACCATTCTGCTCGTGCAGAAGGACGGCCGCACGGTCCTGGCCGGCGACGGCCAGGTGACCCTCCAGAACACCGTCGTCAAGCACTCCGCCCGCAAGGTCCGCCGTCTGTTCGACGGCCGGATCCTGGCCGGGTTCGCCGGCTCCACCGCCGACGCGTTCGCCCTGTTCGCCCGCTTTGAGAAGAAGCTCCGCGAGTGCGGCGGCAACCTCGAGCGGGGGGCCGTGGAGCTGGCCCAGGAGTGGCGCACCGACCGGTCGCTTCGTCACCTCGAGGCCCTCATGCTCGTCACCGACGGCCGCCGGGCGTTTCTCCTGTCGGGCACCGGCGACATCATCGAGCCGGAAGACGGCGTGCTGGGGATCGGTTCCGGCGGCGCCTTTGCCCAGGCCGCCGCCCTGGCGCTGCATCGCCACACCGCGCTGGGCGCCGAGGAGGTGGCCCGCGAGGCCATGCGCATCGCCGCGGGCCTGTGCATCTACACCAACGACCGGGTGGTCCTCGAGACGCTGACCCCCGAAGCGGAGCCCCACGCATGAGCCGCTATCGCAAGCTGCTGCCCGCAATGGCCGACAAGCCCATCAACCTGGACACCCTCACTCCCCGCCAGATCGTGACCGAGCTGGACAAGTACGTCGTCGGCCAGCAGAAGGCCAAGCGGGCGGTGGCCATCGCCCTGCGCAACCGCGTCCGGCGCCAGCAGCTGCCGCCGGACATGGCCGAAGAAGTGGCGCCCAAGAACATCATCCTCATCGGACCCACCGGCGTGGGCAAGACCGAAATCGCCCGGCGCCTGGCCCGGCTCTCCCACAGCCCCTTCCTCAAGGTGGAGGCGTCCAAGTTCACCGAGGTGGGTTACGTGGGGCGCGACGTCGAGTCCATGGTCCGCGACCTGGTGGAGCTGGCCGTGGACATGGTCCAGTCCGAGATGGCCCGGGAGGTGGCCGAGAAGGCCGTCGCCGCGGCCGAGGAGCGGATGCTGGACCTGCTCCTGGCGCCGCCGCACCGCCCGCACAAGTCGCGGCTCGAGGAGCCGGGCGATTGGGCCGCCTACGACAACTTTCTCAAGTCGCGGGAGCGGATGCGGGAGATGCTCCGCGCCGGCGAGCTGGACCACCGCCAGGTGGAGATCGACGTGAAGGAGACCCGCTTCCCCTCGCTGGAGATTTTCAGCTCGTCCGGGGTCGAAGAGCTGGGCGTCAACGTCAAGGACATGCTGGGCGGCATGTTCGGGGGGCAGAAGAAGCGCCGCCAGCTCCCCGTGGCCGAGGCCATGGACTACCTGGTCGAGGAGGAGGAGGGGCGCCTCATCGACAAGGAGAAGGTCGCCCGCGACGCCATCCGGCGGGTGGAGCATTCGGGCATCCTCTTCCTGGACGAGATCGACAAGATCGCCGGGCGCGAGGGCGGCCACGGCCCCGACGTCAGCCGCGAGGGCGTCCAGCGCGACATCCTGCCCATCGTCGAAGGCACCACGGTCCACACCAAGTACGGCATGGTGCGCACCGACCACATCCTGTTCATCGCCGCGGGCGCCTTCCACGTCAGCGCCCCGTCCGACCTGATTCCCGAGCTGCAGGGCCGCTTCCCGCTGCGGGTGGAGATGGACACCCTGACCGAGGAGGACTTCTACCGGATCCTGGTGGAGCCGGAGAACGCCCTGCTCAAGCAGTACAAGGCGCTCATGGCCACCGAGGGGGTGACGCTGGAGTTCACGCCCGAAGCGGTGCGGCAGGTGGCCCACTACGCCGCCCAGGTGAACCGGAGCGCGCTCAACATCGGCGCCCGGCGGCTGTACACCATCATGGAATGCGTGCTGGACGAGATCCTGTTCGAGGGCGCCGATCTGGCCGACAAGCAGGTCACCATCACCCTGGAGTACGTGGACCGGATGCTCACCCGCATCATCGAGAGCGAAGACCTGAGCAAGTACATCCTCTGAGGCACGGACAGCCCATGCGACGCGCGACGACCACGTCCCCCGCCACCCGCCGGCGCCTGGCCCTGGGCCTGGCCGCCGCGGCGCTGCTCGCGTCCGGCTGCGCCCGGGTGGGCGCGCCGGAGCCGCCCCTCAAGCATTTGCCGCCGGCGCCGGCGCCCGTCACCGCCGCCCAGGAGGCGGCGACGCTGGTGGTGAGCTGCCAGCTCCCCGTGTCCAACACCGACGGCTCCGAAATCAAGGGCTACCGCCGCTTGGAGGTGCTGGGCGTGCTGGCGCCGCCGGGGGCGGTGCTTGACGCGCTCCCCGCCGCGCTGCCGGTGGTGGCCGACTGGAACGAGGCCACCCTGCCGGCCCAGCTCCGGGAGCGCCGGTTCGCGGCGCGCCTCAACCTGGCCGGACGCTTCGGCGGGAGCGAAGGCACGGTGGTGGTATCGATCCGGTTCATGAACGACCGCGGGCGGTGGAGCCCGCCGTCGCCCGCGCTGCACTGCCCCGCCGCGCCCGTGGCCGACCCGCCGCCGGGTGCCGCCGCCGCGCCGTCTCAGACCGGCGTCGCTCTCCAGTGGGACGAGCCAGCCGGCAACTTCGACGGCACGACGCCCGCCGCCTGGGACGCCTGCCGGGTGCTCCGGCGCCGGTTGCCCGACGGGCCGGTGGAGACCGCCGGCGAGGTCGACCGGCCGGCGCGCGCGTTCACCGACGCCGACGCGGCGCCCGACCAGCGGTACGCCTACGCGCTGGTCTTTGTCCGCCGCACGGGCGGCGGCGAGGTTCTGAGCGCGCCGTCGGCCTGGCTCGAGGTGGACACCCGCGACGTCTTCCCCCCCGAAGCGCCCGCGGACCCGGTGGTGCTGGTGGAGGACGGCCGCATCAAGCTGATCTGGAGCCCGGTCCCCGACTCCGACGCCGCCGGCTACCTGGTGGAACGCCGGGAGGACGTCGGCTCCGCCTTCACGCGGGTGACGCCGGCGCCGGTGCCTGACGCGCTCTTCGTGGACGCGGCGGCCGATCCACGCCGTCCCTGGCGGTATCGGATCATCGCCGTGGACGGGCACGGAAACCGCAGCGTGCCCTCGGCGGAGATCGAGTACCAGCCGGCCGCCCACTGACCGCCGCGGACGGGTCCGCGGCGACGGTTAACGGAATTCTGATCGAGAGGAGTCACGCATGAAGTTCTTTCTGGACACCGCCAACCTGGAGGAGATCCGCCAGGCCGCGTCCATGGGCCTGATCGACGGCGTCACCACCAACCCGAGCCTCATCGCCAAAGAGAAAGGCGATTTCCGCGACCGGCTGCGGCAGATCTGCGCCGCCGTGCCCGGGCCCATCAGCGCCGAGGTGGTGGCGCTCGACGCCGAGGGAATGGTGCGGGAGGGACGCGAGCTGGCCAAGATCGCCGACAACATCACGGTGAAGGTGCCGGTGACGCTGGAGGGGCTGAAGGCGGTGCGAACGTTTGCCGGCGAGGGGATCAAGACGAACGTGACGCTCATCTTCTCGCCGCTCCAGGCGCTCATGGCCGCCAAGGCCGGCGCCACCTTCGTCAGCCCGTTCGTGGGCCGGCTGGACGACGTGGGCGCGTCCGGCATGGAGGTGGTGAGCCAGATCGTGGAGATTTACGAGAACTACGGCTTCACCACCGAGGTGCTGGTGGCCTCAATCCGGCATCCCATGCACGTGGTCGAGGCGGCGCTCATGGGCGCCGACGTCGCCACCATGCCGTGGAAGGTGCTCCAGCAGCTCATCCAGCACCCGCTCACTGACATCGGCATCCAGCGCTTCCTCGACGACTGGAAGAAGCTGCCCGGCAACACCATCATCGCCTGAGCTTGAATTTGGCCAGGTAACGCGCGCAACCACAGAATCTCACGGTCTGGACACCGACCCCTTTTTCCGGTCGACACCGGCATGGCGGCAACGATATCAGTGGCGATTGGCTCAAACTAAACCGTAGGATTGCGGCTGTCGGAGCTGGATACATCAGCCGTGCACCCGGATCGGAGAGCACCGCCGTCGGCGCACGATCCACCGGCAGGCGGAAGAACGCAACCGTCATGGAGCCCGGGCTCTGGCAGCGCGATCAACCACGAGGCGGTGGCTGGGTAGTGGTGGCGACCAGCACGGTCGTGCCGCTACGCGACCACGCAGGATCGGCGCGGTCCAGCGCGAGCGCCCGGTCCGAGGGTTCACGGGGAGGCCGGATGCCATGACGGGGTCCATCGAGATGTTGAACGTGCTCGGGGCGGTGGTCGCCGTCGTCATTCACGTCCTGGTGATCGCGGTGTTCGTCGCCCGCCTCGGCGGGAAGCCCGCCATCGAGCATTGGCTCGGCTTGCTGACGATCGGGACAATCGTGCCGCTGGGCTACCTGTTCGTCACGGGCGTCACGCTCAACCGGCCGGCTCTGTATCTCATCCAGGTCGGCCTGATGATCGCCTACCTGATCGTCGAGCTGCTGCTGGACTATGTGTACCGCGTGGATTTCCGCTGCGACCGGCGGATCGTGATCCCCTATATCATTCTGTTCTATGCCGGTACGGGCGGCATGATCGGGGTGGCCGGCCTGGCCGGCCAGGCCTGGTTGTATGTGGCGGTGAGCAGCTTTCTGATCATGATGGCGCTGTCCATCGTCCAGCGCCGCATCACCGGGCAGTGATGGCCGGCGGTCCGTTCCGTCCTGATCATGATGCGGGCGAAGGAGCGGGGCGACGAGCCCGTTCTTGATCTGAGCACGAGGCCGGCGAGAACGCCTACTCCCATCAGCAGCCCGTAACGCGGACCGTAAGCTGATCGGGCGGCAGAGCGTTTTGAGGGCAACTTCCAGCCCCTCTGATCGATAAATAACTGAAATAAGCTGCGGGAGGTGGCGCGTGAAAATCGGAGGAATCGATTCCCCGTTCAGTCTGCCCGATCCAGGCGAGGAGGGATCCGCCCAACTGAACCGAAAGGTCCAGCACTCGCTGAACCGATTCTTTGGCCAGGCGGTGGTGCCGGAAGACGGGCAGTTCTCTCCGGCCACGAGGGACGCGCTCACACGGTTCCAAACTCTGAACGGGTTGAAAGTCACGGGACAACTGAATCCCGAGACCCTATCCTCTCTGGATCGCTTCGCCGTGGCTTCGGTAAAGGACCACGGTGCCGGGGCCGAGGCTGCCACGGCGCCCCCAGGTCAGGCCCAGTCAGGGGAAGTGTCGTTCCATGGCGCGTTGATCAAGGCCCAGATTCTCAAGCGGCCTTTGCTTGAGCACCCGGAGGCAGGAAGCGGCGTAACCGTCGCGCCGAAGGGGAAGGAGGATCTCGGCGGAGTGACCATCGCACCGAAGGGAAAAGAGGATCTCGGCGGGGTGACCATCGCGCCGAG